>JBHJHJ010000122.1:0-36995 GCA_050330955.1 Elainellaceae cyanobacterium | reverse complement strand
AGTCTTAGGGCCTCCAGAGCCGCTTGAGCCGGCGTCGGGCCCGTCTTTTTTCTTGCGCCGTTTGCGAGGCTTGGGCGGCGCAGGCTCGATGAATTCAAACGTCAAAGACTCAGGGTCTTCCGTATTCACTAGAACGCGAACCGTCCCGCCCTTGCGCAGCTTGCCGAACAACACCTCTTCCGCAAGCGGTTTCTTGATGTGCTCCTGAATGACGCGAGACAGCGGACGCGCGCCATATTCGTCATCATAGCCGCGCTTCGCCAGCCATTGCGTCGCCGGCTCCGTCAATTCGAACGTCACACTTCGGTCGGCGAGCTGGGCCTCTAACTGAAGCACGAACTTTTCGACGACGCGGTGAATGACGTCGGAGGTGAGGCTGGAGAACGGAATGACCGCATCGAGACGATTGCGAAACTCCGGCGTGAAGAGCTTGTTGATCGCTGTCTCCTGCTCCGATTGCGCGCGGCCTCGGCCGAAGCCGATTTCCATGCGGTTCGCATCGGCGGCGCCGGCGTTGGTCGTCATGATGAGGATGACGTTGCGGAAGTCGATCTTCTTGCCGTGGCTGTCCGTCAACTGACCATTGTCCATCACCTGAAGGAGAATATTGAAGATTTCCGGATGCGCCTTTTCAATTTCATCAAGCAATAAGACAGCATGCGGATTCTGATCCACCGCATCGGTCAGCAGACCACCCTGATCAAAGCCCACATAGCCGGGCGGTGCGCCAATCAGACGCGAGACCGTATGGCGCTCCATATATTCGGACATGTCGAGGCGAATCATGGCGTCTTCAGAACCAAACACCGATGCAGCCAGGGCCTTGGTTAGCTCGGTTTTTCCCACGCCGGTAGGGCCGGTGAACAGTAAACTGGCAATGGGGCGCTCAGGGCTCTTGAGGCTAACCCGCGATCGCCGCACGGCGCGGGCTACAGCAGACACCGCCTCCTCTTGCCCTACCACTCGCTCGTGTAGGGTTGCCTCCAGATGCATCAGCAGCGCTGACTCCGACTCAGTGAGCTGGGTAACCGGGATGCCCGTCCAGGCGGCAACAATCTCGGCGATATCGTCAGCGGTGACCGCACTACTAGTCCCTACGGTAGCCATAGACTCCGGCAGCTCAGCCTGGATTTTGACTTCCAACTCGCGTTCCTTTTGACGCAGCGTGGCCGCCTGCCTAAAATCCTGAGCCGCGATCGCCGCGTCTTTATCAGTACGGACCTGGCGCAGCTCTTGCCGCAGCGATTGAGGCGCTCCAATATAGCTGTTGCGCAACTTCACCCGCGAACCTGCTTCGTCGATTAAATCGATGGCTTTATCGGGCAGATGGCGATCGGCAATATAGCGATCGGACAGGGTCGCGGCAGCCTCAACAGCCTCGTCAGTGATGGTGAGGCGGTGGTGCTGCTCATAGCGGCTGCGAATACCCTGTAGAATCTCCACGGTTTCCGCTACAGAAGGCGGATTAATTCGCACAGGCTGGAAGCGCCGCTCTAGGGCAGCATCTTTTTCGATGTGCCGGCGATATTCGTCCAGGGTGGTGGCGCCGATGCACTGCAGCTCACCCCGGGCGAGGGCTGGCTTGAGCAGGTTGGCGGCGTCCATGCTGCCCTCCATGCCGCCGGTTCCGACTAGGGTATGAATCTCGTCAATCACAAGAATCACGTCGCTGGACTGCTGCACCTCAGCCACAATTTGCTTGAGGCGCTCCTCAAACTCGCCGCGGAAGCGGGTGCCGCCCACCAGTCGGCCCATCTCTAAAGCAATGATGCGCTTGTCCTGCAGGCCAGCGGGCACGTCTTGATTAACGATGCGCTGAGCCAATCCTTCAGCGATCGCCGTCTTGCCTACGCCAGGCTCACCAATTAGCACCGGGTTATTCTTGCTGCGACGGCCCAAAATCTGCACCACGCGCTCAATTTCCTGCGCGCGGCCAATCACGGGGTCAATGTAGCCATCAGCGGCCCGCTGAGTGAGGTCAGTGCCAAACTCTGCTAGCGCTTTCCCATCGCCAGATGAGCGGGGGCGATCGCCTCGCTTACCTACAGGAACAGCTTCCTTCAGGTTTTGAGCAACGGTTTCTTCGACAGTACCGGGGTCAACGCCCAGATTTTTCATCACTTTGACGGCGACGCTGTCTTTCGTGCGAGTCAGCATCAGAAGAATGTGCTCAGGGAGTACGGAGTCACTGTTGAGGCGGCGAGCTTCCTGTAGAGCCTGCTCCAGCACGCGCTTCGTTTTAGGAGTGAGGGGAATGTCGGTGAGCCGAGAAGGCTGGCTGTGTCCCACCAGCTTCTCAACTTCGGACCGGGCCTCTTCTAACGCTAGGCCCGATTCCTGTAAAATTTGTGCTGTTTTGCTAGTGCGATTGCCCATCAGACCTAGCAGCAGTTGCTCGGTGCCAACGAAGTTTTGGCCGAGTTGCCGAGCTTCCCGCTGGGCCTGCATAATGACCGCAACAGCATCACTGTTAAAGTGTTCGAACATAGGTGATCTCCAAGGGCTGGGTCTAATACAGACCAAAAGACAATAAGCCGTAGGCCCTCACAGGTGATGGGATAAGGCCAACAAGACTTATTGGTTAACTTTTTTAAATGTATCGATTGCAACGGAGACTGCGCAGTAGGGAGATCCGTATGGGGAGGTGAGGTCTGGCGATGGCCCACAGTTTAGGGCACTAGCTGCCCTACCCCTGAAAGCTGGTAGTTGGGCCGATAGGCAAAGCGCGGCAAATCCTCAGGGCTCGTGACGCCGCTAAACACCAGGACGGTCTCAATCTCCGATTCAATGCCCGCAATAATATCTGTATCCATGCGATCGCCAATAATGGCGGTTTCCTCTCGCTGGGCCCCCAGCTTCTTCAGAGCGCTGCGCATCATCAGCGGATTGGGTTTGCCCACGCAGTAGGCACTGGCTTTTGCCGTCAGCTCGATCGGGGCCAGCAACGCCCCCGTCGCTGGAATAATGCCCCTTTCTGATGGGGCCGTTACGTCTGGGTTAGTGCCAATCAGCTTGGCTCCCTTTTGCACCAAAAAACAGGCCTGCTCTAGCTTCTCATAGCTATAGCTGCGGGTGTCCCCGACAACGACGTAGTCTGGGGCAGTGTCGTTAATAGAAAAGCCCGCATCGTACAGGGCGTTAATCAGTCCCGGTTCGCCAATGACAAAGGCGCTGCCGCCGGGCTTCTGCTGGGCTAAAAAGGCGGCGGTGGCTAGGGCACTGGTGTAAAAATTCGCTGGAGAGACCTCAATGCCCAATCTGCTGAGCTTCTCTTTGAGTTCGCGGGGCGATCGCTCGCTGCTATTGGTGAGAAACAGAAATCGCTTTTCTTCACGGTGTAGCCAATCGACAAACTCGGGCACGCCCGGCAGCAGCCGATTGCCGTGGTAAATGACACCATCCATGTCGCAAATGAAGGCAGTTTTGGCTTGGATAAGGTCGAGATCGATCATTGAGGTATCGGTCAGGCTGCGCTGGGACACCTCGCATTCTAGCCTGGCAAAGCGCGCCCGCGACGTACGTTATGCGCTGTCCCGCAGTTTTCACCCTGCGATTTCTGCTCAAGAATCTTTGTCAAGATGCTATACGCGCGAAAGAACCGATGCCGTAAAAACTTAGCCAGTCGCCGCAGCGGAGGATTGACTCCCGGAGCAACCATAGTAAATCTACAGAGTTCTTAATATTTAGAAATTGAACTTTCCTGCTCCATCCGATAGGCTGATGTTATGATCTGCAAATCAAGTTACTGTTTTAGGCAGGAATCATTCTTCAGGGGCTTCATACTGGCTATACCTATGCAACAAGTCGTACTGCCCTAGTCTTGAAAAGCTGACGCGATCTTGGAAAGGCAGGCTCTTTTGTTAAAAATGCTCTGATTATTCATAGAAGTGGGCTACGCAGTAAACGCATTGCTTCATTTTCCCTTAAGCCCTGACTCTCTACGATGGAGATAGGGTTGAGGGAGGGATATAGGTCAATGCTGACTCTTATTACAACAGCACTCAAAAGCTTGCTCGGCTGGGTGCCTACTTTTGCATTTTTGGGAAGAGTAGAATGTGTCCTCTGGGACATCGCCAGGTCTCTCATGAGAACCGAATAGAGCCTTTACCTGTCACATAGAGAATTACTGAGACCAAGAAAATGTTCATTTTTTATGCACTACCCGCTGCACTGACTTTTGCTGTACTCCTGCAGGCCTTTTATCAAGATGACACAACCCCGCTGAGTGACATCGATAGCTGGCTTGTTCTCATTTTGGCGTCAGCACTGTGGCCCATTGCGGCCATGCTTCGTCTTCGCCACGGAGTCAATCAGTCCCACGAGCCAGAGTCCAACCTAGCGCTTTCAAGTAAGGCGACCTAAGCCACATCTGGTTTTCTATCGAGATAGGCTCTCCCACGTTTTCCATAGAAGCCAGCCTGGATTCTCCCACCGCGATCGCTACCGCGTTATGGGAGAATCCACGTACAGCATGGGCTCCTGCATCGTGAACTTTAGGTTGTGAGCCTCAAAGCTAGCCGTAATTTTTTCGTTTGCCACCTCTACTAGGCGCTTGCGAATGCCTAAGGAGCCTTCGCTAGAGCTGAGAAGGAAAAAGCTTACCCGAGCGCGGGTGCCGGGTCTGTCGTCCGGTTTAAACAAGAATATTCTTACGCTTAGGGGTTCTACGCCCAGCAGATTACCAATCGCGTTCCCTACGACATCCTTAACCAAGGCTCTCTCGCTTTCGTTGAGCGGATTAGGAAAATCGAGATAGAGCAAGGACATTACTTTCGTTCCCCGAGAAATGTTCTCGATGTCCTTTTTCACCATAAGCGAGTTGGGTGCAATCACCAAGGTGTTCTTCGCTGCCACGCGAATCTTCGTTGAACGGAGTCCGAGTGCCTCTACGCGACCGTACACGTCCTCGTCCTTGGGGTTGAAGCTGACGCGGACGTATTCCCCAGGCCGGTAAGGGCGATCGAGGTAGAGTACGATGGAGCCGATGATTTGGGCAAAGGTCTCCTTGGCGGCAAATGAGAGGGCCAAACCCACGATGCCCAGTCCAGCTAGGATGCTAATCAGATTGAGGTTCTGGGTCTGGGCAAAGTAGACCACCGTAAAAAAGACGATCACGGCATTGGCGAGGCTCTCAATCACTGTGACAAAATCATCGACATCGTGGCTAAGGCGCTGGACAATTTTTGCGCCGTAAACCCGTAGCGCTTGGTGCACTAGGCGCGACACGAACCAGCCTGCGCAGATGGAGAATGCCAGGTAGACAAAAAAGCTGAGCACGCTGTAGAGCCCGGCATAATCCCGAAATACGCTCAGGGTAGGAATAATTAGGCCGAAGAATCCCGCCCTCACCAGGGCCGGGCGAATTGGACCAACCACCTGTTTGTAGCCAGCGGAGAAGAGCTTTGGCATGAGGCGTTCTACGGCAAATCTGAGAATTGTTGGAATAAATCGCGACACTATCCAGGCTGCAACCACCAGCGCGATAAAGATTGCCGCCCGAATTCCAAACCCCAGCAGCCGCTGCTGAAACTCGGCGTCTATGGGAAAGAGTTCTTGAATAATCTCCTGGATGTCCATCGGTATAGCCTCTATAGCGTCACTGGGGAATCGACATAGACTGTAGGCTCCTGCATGGAAAAGTCAAACTGGTAATCGCGCAGCTCTTTTTTCAGCGACTGACTAGCAATCTCTAGCATGCGCTTTCGCAGGTTAATGGAGGATTCGTTAGTCCCCATGACAAAGAAGCTGACCCGAGCCCGGGTTCCCGCCTTATCTTCAGGCACAAACAGATGGATTCGGGTACTGCCGGGGTCGATACCAAAGATGCCGTCGAAGCTTTTTTTGATGGTTTGCGAGACCAGCGCCTCAGCAGTGTCATCCAGCTCCTGAGAAAAATCTACGTACAGCAGCACCATCACCTTTGTGCCGCGAGAGATGTTCTCAATATCCATGCTGGACATGAGGGAATTGGGCACGATCAGCAGCGTATTGGTTACGGCAATGCGGATTTTAGTTGAGCGAATGCCAATTGACTCTACCCGCCCGTAGACGTCTTCTGCATGGATATTGAAGTTTGCTCGGATATATTCTCCCACGATGTAGGGGCGATCGAGGTAGATAACGATAGTGCCAATCAGCTGACCTAAGGCCTCTTGAGCCGCAAACGCGATGCCCGCTGCTCCAATTCCCAAGCCCGTGAGCAGCGCTAAAAAGTTGAAATCGCGAGTCTGAGCAAAAATAGTAATGGCAAAGAAGCCAATCAAAAAGTTGGCGACGTTTTCAATGATCAAAACGATGTCGTTGACTTCGTCATTGATGCGGCCCAGCACGCTCACGCCGTAAAGGCGGATCAGCATCTTAACAACCCGAGATGCGGTCCAGGCCAGGCTCAGTGTGACCGCTGCATCAACCAGGAATGACAGCGCAGCATAAAGGCCGCCATAGGTCCTGATGATGTTCAAGCTTACAGAAATCAGAATCAGCGTGACCGCTGCGGAAAGGGGGCGCTCTACGGTGTCGACAATTGAGCGATATTCCTTAGTCCGCTCCTCCGAGCTCGATAGTTTGCTCAAAACTGTCCGCACTAGCCAGGGAACCAGCCTCCCCGCAATGATAGCCAGAATGACGCAGCCAATTAGAAGCCCGAAGCGAATCGCAAAAAAGGTGAGCGATCGCCGTATTTCTTCATTATTAATTTGGGCGATGAAATCTTCGAAAACGTTTTGTAGCTCCATATCCCCTAAATCTTTGGATGAGCCCGGCTGCCCACAAATATTGGTTCAAACATCAGAGCAGGTCGATAGCGGCTAGATGTTCATTGGCGAGGTTATGTTGACGGTGCCCTCTTCAATTTCGAATTCGATGCCATAATCTCGAAGCTGCTTCATCACGGTCTTCCGCGCAGCTTCTAAAAATTGGCCCCGTATTTCCATAGAGTTCTCGCCCGTTCCTAGGATGAAAAAGCGAATTTGCGCCTGGACAACACCGCCGCCCTTGTTGTTCGGCATATTCTGAAACGTGACTTCAGTCAGCCGGTGATCAATGCCATAGATATCGCTGGTGCCCGTGATAATCAGTTGACGCACCAAAGCGCGTTCCTCATCAGGAATCAGCCGATAAAACGTGACGTTGATCAAGGAGATGATCTTCTGTGCACCTGTGAGGTTCTCGATCGCCATTTGGGTCAGCATGCTGTTGGGAATGACCACCAATGTGCCCTTTCCAGAGAGGCGAATGCGGGTCGAGCGCCAGCCGATGGACTCCACGCGCCCAAAGGTGCCATCAGCCAAATGAATATAGTCGTCGATCACAAAGGGACGATCGAGAAATATCATTGTGCTCCACAGCACCTGCTCTAGAATCTTCTGCGCGGCCAGGGCGATCGCAATTCCCCCCACACCGAGGCTCGCCAGGAGGCCTACCACATTGACCCGGTGGGTTTGGGCAAAAATAAAGACGATGCTCAGCAGGAGCACCCCATTGGACAGGTATTTGTACAGCAGCAGCAGCTCGCTGTTGGCCTTGCCGCTGCCCTGAATGGTCTGCTCAAGCAGGTAGACGTCGAAGAACTGAGCAGAAAGCTTGAAGCTCAGCAAGACCAGGTTGACAGCCAGGGCAAGCCCCACCACAAACTCAGCAATGTCGAGCTGCAGCGACTGATCTTGGAAGAACAGCAAAACGACGTCCGCAACCATGACGAGCAGCGTCAGCCCAATCCAGTTGTTAAACGGGAGAACAACTTTGTTGTAAAAGGCGTTTGAGGTGGGCGGCGACAGCTTCGACGTTATGGAACCGATCGCCCTCGGCAGCCAGTACAGCGCGATCGCCGCCAGTAGACCTCCGATACCGAGAACCACAGTTCTCAAGTTGAGCTGAATCGTCCACTGGGCCTCAGGATACTGGATTAGGGTCAAAATACTTTCCATGGAAAAGCTTTGAGTTTCCTTTTTAAAGATGAATGGTGAGATACCCCGAAGGTGCAGGCCCAAAAGCGTCTGGGTTGACCACTGAAAGCCCTGCTAGACGCCACGAACCAGCCTTAGTATAGGTCTATCATAAGAAGCATTTTGCAGGATGCTACCTAAAACACCATATTCCGAAGCTGGATTCTGGAACTGACCCCTGAGAGCGGGGCAGCGGTTGACCCTGTGGTGGTCGTTATTCAAAGCGCCTCCTCACCGTGGGGTGAAGAGGCGCTTCAAACTGTAGCAAGCATCCTAGTAGAAAAAGATACTTACTACAGCCGCTTTTCTGCTAGGCCGTGATGGTGTTGAAGTCACCTGCCACAAGGCTAGTGTTGTTTCTCACCACCGCTAGCGTCTCATCCCCAAACACGATCGCCGTATTACGACCCTGGATATCGAGGCTAATCTGACCAAAGCTGATATCCTCTAGCAAGAAGCGGTCATTCCCTTGGGCATCAAAGCGGAAGACGGTGTCGGTCCCGTCTCCGGCTCTGAGCACAACCCGGTCGTTACCGGCCCCAGTGCGGATGATATCGTTGGCCTCACCGCCGTCTAGGCGATCGTTACCGCCGTCGGCCCGCAGGGTATCGCGACCCACGCCGCCGAATAGTCGGTCGTCGCCCTGACCCCCAAAGATGCGATCGCGCCCTGAGCCACCGATGAGGACGTCGTTCCCCTTGGCGCCCCGGATGAGGTCGTCATTGGCACCGCCGTTAACGCGATCGTTCCCCTTGCCACCAATCAGGCGATCTTCGCCGCGGTTGCCGCGGAGGATGTCATCGCCGCCGTTGCCCAGAATATCGTCGTTCCCGCTGCCACCGGTGATAATGTCGGCATCGGCCAGACCGCGAAGCGTATCGTCACCTGCGCCGCCGTCAATCACGTCGTTGCCGCGACCGCCCAGGATGGTGTCGTCTCCGCCCAGGCCGGAAAGGGTATCGTTGCCGTCGTTGCCCCGTATCGTATCGATGCCATCGGTGCCTGTGATAGCGTCGTTGCCCACGGTTCCATCAGTCACGATAGGCGCACCAGCGATACCAGTTGCCGTCAGGCCCAGGAAGTTGAGGTCTTCCGCCCCCGCGATCGCCCCTAGATCAACGGCTTGCCCCGTTCTCAGATTGATGGAGTAGAGGGTGGAGTCGGACACCGCAAAAGCGGTGTTGTTGTCCTCAGAGGTGGAGACGATATCAAAGCCACCGACCTCGTCAAAGTCAATCCCTAAGCTGCCGACGGTGGACAGAATGCCATCGTTGGCGGGATCTTGTGTCGTCAGGATATCGAGGTCTGAATCGATATCAAACAGCAGCGTCGTCGTGGGGTCGGCGATCGCGTTGATGTAGGCGGCTGCCGTGACGTTGGGGTCTGCTCCAAAATTAGCGTCACCTGCAGCAAAGGCGAGATCACCGTCTAGGATCACTTCCCCCGTATCGACGTTGATGCGGAAGTTTTGGTCGTCGTCGTTTACGAGCCGCAGCCGGTCCGCTGCAGGGTTGAAGTCAAAGCCGGAGACGCTATCGCCGTTGAACGGGATATCGAGGGTGCTCACCAGCGTCGCTGCGCCAGTGGTGACGTCAATGGTGTAAACCCCGTTGGTGTCCGTAACGCCGTAGACCAATCCGTTGGCCGGACGAGTGTCGATGCCCAGCAGGGTACCATCGACGCCAGTGACTGTCGTTGTAGTCGCTACGCTAGTGTTGCCAGAGGCAAACGTCACTAGGGTGTTGTCCTCCGCTAAGGCAGTGAACTGAGTGTTGGCCGCTGCCGGAAGGGATGTGAACCCGGAGATATTGGTAGAGCCATCCCCAACACTACCCAAGGAGGTGGAAGTGCCGGTGTCTAGGTCAACGGAGTAAAGGATACCGTTGGAGACGGCAAAGCCGGCGTTGTTTCCTTCACCCGCAGTGACGATATCGAAGCCGCCTAAGGTATCAAAGTCGAAGCCCAAGCTGCCGACGGTGAACAGGGTGCCGTCGTTGGCGGGGCTTTGGACCAGCAGAGAATCGAGCTCAGCATCGATGTCGTAGAGCAGCGTAGTGGTCGGATCGGCGATCGCGTTGATGTAGGCCACTGCCGTCACGGTGGGGTCGACGCCAAAGTTTGTGGAATCCTCGGCGCCAAAGGCGAGATCGCCATCAATGATCACTTCCCCCGTATCGACGTTGATGCGGAAATTCTGGTTGTTCTCGCTCACCAGCCGCAGCCGGTCCGCTGCAGGGTTGAAATCGAAGCCAGAAACCGCGTCGCCTGAGAACGGAACGCTCAGGGTGCTGATAAAGGTGGCTACGCCGCTGTTAGGGTTAATGATGTAGACGCTATTGTTGGTCGTGATGCCGTAGACCAGACCGTTGGAGGGGCGCACGTCGATGCCCAGCAGATCGCCGTCAAGGCCGGTAACCGGGGTAGAGGTAACCGCGTTCGGGCTGCCGCCGTCAAAAGTCTGCAGCACGTTGTCGGTGGTGAGCGCTAAGAACTGAGTCCCTGCTGCAACCGGCGGCGTGCGCGGATCGTCGATATTCGTGAGGCCGATGAGGTTGAGATCGGTGTCGCCCGCGCCATCGTCGTCGTCATCTGAGCCAATGGGGCCTAGGCTGGTTGTCGTACCGGCATCTAGATCAACCGAGTAGAGAGTAGACCCGGATGCGGCAAAGCCCATGTTGACGCCCTGGGCCGGGGACACAATGTCGAACCCGCCGATGTCACCGAAGTCAACGCCTAGGGGACCTACGGTGACTTGTGTACCGTCGTTGGGCGGATCCTGCTCGGTCAAAATGTCGAGGGCTGAATCAATGTTGTAGAGTTCAGTGGCGGTGGGATTGGCGATCGCATTTTCGTAGGCCGCTGCCGTTATGGTTGGACTGGCCGCAGCGTTGGGGTCACCGGGGGCAAAGGCCAAGTTGCCGTCGATGGTCACTTCCCCAGTATCTACGTTGATGCGAAAATCCTGGTCGTTCGTGCCCACGAGCCGCAGCCGGTCGGCTACCGGGTTGAAGTCGAAGCCCGAGAGGGTACCGCCGGTGAACGGTATATTCAGGGTGCTGACAAATGTGGCAACGCCAGTGGCCGCGTCGATAGTGTAGACATCGTTAGTGTCAGTGATGCCGTAGACCAGTCCATTGGAGGGGCGCGTGTCAATGCCCAGCAGCGTCCCGTTGACGCCGGTAACGGAAATAGTGGAGGTAACGCTGGGGTTACTGGAGTTGAATACGGTCAGCGTATTGTTGTTGTCTAGCGCAGAGAAAAATGGCATAGCTTTCTGGCTCCGATACTTTTCAGTTCGGGAGTGTATTGATATATTTCCTTCAGAAACTTCAACTTTTTGAAGCTTCCCTAGGAGTACGAATAGCCAGCGCTATTGGTTCCAATATTGCTGAATTTCCGCTGGATGTCGCGATCGGGAGTGCAGTTAAGCGTTCTTCCGCGCTCAGCGCGCTATCTCCTGCTGCTAGCGAGAAGAGAAGCCTCCTGACATTTCGCCATACCTCCACTCTATGAAGCCAGTAAAGCTGCTATTACAGCGCTCTCAACGCCGGAGTCTGGGCTTGAAAGTACCCCTGAATCGATGCGGCATCGTCGTTGCCCAGGGTGATTTGCTGATAGGCCACCTCCAGATTGCCGGAAAATAGACCCTGGAAAAGGTAGTCCGAGTACTGTTCCGGCAGCTCGGCTTGGGCGATCGCCTCTTCTTGAGACAGCCCCTGCTCCTTCCAGCCTAGCGCCATCGCCTCTAGCGTCTCCAGGTATCCCTGGAGCGTCTCCAAATCGGTGCGATCGCTCACAGGGCCGTGTCCTGCCAGAAGCGTTGCTGCGCCGTAATCCGCCGCAAGCTGCTCTAGGGTGGCCTGCCAAACGCGAATGTTGGCGTCACCCAGGTAGGGAATCCGCTGGGTGAACAGCAGGTCGCCTGCAACCATCACGTCCACATCAGGCACATAGGCAATCAGGTCTGTGCCGCCGGAATGGCCGTCAAACGCCACGAGCTGCACCTGTCGTTCCCCCAGCCAAACCTCGCTAACGCCATTGATCACCATCTCGGGCGGGGCAGCGTTGGGGTCTTGCTCTAGGTTGCGCTCCAGCATGAGCTCGCGAATAGGGCCGCGTCCAATGAGGGGGTAGCCCAGTGCGTTGGCAGAGGCATTACCGCCGGAGTGGTCGAAGTGGTAATGGGTGTTGAGGACGTAGCGAATGGGCTGGTCTGTAAGGGAGGCGACGGTATCGAACATCAGACTGGCCAGCGCCTCATTCTGAAAAGCGTCGATAACCAGCACACCGTCATCCCCGATGACGATACCGCCGTTGCAGATAGCGGCATTGGGGTCTTCTACCGGGAAGTCAGTGCTGGCAAGGAGGCCGTAGACGCCGTCGGCCAGTTGCTCAACGGTGAGACCAGCGGACTCTAGGGTGGGCTGCGCGATGTCGCTGTTGTCGTGGGGATGAGCCTGAACTGCCACAGTGCCGAAGATAGTGGCAAGGGCGGCGGCGAGGGTGAGAAGGAAGGCGACGGCCCACTGTCGGAGTGTCATGGCGATTGAGGAGAACTTGAGATGATGCCTTCAAAATATCTCGAATGATTTTGTTTGCCAATTGTTTGCCAGCCAATTATTTGCCAAAATTTAGGGCGCAGCGATCGCCTCTACTCAATTCTGCAGGTCTGGACGATTGCGGGCAGACCGATTAAGATTCGCTTGAGATTATTTAAATTCAGCATCTTTAAAGCCTGCTCGACCCGTTGGGGAATGCCAGATGATATCTAAACTCCTTCTGAACTTGGTGCTAGTCATCGCCGTTTTTCTGCAGCCGCTGCCGGCGATCGCCCAAGCCTACGACAGTCCCGCAGACCCGACTACTGAAGTTCCCAGTGCTGACGCCCAGAACGGTCTGTGGAGCCCGATTATCTCGCTTCGAGACAACACCGATACCTTCCCCGGCACCGACGAAATTCCCAAACCTGAGGGCGGATGGTGGGTAGCCCCCATCCACGCCAGCCTCCTGCCCAGTGGTGAGGTGATCGTAACGGGCTGGAGCCGCCCGCAAGAGCGGCAGTGCGTTGGCCGCGAAGGGCGCCGGTTCGGCACCTCCTTTTTGCTCGATCCCGCCGAGCTGACCACAGTCGGTGAAACCCTCAATATCACCCCCATCGATGAGCAGCCCCAGCTCGAAGGGGACGTGCTGTACTGCTCCGGCCATACGCCCCTGCCAGACGGCAGCATCCTCTACATGGGCGGCGCAAAATACAATAATTTGGGCGATCGCGACCAAGATGAGTTTGGCCTAAACTACGCCCGCATCTTTGACGGCGAGAAGTTTGTGCGGATTCCTACCCCCAACCCCGGCGGACCGACGCCCCCCGCAGACGGGTCCTGGGACTGGTATGAGACCGGAATGATGTGGTACCCCAACATCACCCGCATCCCTGGCGGCAGGGCGCTGATCAACGGTGGTCTGGCCAAGTGGGCCAGCGTTCTGGACTCCCGCAAGTGGGAGTATCAGAACGACAGCATGACCCTGTTCGACTTTGACCAATACCAGCAAGGGCAAAACCCCTGGACGATCTGGGTGAATGACGCTAACGCCCCCCGCGAGGTCAGCATCGATGTGTTTGACTACGCCCACGCCATGCTCCTGCCTCAGCCGGTGGAAATTGACGGGCGCGATCGCCACGTGGTGATCTACGGCGGCATCGCCAATGACCCCGACGACGGTGCCTTTACGCCGGGTCTGGCATTTCTCAGCCTAGACGAGACCGTGCCAGAGGAAGAGCGGTTTACTACCCCAGCGGAAGGGAAACGGCCCGGCGGCGGCCTCTTGAACGAGACCACGGCGTTTCTGACCACCGAGGGCGAAATTGTCATCATCGGCGGCGGTGACAACGGCCTGGAAGAGGGCCAGCGCATTGATAAGTTCGACCCCGAGACGATGCAGTGGACCTCCCTAGACATGGGCAGCACCCGCCACAAGGCGGCATCGACCCTGCTGCCGGACGGCACGGCGCTGATCATCAGCGGCGAAGAGTTTTATCAGGCCGACAAGAATATCGGCGATTTGAAGCAGCCGATGATCTATGACCCCCAGGGAAACACCCTGACCCAGCTCGCCCCCTGGACCGATGACGACCAGATGCGGGGGTACCACAACGTTTCGCTGCTGCTGAAAGATGGCCGAGTGTTGATTGGCGGTGGGCGCGTGTTTGAAGACGGCCAAGAGGGAGACTACCGCATTGGTTGCGAGCGGCCAGAGCTGCGGCTTTTCAGCCCGCCGTATTTATTCAATGGGCCTCGACCGGAAATCACAGCGGTATCAGATGGCAAGCTGACCCTAGGTGAGTCAACGATGACGGTGACGTTTGCCTCAGCCTCCCTTCCCGCCTCTGGCGGCGCGGCGCTGATGGCCTTGGGCGCCATGACCCACAGCTTTGACCAAGGGCAGCGCCGGGTGGCGCTCGAGTACCGGCAGATGTCGGATTACGAAATTGAGATCATGGCCCCGGAAAACGCGTTCGCGGCGCCGGAGGGGATGTACAACCTGTTTTTGATTTCTGAGGATGGGGTGCCTTCTGTGGCTCAGACTGTTGAGGTGGTCAGCCCCTAGCCTGACTGACCACCGTCAAGACAGAGCGCGCTTGCGCCGCAGCCGCCAGCTCAGCAGCGCCACTGGCAGAAGCCCCGCCACGATAATCGCCAGCGCCGGAGCTGCAGCCTCGCTGAGACGCTCATCCGACGCCAGCCGGTAGACCTGCACCGCCAGGGTATCGAAATTAAAGGGCCGCACGATCAGCGTCGCCGGCAGCTCCTTCATCACGTCCACAAATACCAAAATGGCGGCAGTCAGCAGGCTGGCCCGCATCAACGGCGTGTGGACCCGCACTAGCGTCTGGGTTGGCGTATGGCCTAAGGAGCGAGCCGCCTCGTCTAGGCTGGGCTTGATGCGCAGCAGCCCCGCATTCACCGTGTTAAACGCCACCGCAAGGAACCGCACCAGGTAGGCCAGCACCAGGGCCGCGACAGTGCCGCTGAGCAGTAGCCCGGTGGAAACGCCGAAGGTTTGCTCCATCCAGGCGTCAAGGGCATTGTCGGCAGCCCCCGCTAGAATCAAAATGCCGACGGCAATCACCATGCCCGGAAAGGCGTAGCCAAAGGCCGCCGTCCGCACAGCGGCATTCATCACCAGCCCAGGCTGCAGCCGCCGACCGTAGGCCAACACCAGGGCCAGCAGCACCCCGATTAGTGCCGTGATGCTGGCCACCAAAACGCTGTTGCGGGCATAGGTCCAAAAGTTATCGGTGAAGTTGTCGGTGGCGTTGGCGATCGCCATCTGCAGCAGCACCAGGGAGGGCACCCCAAACCCAAAGGCCAAAGGCAGCCCGCAGGTCAGCCATGCCGCCCCTGCTCGCCATCCTTTCAGCTCGCATAGGGCGGCCTGCTGAGACGCTGAGGCCTGATAGTAGCGGCACCGGCGGCGCGATCGCTGCTCCAGCACCACCAGCACCAGGATAAACAGCAGCAGTACAGACGCCAGCTGGGAGGCCGCCACCCGCTCCCCCAGACCAAACCAGGTGCGATAGATGCCGGTGGTAAACGTCTCCACGCCGAAATACTTTACCGTGCCAAAGTCGCTCAGGGTTTCCATCAGCGCCAAAGCGGTGCCCGCGGCGATGGCGGGCCGCGCCAAGGGTAAGGCCACCCGCCAAAAGCTCTGCCAAGGGCCGCAGCCCAGGGAGCGGCTCGCCTCTAGGGTGCACACCGACTGCTCAAGAAACGCTACCCGCACCAGCAAGTAAACGTAGGGGTAGAGCACCAGAGAGAGCATCACCGCAGCACCCCCAAGCGATCGCACCGGGGGAAACCAGTAGTCGGCGCTGCTCTGCCAGCCAAAGAGGGGGCGCAGTGCCGACTGCACAGGCCCGTAGTAGTCCAACACGTCGGTGTAGACGTAGGCCAGCACGTAGGCCGGAGCCGCCAGGGGCAGCAGCAGCCCCCACTCAAACAGCTTGCGGCCTGGAAACCGGCAGGTGCTCACCAGCCAGGCAGTGCTAACGCCCAAAGCGATGACGCCGATGCCGACGCTCGCCATCAGCAGGAGGGAGTTGCGCACGTACAGCGGCAGGACGGTCGCGCTCAGATGAGCCCAAACGTCCCCCGCATTGGCAAATAGACTGCTGAGCACAACCAAAATGGGCAGCAAAATCAGCGCGGCGATCGCCAAAGTCGCCAAAGTCCACAGGCTAAACCCAGCCGAGCGCCCTTGGAATTTAGATGTCGCGCGCCTTGCGACTGCTTGAAGTGAAGGGAGGGAAATCATATCAACTGTCTTACGCTTAACTTTCGAATCGGGCCACAGCAGTGCTATCTACGGCCCCAACCTTCTATATCAACATCGATTCTCAATAAGACACTGCTCTTGCAAATTTGCCGACTCTTTGGATATCATTATCAACAAGCCATCACTATTGATACTACGAGGTGATCTGCCATGTATAGCGTGACCGCCTTAAAGGCAGAGCTAAATGAGCGGGGCTGGCGGCTCACCCCTCAGCGCGAGAAGATTCTTCAGTTTTTCCAAGACCTCGAAGAGGGCAAGCACCTGAATGCGGAGGAGGTGTGCACCCTCCTCGATGAGCAAGGCGAAAAGGTCAGCCTCTCTACAATCTACCGAAACCTGAAGCTGATGGCGCGCATGGGCATTTTGCGGGAGCTAGAGCTGTCAGAAGGCTACAAAAGCTATGAGCTCAATCGTCCCCGTCCCCACCATCACCACCATCTGGTTTGCGTCCGCTGCAGTAAGACCATCGAATTTAAGAACGACTCGATTCTGAAGACAGGCATGAAGACGGCGCAAAAGGAGGGCTACCACCTGCTCGACTGCCAGCTCACGATCCATGCGGTGTGCCCCACCTGTCAGCGATCGCTCTCCCCAACGTAGGGTGCCTCATAGCCCCGGTCACCCTAGACAGGGCTATAGACGCTGTTGCCCTGCCCCGGCAAAATCACCAGCGATCGGGGCGCAATGACGGTGCCTGCGGTGACCTCAATATCGCCGTCCCAGTCTTCCACCGACAGCACCCGGTCCTCCGGTCCCTCGTAGTCGAAATAGCGGCACTGCTCGATATCCGGGCGACGGGGGTTCCCCTCCCGGCGCATTTGCGCGGTGCCCGACTCTACGCGGCGATAGGCCACCCCCTCAAACGTTAGCTCTTGGGGCGGCGTAGTGCTCACGTCCAGGCTATTGACGGAATTTAGCAGCGATACGGTGACCCAATCATCCTCTTCCACCGACAGCCAGCGAATGTCGTTGTCGTCCTGAAGCATATATTCCAGCCAGGAGAAACCGTCATCGTTATAAACCAGCTTGCCTTCCACGACCCAGTCACGACCCGCATACTGCACAATATCGCCGATGCGCATGTCAAAGATAGAGGGCTGGCGCGTCAGGTTACGGGAGGTTTCCCGGGTGCGAGGCTGGGGACGAGAGGAGGACCACCACAGCCACACACCGGCCCCAACGACCGCTAGGGCAATCACAATCCACAGGAGAGAGAGAGACATAGGACAGGTTTTAGTTTCAGACTAACCACATACCCGTTATAGCTTTCCTCAGAGCCTATTGATCGAGACCGATAATCAATTGTATAAAGCCCAGCGCGCGTCGTTTTGGTAGCGCACAATTACCGGGTGCCCCAGGCGGTTAATTTGAACCGCCTCTTGCCCCACGTCTTTAGGCAAAACAAACAGCGCAGGCAGCAGCGACTCTGTTAAAAATCGGGTGGGTACCGGAAGCGTCAGCGCAGCCGGGTCGACCCCAGAACCGGCCAGCACAAACCCCCAAGGGCCAAAGCTGGGGACGCTAGCGGTGTAGGGATAGGTGCTAAAGCCCGCCGCCTCCAGGGTTGCTTTGATGCAGGCAAAGGCCTTGGGCGCGAAGAAGGGGCTGGAGGCCTGGGTCACCAAAACGCCGCTGGGGGTGAGGCGCTGACGGAGCTGGCGGTAGAACCCCAGACTGTAGAGTTTGGCTATTGCGTCCACGTCGGGGTCGGGGAAGTCGGCCACAATCACGTCGAACTGTTGCTTTAGGTCGGGTACTAGCCTAAAGGCATCTCCGTAGCGCACCGTCACCCGGGAATCGTCAAATGCCTCGCCGTTGGCCTCAGCCAAAGCCGGGTAGCCGTGGGCGAGGGCAATCACCTGGGGGTCCAGCTCAATGATGAGGACCTGCTCGACTTCAGGCCACTTAAGCACCTCCCGCAGCGCCATGCCGTCCCCCGCGCCCATCAGCAGGACGCTCCGGGGCGTCCCGCTCGCCGCCAAAGCCGGATGAATCAGGGCCTCGTGGTAGCGGTGCTCGTCTAGGGTAGACATCTGGAGGTCGCCGTCTAAGAACAGGCGCACGTCCTGACCGTAGCGGGTGAGCACGATACGCTGGTAGGCCGACTGCTGCCGGCTGACCACCGGAGCGCCGTACAGCCTATTCTCCAGCCGGTTGCTGACGGGAAGGGTCAGGGGCGCGAACAGCAGCAGCCCCAGGCCGAGGGCAAGCCCCGCCCGGCGCCAGCCTCGCCGGCCCGGGAACGCGTAGCCCATGAGATACACCATCCAGGCGGGGAAAGCGCCGATCACCGCCGCCGCCGGGAACATGCCCAGCAAGGGCAGCAGCACCACCGGAAACAGCAGCGACCCGGCCAAGCCGCCCACGTAGTCCAGGGCCAAAACCCCTGCCAGCGCCTCCCGCATGCCGCGATCGCGCTCCACCAGCCGGGTCAACAGCGGCACCTCTGCCCCCGCTAGCGTCCCCAGCAGCAGGGTCACCAGCCCGAGACCTAGCCAAAGCGGGCCATCCACCGTGAACAGGGCAAATAAGCCCAGGGGCAGCAGGGCCGTCAGCAGGGCAATCAGTAGCTCGATTTGAAAAAATCGCGTTAGCAGGAGGCTCTGAATGTCGGGGGGCGGTTTGAAAGCTGTGGGGAGCAGGACCTGGAAATCTTCGCCGTCTGGGGCCACAAACCGCGTTAGATAGGCCCCTAAGCCCATGGCGGCCAGAAACCCGCCCACCGCAACGCCGTAGGCTAGGGCTTGATTGCCCACCAAATAGCTGGCCAGCGTCCCCAACAGCAGCTCAGCCGCTAACCCGCAGCCCGAAGATACCGCCGCTGCCGCCAGCAGCCAGCGGAGCTGCTTGCGTGTGAGGGACTGTTCCATGGGGCTGATCCCGCTATTTGCCAGCGCCAGGGCCTCCGCCGCTGAAGCCCTCGTAGCTGCTGCGAAGGGGCGTCGGCTGCCATGCTCCCCCGTAGCGCACACCTGAGAGCTGCGTACCCCAGTAGGGCCGGTAGAAAGGCTGCTGGTCTTGACCTAAGTTGAGGGCAGACATTTGGCTGTAGCTGCCCCCGATGGCCAGAACGGTGACGACGAGGGCGGTAGCGGCAATGAGCTTTGGCAACATAGGAAAACGGTTGTGAGTAACTTGAACTGAGAACAGGTTTACCGGACTGGTTAAGTCGCCTTCAGGTGCACGACGTCGAGAGCGGAAGCGCAGCGGGCATTTTGCGTCACTTTGAGCGAGGTCTGATCCACGGGCATATCGGGCCGAATGGTGACGCAAAACCCGTAGGAGGCTTCGGGCTCCAGCACAAAGTTGAGCGCGCACTGTCCCCAAGCGCTGTCAATCCTGCCTTTCTCTTTTTTCAAGGTGAGGTTGATGGGGATCTGCTGTTTGTAGACCGCCTCGCCCTGGCTGTTTCGCAGGGTAAAGTAGGCGTTGAGGAACTGGGGAGAGGTGTGGTCAGACTTCACCTTGATGACGGCCCGTATGAGGGTGTCGGGTCCGCCCACATTGGCCCGCCCTACCACATCGCTGTCGCCAGCGTGCTTGGAGAGGGCGACCTTTCCCGTCAGGCTGACTGCTTTTGTGGCTATCCAGGTCAAAAGCCCGACGCCGAAAAGGCCGCTCCAGAGAAATCGTCGGTCGATGGCGCCGTTCCAAACCTGGACGCGGTAGGTCACAGGCTGAGTAAGGGGCTGACCGCCGACGGTGCCCTGCTCAAGAGTAGTTACGGCGATGGACACAGGAGAATCAATGGTGGCGCGGCGGATGTCGAACCGCCCGTCCACGTCTTCCTCAGACCAGGTGCCCGATTCGCCGTCTTCTTGCCAGATGCCGTCTTCACGCCAGGCGGGCTTGAGGCTAGAGGCGAGGACGTTGCCCTGCTCGTCGAGCACGCTGAGTTCGTAGGTAACCCAGCTATTAGCAGGAAGCAGGGCGCTGGCGTCAATGCGCATAGCGCCGATGGGGCTCTGCGGGGGGTCGAAAGGGCCGATGGTGGCCACCTGTTCGCCGGAGAGGGTAACGCGCTCGCTGAGGATCTGCTGGGGAATGAAAAAAGAACCGAGGGTGGCGATCGCCAGCAGCCCCAGGGCGCCTTGACACAGGCGGGGGGACCAGTCGGTGAACTGCCGCGTTTTGTAGTGCTGAATGTCAACGCCCATGATGATTGAAGATACTCCTTCTTTGGAGCGAAAGCCTATGCGATCTTAGCATTTACTTTTTTGCAAGGATGAAAATCGCCTCAGCAGTCCGGGGCTTGGATAATATAGCGCTGGCCACTTCGCTTAGGACATTTTTGGTGCTGAACCGAACAACCCTGGAGCGAAGCGGCGAGCCATCGCGCACAAAGACTTGTGGCGATGGCTATAGACCTCGTCTAGATTGAGAACTGGAGTTTTGGTTTAAGCGGCTAGCCACAAGTAAGCGATGTTGGGGTTCGCCCCCTGACAGCGTCGGTTAGCAGTGTTGAAAATAGTTGATGTGAAAAACGAGTAAAGGTTTTCGCGCTGATTATTAAGGTGCAAATCCTCTAAAGCATAGGTATCTCGATAAGCTTGCGTTTAGAGATGTCTGGTGATGGGGACTGATGTGTAGCGCCTGCTAGGCAATCGAGGAGAGCATATTCTCTAAACCCCTTTCTACGCAAAGGTTTCAGAGCGCGTACGCGGACCTCATTGAGATTGGAAGCTGAGGTTTTCTCAGCAAAATACCTTCAGTTTCAAACTCGCTTTTGATGTATGACTAACGTCATGTTTTGTTTTTTAACCCATACTTTCGTCCACAAAAACTGATTGGCGTCATGTTTTTGGCCTTTTCCTGGCGGCATTTAAACCTCGTCTAGGATGAGACCCGTAGTTTTTCCACCTATGGGTCAAGGTGGGACTGTACCCATAAGCGATTGGCTACGGCAATTGGGTTCTCGTTGGTGCGCTGCTCGAATCGCTCAACCTGCTGGGTTAGCTCAGGGGCAGTGGAATAGCATGCATGGTAGCTCACCTCCTCACGTAGCCAGTGCCATAGATGCTCTACTGGCATGAAGTCAGGGCTGTAGGGCGGCAGCGGCATAAGGTCAATCTCTAGCACCTGAGCTGCTGTTTGCACTTGCTTCGCTCGGTGGTAGGAGGCCCCATCCCAGACCACCTTGATGGGGACATCAGGAAACTCAAGCCTGAGCCACTTGAGCACGTCAATTGTGTTGAACTGGTCGGCCTTTGCGTAGGGCAGTATCTTCACCTGAGCCAGGTTGTAGAGGTAGAGGCCATAGAAGGAGACCTTCGCAAGGCCAGGGGAGGACGATGAGACCCAAAAGCGCTCGCCACAAATTGACCAGCCATAGCCCTCATGGGTGTCAAGATGTACGTGAGCCTCGTCAACAAATACCAGCAAGCACTTGCTCATCAAGGGCTTGTTTCAACAGTTCTTCGAGATGCTCTAGGTAGGCAGCCCTTTTGATTGGGTCAGCCTTATTGAGCAGCTTTCGGGCCTTCTTCCAGGAGAACCCTAGCCGTTTCATCAACCTGCGTAGCGTCTCGCGGCAGCACTCGATGTCGAAGGTGTCTTTCACCCACTTCACCAACCGCCCCAGTGTCCAGCGCGGTTGCGGGGCTTCAATGCGCTGCTGAGGCGGAATTGTCGCTGCGGCAATGGCGCTGCGGATTACCCCGTCTACAGCGGCTTCTACTGCTTTAGGCAAAGGGGGGGAGGCCCGCCGCTGTGCTGGTAAGCAATGCCTTGCGGGCCGAACTCGTTGTACTGATGCACCCAGCCCATCACCGTCTGAGGGTTGCGTCCGGTTCTTAAAGCGACTTGCGTTGCACTGGCACCTTGAGTGACATCATAGAGCGCCAGTACTCGTTCACGTGTCCTGGGGTGAGTAGCCTTGAGTGCTTGCTCTCTAAGCATCGTAGGCGTTTGCTCCCACTGTTGGGTTTTGACCTTGAGCACGGAAGGACGTCATGGATTGTACTACTTAATCTACCTTAGAGGATTAAGCCGGAAAACTCCAGTTCTCAATCTAGACGAGGTTTATCAGGGGTTTATGTTGGCGTGCGATAGTGTCAATGTGACGGCCTCACTGTGACGGTGGAGCTGTTGCGCTTTAAAGTTGAGCCGTCGCATCAAAGGGTTGGGCCATCCCATTGAGAGCGGAGCCGTTGATCTTCAAAGTTGAGCCGTCGCATTACGAAGTCAAGGCATCGCATTTGAAAGTTGGAGCGTCGATCTTTAAAGTGAAGCCGTCGCATTTGAGCGTTGGGCGATCGCATTACGATGGGGAGACATTAATTTTAAAGATCGGGGGGTTGGGCGCAAGCAGGACGATGGGGGAGACGAGCTGGGTGAGCGCGTTTCGGAAGTGGTTGAGGGCGCGGGTGCAGGGGTAGGGCGCGATCGCACCACCGACGCCCCGGACGAACAGTCACGCGGCAACGCCCTGAAGACTACAGCGCAAGCTAAATGCCTCAAACCACCGCCAGAGCCTACTCCTCCGGATCAAGCCCAGAGGCGATCGCAGCCCTGGTAGGGGCCTTGTCAAAGGCCCAGGCCAAGCTGCAAATGGGGTAGCCACCCTCGCCCCGCCTCAACGGGCAGCGCTTGATAGCGGCCCGCCAGGTTTTGAAACCCCTGCAGGTCATTGGTGTAGCGGTTGAAAATGATGTAGTAAGGGATGCGCAGCAGCCGTTCGTATGCGTCCCCTTGGTCGGCGGCTGAGCAGCATCCCGCAGGGTTTGGCCATAGTCTTCTCGCTCCGTTCCGGGGGAAATGAGTTCTACCACCACCGTGGGCGTCACCCCCTCCTGCCAGATCTCATAGCTCAACCGCAAATCGTCGTTCTGGCCATAGAATCTGGGCACCCCCACCACCGCGCGACAATTTGTAGCATTTGCCGGCTCTGCCCCGGTCTCGCAACGGTGCTAGGATAATCCACATGCTAGGGGTGCCTGAGTCATAACCAGGCTGAGATTACACCCTTGGAACCTGAGACTGGCTAGTACCAGCGCAGGGAAGCTGTTCATACTTAGGACTACCACAACTATGCGTACAGAATGGGTCGCCAAGCGACGCGGACAGGCCAACGTGTCCCAGATGCACTATGCCCGTCAAGGTGTGATCACTGAAGAGATGAGCTACGTGGCTCGGCGGGAGAACCTGCCGCCCGATCTAATTCGTGACGAAGTGGCGCGGGGCCGAATGATTATCCCCGCCAACATCAACCACACCAACCTAGAGCCGATGGCCATCGGCATCGCCTCCAAGTGCAAAGTAAACGCCAACATCGGCGCGAGCCCCAATTCCTCAGACATGGCGGAGGAGGTGGCCAAGCTGGAGCTGGCGGTGAAGTACGGCGCGGACACGGTGATGGACCTGTCTACCGGCGGCGGCAACCTAGACGAAATTCGCACCGCCATCATCAACGCATCCCCCGTCCCCATCGGCACGGTGCCGGTGTACCAGGCCCTGGAGCGAGTGCACGGCAGCGTGGAGAACCTGACGGCGGACGACTTCCTCCACGTGATTGAAACCCACGCTCAGCAGGGGGTAGACTACCAGACCATCCATGCCGGCATTTTGATTGAGCATTTGCCCTTGGTGCGCGATCGCATCACCGGCATCGTCTCCCGCGGCGGCGGCATCTTGGCCCGCTGGATGCTGCACCACCACAAGCAGAACCCGCTCTACACCCACTTCGATGACATCATCGAAATCTTCAAGCGCTACGACGTCTCCTTTAGCCTGGGGGATTCTCTGCGTCCCGGCTGTCAGCACGACGCCTCCGACGAAGCCCAGCTGGCAGAGCTGAAGACCCTGGGCCAGCTCACCCGCCGCGCCTGGGAGCACGACGTGCAGGTGATGGTGGAGGGTCCGGGTCACGTGCCCATGGACCAAATCGAGTTCAACGTCAAAAAGCAGATGGAGGAGTGCTCGGAAGCCCCCTTCTATGTGCTGGGTCCCCTAGTGACCGACATTGCGCCAGGCTACGACCACATCACCTCCGCCATTGGGGCGGCGATCGCCGGCTGGCACGGCACCGCCATGCTCTGCTATGTCACCCCTAAAGAGCACCTGGGCCTGCCCAACGCTGAGGACGTGCGGGAGGGTCTAATCGCCTACAAGATTGCCGCCCATGCCGCTGACATTGCCCGCCACCGGCACGGCGCGCGCGATCGCGATGACCAGCTCTCGGAAGCCCGCTACAACTTCGACTGGAACCGGCAGTTTGAGCTGTCCTTAGACCCAGACCGGGCGCGGGAATACCACGACGAAACCCTCCCCGCCGATATCTACAAGACGGCGGAGTTCTGCTCCATGTGCGGGCCGAAGTTCTGCCCGATGCAGACCAAGGTGGACGCCGACGCGCTGACGGAACTGGAGAAGTATCTGGCCCAAGATACAGCGCGGGATACGGCGGAAGCGGTGTCGTAGATTGTGTCGTAAATTATGTGGGTGCGCTTTAGCGGCGCACCTTTGAATAATTATGAATAATTAGCTGTCTAGCCAAGACGCCAGGCTGAGCAGGTCTACCTTCGCCTCAATCTCCGTACCGCGCACCGGCTCATTCTCTTTAACCTGGCGCAGCATATCCTGCAGCGCTCTCGTGCTTGCGGCCTCTAGCGGGCCGTGGTACATGCCCCGCCGCTTGAGCTCGCGGGTGAGCACCTGTCGCAGGCTATCAAACGCCTGCTGCATGGCGGGTCCATAGTAGCCGTCGATTTCGCCAGTGTAAAAGCCCTCCTGCTTCAGCCGCGCCTGGGCCTGCTCTAGGGACTGCTTAGGCACCCGCGCGGCCTGGCGATCGCGGCTGTCCTGCATGACTTGGTCTACCCAGCTATTGTCTAGCGATCGCCGCAGCTGGTTCTGCTGCTCTCGAATTTTGGGCAAATCAATCAAATCCAGCTCGTGTCCGAGAATGTGGTCGGTTTCATCGATGATGAAGCTGAGGAGGCGATCGGTTTCAGCGTCCTGCAGAATCTTTGACAGCCGCTCCTCTTGATTTACGCTGGGCCGCTTTTCTAGGGACAAGCAGTAATACTCTTGGGCTATTTCCGCATATTCGTGGGACTTGCGGAGCAGTTCTTCTGAAACAGTGTCGATGTTTTCCATATCCATAGGTCTGCCTGCAGTATTTATTAGATGTTGAGGGGGTTAGGCAATTGCTGCGATAAACGTGCCTTACATATGTGTTGTTAACAGGCTAGTGTGACTGCTTTGATAGCTACACTTTACAGAAACTTGTTGATCGAAGCGGATTCTATAAGCGGGGACTGGACTTCAGCGCGGCACTAGAGTCTTCGACAGAGCCTAGCGTAGATTGTTCCAAACCTCAATATTTCCGGGGTGCATTGTTTAGAAGTGATACAGTTAAGCTTGCCAAGAGCCATTGCAGCAGACTTTTCTACATGCAATAGCGTTTTTACTCGCTTAGGTGTCACACTTCAACACTTTCGTCACAATTACTCAGATATATACCGGCAATAAGCATGGCTAACGACGGTTGCCCCCCCAATCAGCTTCAGATTGTTATCCGTGAGATCCTAAGCACCAACAGCGCCCACCCCTATTCGTTTATCTCAATGGTGCAGCGGTTCATCAATCAGTACAACCTAACCGACACCACAGAGCCCCACGAAATTATTCACATAGCCTACGAGCGGACGGTTATCGCCGAGAAGAAACAAACGATCCGCAACTATAAGGCTTGGCTGCGAAGCACCTGTCTCAATATCATTCGAGAGAAGTCCCGCAAGCGGCAAAAAGAACTGCTGATGGATCCCCAGTCCTATGATTTTGAGACCCAGACCGCAGAGCCTGACAGTGAGCCATCGCCGCAGTTGACCCAAGAGCAGCGCATCTATCTGCTACTTAAAGCGCTGGAGAAGCTGGTGGAGATGAAGCCCAGTATCGCCCAGCTGATGAAGTTTCGGCTCTTAGACGGCTATGAGTGGGTTGACATTCAAAGGATGCTGGCTGAGGAGGGGGAGGTGTGTAAGCTGGCCACGCTGCGCAAGCGAGCAGAGCGGGGAAAGCGAATGCTGCGGCGAATTTATCACCAGCTTGAACAGGATTGGCTGCAGAAGTAAGGCCTTGAAGGGATAGCCAGTGCGCCTGCTGCATTGGCCCTGTCGCTTTGTGTAGCAGGGTAGACGATACCTACCCTGACTACTTCACAGAATGGCTTGGGCAGGGATTGTATCTGTTTAGCGAGCGTGAAAACTTGCTCTACAGGCTGGCTTTACCCCTCTCAATCTCCCCTTGCTAAGGGGGGCAGACCGAGACGCTAAACACGTACGCTTTTCCCTGCCTAAGCCGCTAGCTCAATCTAGTTGTTTTCGTTCGTATTCTCCGTGTCGATGAGCAGCGTCAGATTCTTTCTACCGACGACATACACGACGTCATTGGGGCTCAGGCTCATGCCTTCCCGCACGCAGCGAGCAAACCACGTCGTCGCTTGATATTTTACCCTCCACTTTTCTCCTTGAGAGACGACCTTATCGATGATGGCCTCAGCCAGTTGGGTTTCAAATCCAGGCATAAATGAGTTGGAGACAGATGTGACTTCGGAGAGAAACATAGCGGACTCCTAATAGTTAGGGGTGAGTTGAGAGCAGCGAAGGCTGGATCTAATAAATCAGATGGCCTTATCTCACTCTCAACTTAAAGTGATGGGTTTCGCCCCTTGTGACCTGCACAGAGCAATAGAGGCGATCGCAGTATTCTGAATCTTTGGCCGTTAAGCCGGTGGACCAAATCGATAGCCCTTGCCGTAGACCGTATGGATTAAAGACGGCTCGCCTAGATGCTCTAGCTTGCGCCGCAGCAGCCGCACCTGAGCCGCTAAAACATTGCTGGTGGCGGGTTCTTCTTGCCAAACCTGCTGATAAATCGCCTCGTGGGAGAGCAGCTGGTCTGGGTGGCGCATAAAGTAGCTCAGCAGCCGACTTTCCTTTTCCGACAGCTCCACAGCGCGATCGCCCCGGTGGGCCACCTGGTTTACCGCGTCGAGGGACAAATTGCCCAAAGTCAGACGGTCCACTGCCTCCCCAGCAGACAGGGTCGGCGGTCGCCTGAGCAGCGCCCGGACCCTAGCCAGCAGCTCTTTGAGCTCAAACGGCTTCACCAGGTAGTCGTCCGCACCCGCGTCTAAGCCATCCACCCGATCATCCACCGTATCTTTTGCGGTCAAAAACAAGACCGGCGTAACCCGCCCCTGCGATCGCAGACTTTGGCACAGCTCCAGACCGCTTTGACCCGGCAGCATCCAGTCTAAGATTAAAAGATCGTAGGATTCGCTTTCTGCCAGTCGCTGTCCGCTGTCCCCGTCGTGGGCCACCGTCACGGTGTAGCCCTCTCGCCGCAGAACTTTGCTTAGGGCGTCTGCCAGCTCGACTTCATCGTCTACTAAGAGGATGTGCATCGCTTGGGGAGAGGGCGGTGAGTCATCGGACGGAGTATCTACTGTTCCGCTGGGGCTTCTTCAGGATTCTCATCTATGGAGTCCGCATCTATAGAATCCTGGAGATTTAGATCTATGGTCTCCTGAGGAGCCGCATCTATAGAATCCTCACCGACCGTATCATCCCCAGGAAAATTGACGGAAGCAGGATCCACCAGTTCTGGATTGTATTCGATGGGCTCAGCATCGAATCGGCGCGGCGTTCCAGTCCAGGTAAAGTCGCTGATGCGCAGGTTGAGCGAGCCAATCTCCCGATCGGGGTTGAACCGAAACTGGACACCAAAGGTGCGGCGGCTGTATTCGATAAAGTAGCTTGTATCGAAGTCTTCATTTTCCGACAGGCTGATGGAGGTCTGGAATCCGACGCGGAATGGGCCAATCAGCTGGGCGGTCAGGCCGCCGGACAACACCTCTCGGTCTTGAACCCGGTCAAATGTGAAGGGAGACTCGCTGCCTTCGGTGCTGCGGCGATAGGTGAGGTTGAAGCCGAGGTAGTCGAAGGCAGGGCGGGAGAAGTGACCAAACTGCCCCAAAAACGACAGTTCTCCGGTCAAGATGGGCTGGGTGTCCCCGCTGCTGTAGAGCCCAGCCACCCCCCTGACCCGCGGGCTGAAGATGATAAAAGGTACGACTGGATTGGGGGTATAGCGCAGTCCTTGATCGGGTGTGGCAGGTAGTGGGGTGCCGGCCCACAGGAGAAACGGTCGCCGCAGCTCAGCCGCCACTTGGTAGCGGGTCAGCGTGGTGATGTTGTCATCCCGCTCCTCAATGGGGCCTAAAATATCGTCTTGTCGCTCAGACGCGATGTTGTCGGTGATGCGCTGAATGGACCCCTGGTAGGTTAGCTCGACCCCTGAGTCCCCCAGCGGAATCACCGGCGATGTGGCGATAACGCCGTAGGACTGGTCCACGGTCTGGAATCCCAGGGTGCCGTTAAAAAGGCGATCGCGGTAGCTGTACTCGCCAGTAAAGGTATAACCGTCTCCCGTTCGACGCCGCAGACGCACCAGACCCCGCAGATCTTCGTCAGCAAAGTTGCCATCGAAGTCGAGGCTGGTGAGAATAGCGCTGGCCTCAAACGAAGTGAAGGCGTCAAAGGTAGCGTCCAGCTCCGCGGTCAAACCGTAGGAATTGGGGTTGAGCACCCCGGTGTCATCCTCTCCAATCTCAATGTCATCTTCATCGCGGCCCGTAAACGCCCGCTGGATAAAAAACTGAGGCGTAACCGTGAAATTCACCTCAGGGGTCGAGATCACCTCGAAGGGACGCTCTGCAAATAAACCGTCCCGGTCTTCCTCATCAAAACCAAACTGCACCGGTAGGGGATCGCGCTGGCGCTCGTCAAAGATGAAACGCGATCGCAACAGCGGAATAGTGAGCCCGCGATCGATTACCAGTCGGGGGTTTTTCAGCCGCAGCTCACTGCGGGTGGCCGATAGCCGCTGAAACGTGGCCTGATTGGTGCGAATTTCCAGCTCAGGGGGAGAGAAGGGATCATTCGTCAGCCGCACATTCGCGGCGACCCAGCCCCCAGGACGAAAATCAATGCGGTCCGCCTCAAATCGAAGCTGCCGAATACTCCCGCCTGCCGCCCCTTGGTCGACGTTGCCGCCGGTGGAGGAAATTCCGGCGCCGAGGGTGATGCCCCCGACAGAAGTTGCGGTCTGCACCTCGGGCTGCTCACGGCTGAGGCGATCGCTCAATGCGTCTGCCTCGGAGACGCCCACGTCTGCGCCGCTGGTCGGCGCTGCCGCTGACGGATCATCTACGGGGCGATCGCTAGAGAGATCTGAGGCAATCTGAGGAATAAAGACCTCCCCCCGAGCGTCTAGGACCGCTCCCTCCTCTCGCACAAAATTGTATTCAATCCGGTCGCCCCGCAGCACTTGGTCGCCCCGCGTGAACACAACGTCCCCGGTGGCGATGGCAATTTGGTTAGGCAAATTGACGCGAACCTCATCTGCCGTGAGTACGGAGCCCCTGACCGTCAGCGCTACGTCCCCCGTGGCGATAAAGGACTGCTGCTGCTCATCGTAAACCTGGCGATCGGCAATGACTTCAAGGGCGTCAATCTCGTCTGCCGCCGGGTCAGCCGTTCCTGCCTCAGGGCCATCTAACTCCAGCTCCTCCAGCGGAATCGCATTAGTCTCCGCTGCAGCGCTAGGGAGCTGGCCCGCTGAATTTGGCGCCGGCAGCGGCGCTTGAAGATCGCTGGGAATGGGGTCGCCGGGAAGCCGACCTGGTTGCTCTACTTGCTGAGCTACCCAATCCACTAGCTCGTTCAGCATGTCCCTACTTTGATGCAGCAAGACCGCCGCCTCTTCGTAGGCCGCTTCATCAGAGGCCAAGCGCGATTGTGCGTTTGACTCAAGCTCCTGAGCAGCTGCCTCGTCGAGACCGTACTGCTGGTGGAGATCCCCCAGGCGGGAGCCGGGAAGAGAGCCCTCCGCGGGTAGTCCGACCTCTAAAGCCGGGCCGAGTCTATCGACCGGCAGCGGGGTTACAGAAGCTGATGGCTGGTCTACAGGCCGAGCAGCAGGTGTTGAGGGATCTGCTGTGGCCTGAGTCATCAGCATAGGAGGCTCTATCACCAGCGGCTTGGGCGACATTGGCTCTGGCAGCAGCACCTGCTGTTCCGCAGCAGCAACCGGGCTGGACTGATCAGAAACATTGACATACGCCATTGCTGCCACGTGGACAAGCGGTGGCGGTGGCGGTGGCGGCACGATGTAGGGCATAAACTAACAACTCACACCAAAAAAGCCCGATTGTTCCGCAGGGCATGGGGTCACGACAGAAGGCGCGACTCGCTAAGAAAACGTCCCCAAATGAAGCGGGGACGGGCAACATTAACGCATCAGCCTAGCTGATAAGTCTGAGTCAACAGCGCTTATTCAAAGTCGCGGCGGTTGGGGTTGCGGGCGGGATCGTTGGACAGAAATCCAAAAATAAACAGTCCGACAAAGAAGGAAACAACGATATACACAGCGATTTTTAGAGTAAGCATGGGATTTCAATGCAGAAATTGGCTGACCTCATCATACCGAACTGTGCTCCCCTTAAGACGTCAGCACCTTGTGCAGCACGTCGCGGTGCATACAGGCGCGATCGCGTAGGGACTGAATCTGGTCTGGGGAGAGCGCACTGCCGTTAACAAAGTGCTCCAGCCAAACCTGGCTCATCTTAGCGGCGTCGGCGGGCATTTGGCTCAGTTGCCAACCCGGTATGGAAAGTGTCTGCATCAGCCGATCGATTTTGGGATCGTAGCTCAAGGCAAACGTGCGGCATTCCGCCGCTGCCGCCATAATGACGCCGTGGAGCCGCATGGCGATCGCCATTTCCACGCCCTTGAAGACGCCTACAAGCTGGCGGGGGTCTCGGATCTGAAGTAAGTGACAGGGTTGAGACAAACGGGCCTGAACAGTCTGGGCCAAAGCCAGGTCTTGGGGAAGCTGGAATGGAACGACTAAGAGGCATGCACCTGTTGCCGCCTGCAGCATAGCCAGCGCCTCAGTAATCACTGACAGCCGCTGCGGAGTCAGATCCGGATGGGTTCTCAAGGTGACGGCAATGCGCGGGGCCGGGAGCTCCCACAGCCCTGCAACCCGCTCCCCCGCCAGCGCCCAGACGGGGTCCGGAGCCAAGAGACTAGGAACATTCCAGTCCGCAAGCTGCTGAGCCGATCTCTGATCCCGCACAGATACAGTGGAGCAGCGCTGATAAACCCGCCGCGCAACTTTTTGGGTCAGCGGTCGGCTCAAGGGGCCGATCCCCTGTGCCCAGGCCACGGTTTTGAGGTTCATCTGTTGGGCCAGTCCCATAAGCCCGCCGTAGTAGAGGGGGTTCAGGCGGCTGGTGGCGTCCTGCATGAGGCTACCGCCGCCCCACACAAAAGCGTCGGCGCGCTTTAGGGCCGCCCATACGGCTTGGGGAGACTTACGTGGTACGGCCTCGACGCTGTACTGCTGATGGGTAAGCTGGGGCTGTCCCGACAGGACAATGGGGACAGCGTTCGAGGGCAGCATCTGCAGCGCCGTCGCCAGGAGCGCCTCATCGCCTCCGTTGCCCATGCCGTAGTAGCCGCACAATACTGTCCGCATGCCGCACCGCCTGCTCTATTGAGCCTGTTTGATTTGACTAAGCCTGACTACCCAGGCTTAACCCATCTATGACTTAACCCACTTACAATAGAGCAGTTCAGGCGTCTGTGCGCTACCGCATCACTCAACGCGGTCCATAAACGCCATTTGCGAAGACACTATCACAAGCGCTAAAATGCACGCCCTTTCCATCCCCACCTGGATTATTCACATCTCTAGCGTCATTGAGTGGGTAGCGGCGATCGCGCTGATCTGGGTCTATGGAGACGTCAGCGGAGACCGCTCCTGGCGGGCGCTGTCGGTAGCCATGCTGCCAGCGCTGGTGAGCGCGATGTGCGCCTGCACCTGGCACTTCTTTGACAATCCGCCCCGTCTAAACTGGCTCGTGACGCTGCAGGCGGCCATGACGGTCTTGGGCAACGTGACGCTATGCGCGGCGGCCTGGTGGATTTGGCGATCGCCTAAGACCGAGACCTGATCTATCTCAAAGCCAACGTCACTCATTGATAATGATGTCTAAAGAAACCCTATTTGCCCTATCCCTATTTCCCTACCTTGGGTTCTTATGGTTTTTGACCCGCTCCGGCAAAGCACCGCCTCTGGCGCTAGCGGGCTTCTATGGCACGCTAGTGTTTGTTGCAGTCACAATTCCGGCGGGGCTCTACGCTAAGGCGACCTATAGTGAGGAGCTTGCAAATGTAGACTGGCTCCATGGCGGAGCAGAGGTTTTCCTGACGCTGGCAAATATTTTAGTGGTGCTGGGATTTCGGCGGGCAGTTCAGCAACGGCGCTCCAATGTGAATACCGAGTAAAGGGGCGCGCCGCGTAAGCGATCACGCTACGTAGATGATGACGAGCAGGCCAAGTGAAAGCAAGAATCCTTGGATCATGAATAGGCGCAGCATCCACCAGTAAGTCGATCGCGGTGACGAATCTGGCGATGTCGATGTTGCTAAATTAAACATGAGTTATCCCCATTTCATTGACAGAATTCAAATCTAGTAGCCTTATCGCTGGCGTAGGTAATCGCCACAGCCAATAAATGCCCATCGTCGCCTGCGGACGAAATTTAGCTACATAGAACTCAGCACAGCGAGCTAGGCTCCAGTAAGCAAGATTACTTATCTAGGCTTCTAGCGCGTTCTGTCAAAGTTAGCTCACGCCAATTTGGTTTGGCGAAACCCTTAGAATCATTTCATATTTCGCCCAAAGTCTCGGCATAACCATGAATGCCGAGGGCGCTATTGGGTAAAAGCAACTTCCACTAAGCTAAGCTTGACGCCAAAGCTACCCACAAAGAGGCTTATCGCAGGCGGTGAGAGTATGTCAGAATGTAAGCGGTTTTTGCCAAATTACATAAAGAAGTATGAAGTAGGCACCCAATATGGATTTGATATATGAATACGCCTGGATAATCCCAGTCCTTCCGCTCTTCGGCGCGATGGTTGTGGGCATCGGCTTGCTCTCCTATGGAGACGCTTTGGTGAAAATTCGCAGCCTCTGCTCAACTTTCATCGTTTCGCTGACGGGGACGGCCATGGTCCTATCGTTTGCGATTCTCTACAGCCAGATTCAAGGACACGCCCCTTACGAAACATTAATTGAGTGGGCGAGTGCTGGCGACTTTCGCTTAACGATGGGCTATGTCATCGACCACCTGACGGCTCTGATGCTGGTGGTGGTGACCACGGTAGCGTTTTTGGTGATGATTTACACCGATGGCTACATGGCCCACGACCCTGGTTATGTGCGCTTCTATGCCTATCTCAGCCTATTCAGCTCGTCCATGTTGGGCCTAGTCATTAGCCCTAATCTGGTGCAGGTCTACATTTTCTGGGAGCTGGTGGGCATGTGCTCCTACTTGCTCATCGGGTTTTGGTACGACCGCAAGGCAGCGGCTGACGCTTGCCAGAAAGCCTTCATCACAAACCGAGTGGGGGACTTCGGCCTCTTGCTCGGTATTTTGGCCCTTTACTGGGCTACCGGTAGCTTTGAATTCGACGTGATCGGTGAGCGGCTGCAGGATTTGGTGGCAAGTGGCGCCTTGGCGCCCGCTCTGGCCGGCTTCTTTGCCATCTTGGTGTTCCTTGGCCCTGTGGCCAAGTCAGCCCAGTTCCCGCTGCACGTCTGGCTTCCAGACGCCATGGAAGGCCCTACGCCTATCTCCGCCCTGATTCACGCTGCGACCATGGTGGCTGCGGGTGTATTTCTCATTGCCCGCATGTTCCCCATGTTTGAGGCCCTGCCCGGCGCAATGGCTGTCATCGCCTGGACGGGAGCCTTTACGGCACTTTTGGGCGCGAGCATTGCCCTCACCCAAAACGATATCAAGAAGGGGCTGGCCTATTCCACCATGTCTCAGTTGGGCTACATGGTGATGGCTATGGGCGTCGGCGCCTACACCGCCGGCCTGTTCCACCTCATGACCCACGCCTACTTCAAGGCGATGCTGTTCTTGGGGTCTGGTTCGGTGATTCACGGGATGGAAGAGGTGGTGGGCCACGACCCAGCCCTGGCTCAGGACATGCGCCTGATGGGCGGCCTGCGCCGCTACATGCCGGTGACGGCCATCACCTTCTTGATCGGCACCCTAGCGATTTCAGGAATTCCGCCATTTGCAGGCTTCTGGTCTAAGGACGAGATTTTAGGGTCCACCTTTGCCGTCAGCCCAATCCTATGGGGCATCGGCTGGCTGACCGCTGGCGCGACGGCTTTCTACATGTTCCGCATGTACTTCATGACCTTTGAAGGTGAGTTTCGCGGCAAAGATGAGGGCATCCGCCAACTGCTGAACCGCGAAAAGCTGCAGCGCATGGGCTTGGCCTTTGGACCCGGGGCAATGAATCCTCAGGAGCTTGAGGCCACTGCGGCCCACGAGGAAGCGCACGATGACCACGACGCTCACGGGGGCCACAGCGATACGCCCCACGAGTCGCCGCTGGCCATGACCTTCCCGCTGATGGCGCTGGCCATCCCCTCAATGCTGCTTGGCTTGGTGGGAACGCCGTTTGCGAACTACTTTGAGGAATTTATCCACGCCCCCGGCGAGGCTGCGGAAGCGCTAGAGCACGCAGGCGAGTTCGAGTGGAGCGAGTTCTTGATTATGGCGGGTAACTCGGTGGGCATCGCCCTGATCGGCATTACCCTGGCTTCCCTAATGTTCTTGCAGAACAAGATCGACACTGAGGCGATCGCCAACAAGGTTCGCCCGCTCTACAACCTCTCCCTCAACAAGTTCTACATCGACGAAATCTACAACGCGGTGTTTGTTCGGGGGGTCATCCGGCTGGCCAAGCAGGTTCTAGAAGTTGATATTCGCATCGTTGATGGCGTGGTCAACCTAGCCGGGTTCGTTACCCTGGTTACGGGCGAAGGACTGAAATACATCGAGAATGGACGGGCACAGTTCTACGCGCTGATTATCTTTGGTGCGGTGCTGAGCCTAGTTTTAATCTCTGGTATTACTTAGGCTAACGCTGCGCCATCGGTGGGGAGAGCCTCTCGTGCCTCCCCACCGATGGCCTGGGACAGCGCGATCGCCCGACTGACTACCGTTACATTTTGCCCACTCTGCATCTTGCAAAACCTGTAATGTTTACTGCTGAATTTCCCTGGCTATCGACTATCATTCTGTTTCCGATTGCCGCGTCTTTGTTCATCCCCATCATCCCGGACAAAGACGGCAAAACAATCCGGTGGTATGCCCTTGTCGTCGGCCTGATTGACTTTTGCATCATCGCCTACGCGTTCTACAACTTCTACGATCCCAGCACTTCAGACCTACAGATGGTGGAGCGCTATAGCTGGGTGTCGACCCTGGACCTCAGCTGGTCTGTGGGGGTAGACGGGCTATCCATGCCGCTGGTGCTGCTTACCGGATTCATCACCACCCTTGCCATCCTGGCGTCGTGGCCGGTGACCCTCAAGCCCCGGCTGTTTTACTTCCTTATGCTGGCCATGTACGGCGGTCAGATTGCCGTCTTTGCAGTGCAGGATTTGCTGCTGTTCTTCCTAGCGTGGGAGCTGGAGCTGATTCCGGTGTACTTGCTGCTCTCCATTTGGGGCGGCAAAAAGCGCCTCTACGCCGCGACAAAGTTCATCCTCTACACGGCAGGAGGCTCGCTGTTCATTCTGGTGGCGGCCCTGGCTATGGCCTTCTACGGCGATACCGTCACCTTCGACATGACGGCCCTGATGCAGAAAGACTTCCCGCTGAAGTTTGAGCTGCTGGCCTACGCCGGATTCCTGATTGCCTACGCGGTCAAGCTGCCCATTTTTCCGCTGCACACCTGGCTACCCGACGCCCATGGGGAGGCGACGGCCCCGGTACACATGCTGCTGGCGGGCATTCTGCTGAAGATGGGGGGCTATGCCCTGATTCGCATGAACATCGAAATGCTGCCCGACGCCCACGCCTACTTCGCCCCAGTACTGATTATTTTGGGCGTGGTCAACATCATCTACGCGGCCCTGACGTCCTTTGCCCAGGGCAACCTAAAGCGCAAAATTGCCTACTCCTCCATCTCCCACATGGGCTTCGTGCTCATCGGCATGGGCGCATTCACCGACCTAGCCCTCAGCGGCGCGGTGCTGCAGATGGTGTCCCACGGCCTGATTGGCGCCAGCTTGTTCTTCCTGGTGGGGGCCACCTACGATCGCACCCACACCCTGATTCTCAAAGAGATGGGCGGCGTGGGCCAAAAGATGCCCCGCATCTTCGCCATGTTTACCGCCTGCTCTCTAGCTTCTCTGGCGCTGCCGGGGATGAGCGGCTTCGTCGCCGAGGTGATGGTGTTCGTGGGCTTTGCCACCAGCGACGCCTATAGCCTCGCCTTCCGGGTGATCATCGTCTGCTTGGCGGCTGTGGGGGTGATTCTCACGCCCATTTACCTGCTGACCATGCTGCGGGATATCTTCTACGGCCCTGAGAATAAGGAGCTCACCTCCCACGAGGCCCTGGTGGACGCCGAGCCCCGAGAGGTGTTTATCATCGCTTCCCTGCTGATTCCCATCATCGGCATTGGCCTCTATCCTAAAATCTTGACCCAGGTCTACGATGTCAAAACCCTGCAGCTCACCGGGCTCATGCGCAACTCTGTGCCGACTCTGGTAAACGAAGCGCCTATCGTTCGGCCCCTAGAGCAAGATTCCGCCAGCCAAAACTTGGCG
>JBHJHJ010000121.1:0-2264 GCA_050330955.1 Elainellaceae cyanobacterium | reverse complement strand
TGCCTGCGCTACCGGGGCACATCCTAGAAGTGCAATGCGGCGGGCGCGACAGCGTGGTTCCCGGTGGGGATGACTTCATGGGCGATCGCTCTGTTGGGTTCGGCGGGGTTGAGGTCATCACCACGAGCAATCCAGAACACTGGCGGATTTACGATGCCTACCCCGCGGCAGCGCCCAAGCCCCCACGGCCAGCGGCGCAGCCCAGCAACCCAGACCCGGCAATGGCGTAGCTTGTGAGTAAGCGATGGGGGTAGTTCTAGGGAGCGGGATACCGCTCCTTTCTTGTGTAAGGGGGGGTGAGATGCGGGTTTTGCTAATGGAGGCTGACGACACAGACGCGATCGCCTGGCAGCTGCGCTACTCGGCTGCGTGCGACTCGCTGGGTTTGCCCCTTGACGTGGTGATTTCTAGGGTTGGCTCGTTGGCTGAAGGGCGGGCCCTGCTGGAAACGGGCGATCGCTTCGATATGGTTGTCGTCAGCCCAGAGCTGCCGGAAATTGGCGCTTACGCGACCGAGGCGCTAGAGGCAGTCCGCCGCGTGGCCCCCGATGCGGCGGTGCAGGTCTACGCGGCGTCTGGGGGGCGGGCGCTGGAAGACCAGATTGCCACAGACCCGTTTGCATCGCTGGCGCTGAAGCGGCCAACGGGAGGCGAGCGAGACCGGGAGCTGGAGGCGCTAATACAGGAGGCTTACCGGCGAGGTAAGCAGGCGATCGCCGCGCTGGATAGGCAGGTGACGCCGCTGGTGGAGCGCTCCCGGTATTTGGAGCAGGAGCTGGATGAGACCAAGGCCGACGTGGCACGGCAGCTGCAGCAGCTGCGTCAAGATATGCAGCGGAGCCAGGATGCAGTGCTGCTAGCGACGGTGGATGTGCCTGATGTGAAGCGGGCTGTAGGGCGGCTGGAGAAGCAGTTGGAGCGGTTTGAGGAGCTACGGCAGGATGTGGCGGCGATACGGCGATCGCTGGGGCTGTTGGGGCGGGCTGCGAGCTTTTTGGTGCAGCGGTGGCAGTGGATAGCTGGGCTAGCTGCGGCTGGCGGTGTGGCTCCGCTGGTGGTGCGGGCAGTAGTGCAGCTGCTGGGGGAATCCTAGGTCTAGATGTGTCTCATGGTAGAGAGGCCACGGGGGAGTTGAGATGGCTTCCCCACTTTTCTTTTGGGCGATCGCCTCAGGCGTTGCCAAGGCGTTAGGCTGTATCCAAGGGCGCTGGGGTTTGGGGGTGCCTGAATCGCTAGTTAGGATGCAACTAGGTAATTGAGAGCTCGCCAGCCATGACCATTACAGCATTATCGGATAGAACCTATACCGGTGAAGAGTATCTGGATTTAGAGGTTGAATCTGACGTTCGCTGTGAATACCGCAATGGGAAAATTGTACCGATGACTGGGGGAACCCCTGCCCACAACGATATCATCCGCATGTTCGTGTTTCTATTGACGGCTGCCCTGCGGAAGCAGCCCTACAGCATTTTTGTGACTGACCAGCGACTGTGGATCCCTGACCCAGACCTCTACACCTATCCTGACGTGATGGTGACGCCCCGCCCCGTGGACCTCAAACCGGGTCGCAACGACACGGTGATGAACCCGATTCTGCTGGCGGAGGTGCTCTCTGGCTCCACGGAGGGCTATGACCGAGGCGACAAGTTTTTGGCTTATCGCAGCATGACGTCCTTTCAGGAATACTTACTCATTGCTCAAGAGGCTCCCCATGTTGAGCATTACGTGAAACAGGGGGAGAACCAGTGGCTGTTTACGGAATATCGAGGGTTTGATAAGTCGTTTACCCTGCAATCGGTTGCGGTAACCATCGCGCTGGCCGACCTGTATGAAGCGTCTCTGGAGGGAGAATAGGGCGATTTGCCTACTACGAGGTGATAGCGCAGTGCATCCGTAAGACAATCTCCTAAACGTGGAAAAGGCTAGCTGCCCTGTCGCCTTTTCCTCACGAATTTTTCAGAAGCTTCAAGAGTCTCAAAATCGTCTGAATATCGTTCTCGTAGAACAGCAGCTAAGCGATCCCAATCTCGGTCTTGGTAATCTGCAAGCTCTCGGGGCAGTAACGCATTACAGAGCAAAGGAGGCTCTTCGCCTGTCAACTGCTGAACGGTTAGGTTGACAGCGTTACGAAGATTTATGTCAAGCACGATGGCACTGGTGAGGTTGGCACAGGTGAGGTAGGCTCTGGTGAGGTAGGCTCTGGTGAGGTAGGCTCTGGTGAGGTAGGCTCTGCTGAGGTAGGCTCAGGTGAGGTTGGCTCTGGT
>JBHJHJ010000120.1:0-5856 GCA_050330955.1 Elainellaceae cyanobacterium | reverse complement strand
AGCTCAGGGAAGGTGCGCAGTTCGCTGACAAGGGCCTGTAGCGTCGGCAACACTTCGTCTTCCTGGGCGTCAATGGTGCGGCGGAGCTGCCGCGTGGCGTAGAGGGTGGCCGCGATGTCGAGTAGCTCCTGCCCGCTGAGCACCCCTTGGCGGGACGTTCGGTCCAAGGCCGGGCCGATATCTTGAATGCCGCTGAATTTCAGCGTGGTGGTCAGCTGCGACTCAAGCTCATAGACTTCGCGCGTCTGGGCCAGCAACTGCTGCGTCTGAGCGGGGGAGTTTGGAATCGCAAGGCGCTGGGCTGCGCTCACCCCAAGCTTCGTCGCGGCAAATGTCGACAAATGTTGACACAGTCTCGGCCATTCAAGTAAATCAAGCGTCTCAGTCTGGATCAAAGGCTACCCCTAATTGTTCGGCCCGTAATTTTTGGCCCGCAAATTTTGGCTTGTCAGAGCGAGCTTCTCGCGCCGCTGGCTCATGCGCTGCGCTTCTAGCCTGTGAGCGTTAGCCTGCGAGTTTTGAAAGCCTGACAATGAAAATGAAATTTTGCTTAATGATAGCGTCTACCGATTAAGATTCCAACGTCCGCTCGTCAAGTCAGGTCTTTGGCTTAAGGCTTAGCCACTGAGCAGAGATCAAATCGAAGATTATGAGAAATGCCTGTGAAAAAGATGCCAAAGCTTAAGCTAGCCTTAATGTAAGCATGGGATAGCCTTAACATCTCCGTGAGAGCTTGTAAAACTGGATACCGTTTTCAAACTGTAGCTCACAAGACCAATCACGGAATAAGCTATGCCATTTCAGTTACAGATTCTGCATGCCTCTGATCTAGAGGGCGGCGTTGATGCGATTACAAATGCGCCGAATTTTGCGGCGATCGAGGAGTTCCTAGAAGGAACGGTTGCCAATAGCATTACTCTTTCTGCAGGTGATAACTATCTGCCGGGTCCCTTCTCCGCAGCAGCAAGCGATCGCGAGACATTCCGCGACGGCGGCGTGTTCAATGATTTCTACAACGCGCTGTTCGGTCTACCCGCTGACGTTAATAGTGATGGCGTTCCAGATGCTTATGAGTCTCTGCGCGAGGGGCTAGGCCGCGTCGACATCTCGATCATGAATCAGATCGGCTTCGACGCTTCTGCGATTGGTAACCACGAGTTTGACTTCGGCACCAGCACTTTCTTTGACATCATCGCGCCTGACTTCCGTGACGCGGGCCTCGAAGACGATCGCTGGGTTGGGGCGCAGTTCCCTTACCTGAGCGCCAACCTCGACTTCTCTGCTGAGGAAGATCTCGCTGACCTCTTCACCAGCGACATTCTGCTCAACACCGATTTTGTGACGGGTCCGGCTCAATCCCTAGCTGGGGCAGATGTGCCTAAGATTGCGCCATCCACCATCATTCAGGAAATCGACCCCGATGGCGTCATCCAGCAAATTGGCGTTGTTGGTGCAACCACCCAAATTTTAGAAGACATTACCTCCACAGGTGACGTTGAGGTTTTAGGGCCTGATTCGAATGATATGGCCGCGCTGGCCGCCATTCTGCAGCCACAAATTGACGCGCTGATTGCTCAAGGCGTCAACCAGATTATCTTGGTGTCTCACCTGCAGCAGTTTGCCCTAGAAGAGGAGCTGGCTACGCTGCTAAATGGGGTAGACGTCATCATTGCTGGCGGCTCCGACACCATCAACGCCGACGCTGAAGACGTGGCTCGGGGACTGCAGCCTGGCGACACGCCTGATCGCAACTATCCCGTTCAAACCACTGATGCTGCGGGCAACCCCGTCCTCATTGTCAGCACCGACGGTGAGTACAGCTACGTGGGTCGTCTGGTGGTCACCTTTGACGACAACGGCGTTGTCATTCCCGGCAGCGTTGACCCCAACGTCAGCGGCGCGTTTGCCACCACCGACGCAGGCGTTACGGCGCTGTTCGGCGCTGCTAACCCCTTTGCCCCCGGCACCGACGCCGCTGCGGTACAGGCTCTAGTTGGCGAAACTGTAGACATCGTTACCGAGCAGGATAGCGTTATCTTCGGGAACACTGACGTCTTCCTCGACGGCCGTCGTTCTGAGGTACGGACTGAAGAAACCAACCTGGGTAACCTGACGGCAGACGCTAACCTGTTTGTTGCCCAGCAGGCCGATGCCACAGTTCAGGTCTCCCTGAAGAACGGCGGCGGCATTCGCGACGCTATCGGTTCGGTTGACGACGACGGTACGCTGCTGCCCACCGAGGCAAACCCAGCTTCGGGTAAGCAAGCGGGCGAAGTTTCCCAGCTCGACATCGCCAACAGCCTGCGCTTTAACAATGGTCTAACGCTGCTGACGCTGACGGCTGTCGAACTCAAGCAAATTCTGGAGCACGGTGTTGCGGGCACAGAAGAAGGCGCGACGCCGGGTCAGTTCCCGCAGGTGGGCGGCATTTCCTTTAGCTTCGACGCCGACGGTCAGGCGATTGAGTTTGACGATGACGGCAACCTAATCACCGATGGCGATCGCATTGAAAGCGCCGCGATTATCGACGAAGACGGCAACATCGTTGACGTGCTGGTGGAAGATGGCGAAGTCGTGGGCGACCCCGACCGCGACATCCGCGTTGTCACGCTCAACTTCCTCGCAGACGGTGGGGATGGCTATCCCTTTGATGTCTTCGGCGAGAACCGCGTTGACCTCTTCCAGGAGGAAGAAGCGCCCCGCACAGGTGTAGCAACCTTTGCCCCCGACGGCACTGAGCAAGATGCCTTTGCAGAATTCCTCAACGCCAACTTCAGCGTTACGGCGTTCAGTGATGCAGAGACCGACCCTGAAGACGACACCCGGATTCAGAACCTCGACCTCCGCGGAGACGCAGTGCTGTTCAACGCCATCGATGGTACTGACGGCGACGAGACGCTACAGGGCACCATCGGCATTGATATCATCTTTGGCTTTGGGGGCGCTGACATCATCTTTGGTGGCTTCGGCGATGACCAAATTGACGGTGGCGGCGGTAGCGATACGCTGCGAGGCAATCTCGGTATCGACATCATCTTTGGCGGCATTGGCATCGACTTTATCTTCGGCGGCGACGGCGATGACGAGCTCGACGGCGGCGACGGTAACGATGAGCTGCGCGGTAACAATGGCGCTGACATCATTTTCGGTGGGTTCGGCATCGACCTGCTGATTGGCGGTCGCGGCAATGATCACTTGGATGGTGGTGCTGACGATGACGTGATTCGCGGCCTCGATGGCAACGATCGCTGCATCGGCGGTTCCGGTAACGACATGATTTTCGGTAACGCTGGTGCCGACTTCATCTTCGGCAACATCGGTATCGACTTTATCCTTGGCGGCAAGGGTAACGACTTTATCGATGGTGGTGCGAACGACGACGAGCTTAGGGGCGGGAAAGGTAGCGATCTCTTAGTGGGTGGCTCCGGAAACGACCTGATCTTTGGCGGTCGCGGTGACGACTTCCTCTTCGGTGGCGTGGGCAACGACGTCTTGCGGGCCGACGGCGGTGATGACCTCCTCGTGGGCGGCGAGGGCGACGACATCATTCGCACGGGCGCTGGCGACGATGCCATCTCTCTGGCGGTGGGCGAAGGCACCGACACCATCTTCCGCTTTAACGCCCAGGGCAACGACGTGATTGAGCTGTTTGAGCTTGAATTTGAGGATCTAGACCTCACCATCGACGGCAACGACACCCTTATCTCCTTCGGCAGCGAGACTTTGGCTGTGGTGATCAACAACACGAGCCTCGTGAAAGATGACTTTGTATCTGTCTTCCCAGTTGAGCCTCAACCCCTTGCTTAAATTGGCTATCTAATCGATAGGCCGCTTACCCACAGACTCGGGTAAGACTGATTCAAGCCCGCAGCCCAATCAAAAGGCTACGGGCTTTTTGATCACGCCAACCTTGCGCGCTCCTATCCATCAGTGCTACAGCACCAGCTCCGCCAGCCCCAAATATTCAATCCCTGACGGCGTCACCTCAAACCGGCAGGGCAGCACTTCTAGCCCCTGCTTTACCCCAGCCCTGAGCAGCGCGCCATACTCTGGGTCAGCCGAGTCCCCAGGCGAAAACCGCGTGCAGTCTCCCCGATTGATGAAGTAAAGCATCACCGCCCGCGCGTCTGGCAGCAGATCAGTGAGTTCCTGCAGGTGCTTTTGCCCCCGGGTGGTCACCGTGTCGGGAAATAGGGCCAGATTGCCGTCGGTCCAGGTGGTGTTTTTCACCTCTATGTAGATCGGAGGCTGCTCGGCTGTGGTCAGCAAAAAGTCGATGCGGCTCTTACGATCCTTTCCGTAGGGCACCTCGCTTCGAACAGTCTCGTAAGCGCCAAGCTGCTCGAACAGCCGCGCCTCCAGCGCCGACTTCACCACCCGATTGGGCAGCGCCGTATTTACCCCCACCCAAACGCCGTCGGTGTGAATCGCCTCCCAGGTGTAGGCCAACTTGCGCTTGGGGTTATCGCTATGGGACAGCAGCACGGCGCTGCCCACCTGAGAAACGCCGGTCATTGGTCCGGTGTTGGGGCAGTGGGCGGTGACGGTTTCACCTGTGTCTAGCTCAATATCCGCGAGAAAGCGCTTGTAGCGCTTCACTAGGGTTCCGGAAACGAGATTAGGGTAGGGGTAATGCCAGCTCATAGTTGTGGTGTTGGCAACGGCGTACGAAGCTGGAACTGGCCAGCGCCCCGTACAATACTGGAGTCTTTTGCCGCGCCTTTTTTCGTCACTTCGCTATGGACCCCGTACTGATTCAGCTTCTGGTCAATGGTATCGCAGTGGGCAGCATCATCGCGCTGGCCGCTGTGGGGTTGACCCTGGTATACGGCATTCTGCGGCTGGCCAACTTTGCCCACGGCGACTTTATGACCCTGGGGGCCTACTGCACCCTGGGGTTCAACGCTTTGGGGCTAGGGCTGTGGCTGGCCATGGGGTTGGGCACCGCCGCGACGATCGCCATCGCCTTGGCGACAGAAAAGCTGATCTGGCAACCCATGCGCGATCGCCGCGCCAATTCCACCACCTTGATCATCATTTCCATTGGCCTGGCGCTGTTCCTGCGCAACGGCATCATTTTGGTGAGCGGGGCCGCCAACCAGGCCTACGACATTCCGGTGGCAGGGGCCTTAGATCTGGGCGGCATTCGCATCGCCTACTACCGCGTTCTAGTGCTGGGCCTAGCGCTGTTGGCCATCGGCGGTTTGCATTTGCTGCTGCGCTACACCAAAACGGGGAAAGCCATGCGGGCCGTGGCGGACAATATTGACCTAGCGCGGGTCAGCGGCATCGACGTGGAGGCTATTGTGCTGTGGACCTGGGTGATTGCGGCAGGGCTGACGGCGCTGGGTGGGGGGATGTATGGCTTGATTACGGCGGTGCGCCCTAATATGGGCTGGTTTTTGATTCTGCCCCTGTTTGCCTCGGTGATTCTGGGGGGGATTGGCAATCCTTACGGGGCGATCGCTGGGGCCTATGTGATTGGCATTACTCAGGAGCTAAGCACCTATTGGTTTCCTGCGGAGTACAAGGTGGGGGTGGCGCTGCTGCTGATGGTGGGGGTGCTGATATTGCGACCTCAGGGTTTATTTCGGGGGACGATGTAGCCTTTTTATCTTGGGGGCAGAACTGAAGGGACACGGCGTGAGCTGTTTGGCGTGTCGGATTATCCCCTCTGGCTCCCCCTTTGAGAGGCTACGATGTATACACAAGTAGGGCTTACCCCCTCTAACTCCCCCTTGGAAAGGGGGAGAACCCAGATTTCCCCCCTTTTCAAAGGGGGACTAAGGGGGGTAAAGCAGCGTTTAAACTTCATAGCCGAGATGTGTGTACACGGTAGCTTTGAGAGGGGGAGCC
>JBHJHJ010000119.1:0-8039 GCA_050330955.1 Elainellaceae cyanobacterium | reverse complement strand
ACCGTAGACTGCGTATCCATCACGCAAAACTGCACCCCCAGCCGCACCAGCTGCCGCTGCGAGCCGCCCCCAATCACCGCTACCACAGGCACCTTATTCTGGGCATCGTCCTGTCGGTGCTGCAGCAGCACACTCCGCAAGCGGTGCTGCTGGGCAATATCCCCCGCAATCTGCGGGTCAATCTCCACCATCACCATTTGCACCGCCGCCACCGGCTCCGCATCCTCAATAATCAGCTGCAGGTTCTCATCCCGGCCATTGTCCACCTTGCCCCACAGCATCAGCGGCGTATCCGGCACAATATGCTCACTCACCCGCTCAAAGGTTCTGGGGAAGACAACCCCGTCTATTTTTCCAGTAAGATCCTCCACCTCCACGATCGCCATCCGCGCTCCCTTCTTGGTTTGCACAGGCTTCACCAGGCTAAACATGGCGATCGCACTCACCGTACCGCGATCGCGGTAGTCGTTGGCTTCGGCGATAGAAATGGGGGCCAGCACCTTGGCGGCTTTTTGCACCGACTTCAGCGGATGGTCCGAGATGTAAAAGCCCAGCAGCTCTTTCTCCAGCTTCAGCTTCTCCTGAGGCGGATAATCGGCCACCGGCCCGGCTTTCGGGGCCACTTCAAAGCCTGTATCGAGCCCAGTCGAGCTGCCAGTCGAGCTGCCATTCTCAGTACTGCCCCCCATCATGTCAAATAGGTTCCCCTGGCCAATTTCCCGGTCCTTGGCCCGCCCCTGGGCCCAGTCCAGCACCAGGTCCAGGTCTTTGATTAGCTGGTGGCGGTTGTGTTCTAGGCCATCCAGCGCTCCGGACTGAATCAGCGCCTCCAATGCGCGGCGGTTCACCGTGCGGGAATCGACGCGATCGCACAGGTCCGCCAGCGATTCAAATGGGCCTTCTTGCCGGGCGGCAATGATGGCTTCGATGGCTCCCAGGCCCACGTTGCGTACAGCAGACAGGCCAAACAAAATGGCCCGATTCTTCTCATGGGGCAGGGGCGTAAAGTCTACCCCAGAGCGGTTCACGTCCGGCGGCAGTACGTCGATGCCCATAGATATGGAGTTGGCGATGTACTGCTGCACCTTGGCCTGGTCGCCGCTGTTGGCGGTCAGCAGCGCCGCCATGTATTCCACTGGGTAGTTGGCCTTGAGGTAGGCGGTCTGAAACGTCACGTAGCCGTAGGCCGTGGAGTGAGACTTGTTGAAGCAGTACTCGGCGAATACCACCATCTGCTCAAACAGGTCGGCGGCGATTTTCTTCTTGACGCCGTTTTTCTCCGAGCCCTCTACAAAGATGGGCTGGTGCTTCTCCATCTCCTTAATCTTCTTCTTACCCATGGCCCGCCGCAGCAGGTCCGCCTGCCCCAAGGAATAGCCCCCCATGTCCTGGGCAATTTTCATGATCTGCTCCTGGTAGACCATGATGCCGTAGGTCTCTTTCAGGATCGGCTTGAGGATCTCGTGGGGGTTGTCGATGTGCTCTCGCCCGTGCTTGCGGTTGATGAATTTGGGAATGAGGCCGGCGTCTAGGGGGCCGGGGCGGTACAGGGCCAGCACCGAGGAGATGTCTTCCAGGCCTGAGGGCTTTAAGTCCCGCACAATCTGCCGCATCCCAGAAGATTCGAGCTGAAACACCCCCGCCAAATCCCCCCGCGCCAGCAGGCCGTAGGTCTCGGGATCGTCCATGGGCAGCCGGTCCACGTCAATGGCTTTCTGCCGGGTCTCCTGCACTAGGTCCACGGTCTTTTGGATGGTGGTCAGGTTCTTCAGCCCCAAAAAGTCCATCTTCAGCAGCCCCATGGATTCGATGTCCTCCATGGAGTACTGGGTCACAGCCCCGTCGCTGTCTTTGTTCAGCTGCAGGGGCACAATTTCGTCCAGCACCTGGGCCGAAATCACCACCCCCGCCGCGTGGATGCCGACGCTCTTGTTAGTGCCTTCGATGAGCAGGGCCATGTCCACCCAGCGGCGGTGGGTGACGTCGGTGCCGGGAATCACCTGGTCGCTTTCGTACTTCTCACGGAATTCGGCGGTGGGCGTATCCTCTGAGATCATCACCTTCAGCTTGGTGGGCTTGCCCCGCACCACCGGAATTAGCTTCGCCATCTTGTTGGATTCGTCGAAGGGGATGTCCAGCACCCGAGCCACGTCTTTCAGCACCGCCTTGGAGGTCATGCGGTTGTAGGTAATAATCTGGGCCACCCGCTCGCTGCCGTACTTTTCGGTGACGTACTGGATCACTTCGTCCCGCCGGTCGATGCAGAAGTCCGTGTCGATATCGGGCATGGATTTGCGCTCGGGGTTCAAGAAGCGCTCGAACAAGAGGCCGTGATGTACCGGGTCGATGTTGGTGATGCCTAGAGCGTAGGCCACCAGGGACCCCGCCGCCGAACCCCGCCCCGGCCCCACGGGGATATTGCGATCGCGAGCAAACTTAATGTAGTCCCACACCACCAAGAAGTAGGTGGAAAACCCCATCTCGTGCATCATGTCCAGCTCGTATTCCAAGCGATCGCGGTAGCTGGCGTCGGCTTCTTCGTAGCTGCTCACCCCCAGTCGGTCCAGCAGCCCGTCGCGGGTCACCTTTTGCAGGTAGCTAGTGGGGTCGTAGCCCTCGGGGATGGGGTAGTCGGGGATGCGGGAGGCCCCCAGCAACTCGTCCTTATATTCGGTGACTTTTTCAGCGACGAGAACGGTGTTGGCGATCGCTTCATCAATCACCTCCTGCGGTAAATGGTCGCGAAACAGCAGCCGCATCTCCTCCGCCGACTTCACGTATTCAGTGCCGCTATAGCGCAGCCGCTTGTCCTCCGTGAGCAGCTTGCCGGTCTGGATGCACAGCAGGGCGTCGTGGGCCTCCACGTCGTAGCAGGAGATGTAGTGGGAGTCGTTGGTGGCCACCAGCTGAATGTCCAGCTCCCGCGCCAGGGCGACGATTTGCGGGTTAATGATCCGCTCTTCGGGCAACCCGTGGTCCTGAATCTCCAGGTAGTAGTCTTCGCCGAACAGCTCTCTGTACCACTGGGCCACCTTGCGGGCAATCTCTGGCTTGCGCTGCAGAAACGCCTGGGGCACCTCCCCTGCCAGGCAGCCGCTGGTGACAATCAGGCCCTCGTGGTGCTGCTGCAGCATGGCCTTGTTGATGCAGGGGCGGGAAAAGATGCCCTTGCCCTGCACCCCGTGCAGATGGGAGTCGCTGGTCAGCTTCACCAGGTTCTTGTAGCCCTGCAGGTTCTTGGCCAGCACCACCTGGTGGTAGCGGGGGCGGCGCTCCTGCTTGCGGATGTCGCCGTTGATGACGTACATCTCGTTGCCGATGATCGGCTTGATGCCCTTGCCGCTGCACAGCTTCATCAGCTCCACCGCGCCGTACATCACCCCGTGGTCCGTGAGGGCGATCGCGGGCATGCCCAGCTCTACGGCGCGATCGACTAGGGCGGGGAGCTGGCTGGCGCCGTCGAGGAGGCTGTAGTCGCTGTGGATGTGGAGGCCGACGAAGGACATGGCGTTTTGTGGGTGGGGAGCAGGGATACGGTTTATATTAACCCCATATATAGAATCGTTTTGGTTTTTTGCCGAAAATTACCCCCATATGTGTGGATGCATCGTGGCACATTGTTTGGTGCACCGGGGACCTATCGTGGGAATTGGTGGGGTGCGATACCGATGGGGCGCGATACCGGTGGGGCGTGATACCGATGGGGTGTGATACCGGTGGGGGCGAATGGCCAATAGCCCCAACGGGGTGTGGCGGTGTGACCAACGTTTTGGGTTTGACACCCGGAAAAATCCTTGGCACAGATTTTGGGGCCAACGGCGGCGAGAATTTCTTGGTACTAATGTATCGAATTATTCGCCTTGAATCTAGGCCATTCATCAATTTGGCCTACCCGTCGAAAGAGGCTTTCTGCGGCCGACCTCACTACAGTCATAGTTGTATCTTGCTAGCTTCGCCTTGGCATGGACCTCTCTCTGCAATCCGATCGCCCCCTCAAGCAGCGGCTCTACGACACCTTCTTGGTGGTGCTCATCTACTCCAACATTTGGGTCTCTGCTGCGATCGCATCCCTGGTACCTTTTGTACAGCTCACCCTTGGGCTTGCCCCTGACTGGCGGCCCACGGCGCTAATTTTCACCTCGGCGCTGGTGCCCTATCTGCTCGATCGCCTAGTGGATGCCTACGTGCAGAAGATTCCAGACCAAAAGGCCCAAGCCTTCTTCAAGCAGCCCGGAAGCCTACTGCTGTTTGCGATCGCTAGCACTGCGACCGCCATCCTAATTTGGACTGCACCGCCTCAGGTACAGCTCGTGTGCTTAGGCGGGCTCGTGCCTTTGCTGTATGGCCTCCCCCTCTTCCCGCTGCGGCACCAAGGCTCCTGGCGCTGGTGCCGGCTCAAGGATATTCCAGGCTCAAAGGCCTGGATTGTTTGTGGCACTATTACTTATGCCGTCGTGACCGTGCCGTTGGCCTATGCCAACCAGGGCATTAACTCCTCTGCAGCTTTGGTTGGGCTGTTTCTACTGGTATTTATCGGCAGCAACTCCCACGTATTCGATATTCGCGACATCGAATCGGACCAGCGGAAAGGGGTGATGACCATGCCCGTGCTTTTGGGCGCATGGCGGACGCGGTGGGTGTTGACGGCGCTTAATCTGGGGCTGCTGGGGCTGCTGATTGGAGTGCGTTGGCAAGGCGGGCTTGGGCCTGACCTAAAGATAGCGATACCCGCGGTGGGGGTGACGCTGGCCTATATCTGGCAGATCGCACCCGACACCCCCAGAAATGTCTACAGCATTTGGATTGATGGGGTGCTGTTTTTGCCGCTATTCCTGGTGAAGTTAGCTCAAAACTGAACAGCAGTTCGCGATCGCTATCTTTACTAAAGCTTAAATCTTTCTGATTTTGTAGCTAGGCTTCCCATAGATGGAAGAGAGCTCCCGGAACCCACACTAAAATTTAGAAGTGAGGATGGTGATTTGCTTTAGAACGGCCGAATATTTAGTAATACTGTACACTTTGTCAAGTTTATGACTGGTGATAATCCGTTAGATCAACCATCGATGGTTTTAGGACCTATTGCTTCTTCCTCAGGAAGCGTGCCGCAGGCTTCGACAGGCTCAGCGGACAGTATCGAAAAGGCGATCGCCCAGGAAGCTTCTCCCGATACGGGACTGAGTGAGACCGATACGCCCCAGACCGGAGCCGCCATGACCCTGGGGGTCATGGTTTTGACGGCGCTGCTTGTGGTCATGGGGCGATCGCTGTTGAAGACCAAGCAAAAGCCAGTGGTGGTAGGCCATCGCCGCAAGCGGCTCCCCTGCGAAACTTGCCGCTTCAAGGGGGATAGTGTGCATCTGCGGTGTGCGGTCCATCCCTACAAGGCGATGACTGCGGAGGCAATGGACTGTCCGGACTATTGGGCAAAGGATAGCGATCGGTTTGAGCGATCTCGGCGTTAGGGACATGTCTAAAATGGCCATAGCCACGCGAATAGCCGTAGTCGCCCGCTGCCGGAAACCACAGGTACAAGCCCTCGGGACTGCCGGGGATTTATCTTTTCAGCATGACCTCCATCAGCGGCTCCCACGTTAACAGCGGGCCGCTGGGAAAGGTGATGTTCTAGCTTTAAAGCACGCCTTAATAGATGCTAGAGGCTAGGCTATGGGCCGAAACTCTGGCAGGCGTGCGGTGTACAAGCCGATAGAAGCGATAGCGCGGACCGCGAGTCGGCGAAATCACATAAGGCCCCCAGTATCCCTGGACCAACCGACGCCGCTCTAAACGACGGAGCACCTTGTGAAGGCGGCTTAGGCTCAGCCCCAACTCCCGAGAGAGGTGGAGATGATGCTTATCGCGCCTTGACAGGAGAGATAGGATACGCTGCCCGTAGCAGCGATAGTCTTGCCAAGCCTGATATCGACGAAATCCAACGTACAGCGCGATGCAGATCGCAGCAGCACCCCAAAGAGTCCAAAAAGTCATAGATTGTTAAGGAAACACACCACAGGAAGCCGAACTAAGCAGACATCACAGGAACAGTCCACATTCTTCCAGAAACTGCAATGCGTTGTCAGCTACATAGAACACGAGTAGCTGCTTTTTCCGTAATTTTTGGGGCAATCTGGCTAGAGCCGCTGCAGGAGGCTTAGGCCGTGGGTATCGGTACCGCAAGTGTGAAAGAGTCCGTGGCGCTCTCCCAGTTCGTAGGCGATCGCCGTCTGCTTAGGGGAGGGCCGCCAAGGAGCGGGGTTATCGTAGGCGTAGTAGGTTTCAATGCCGTCAATGCCCAGGCGAGCTGCTTCAGGCACCAGATCTACTACCGATTGGCGGTAGCGGGAGGGGTGGGCCAGCACGGTCAGTCCCCCAGCGTCGTGCACGGCCTGGATCACGGCACCTGCCGCGTAGCGATCGCCCGTAACGCTTTGTCCTGCCGTATAGGGCTGCATGGCGCTGTGGTCTGGATCGAAGGCGTAGCAGAGGATGTGAACCTCACAGTTCAGCATCCCCGCATTAACTTCAACGCCGCTCCATAGGTGGGGAGCGGCGTCCGATGGATTCTCTTTAAGCCACTGATAGGCTCGGCGGAAGCCACCCGTGCTGTGATGGTCGGTAATGGCGAAGCCGCTGAGCCCGTTCCTTACAGCCTGCTCAGCCAGCTGCTCCGGCTGCATACGCCCATCGGAGAAGACGGTGTGCATGTGGAAGTTGTAGTGCTGCGGGCAGCTCTCAGGGCCAGTGGCGCTAAAAACCTGCCGCAGCTTGCGGACGTCTTGGGACGATTGAGGTAAAGCCTGCGGTGGAGCAAGGTCAACAGCCATAATTTAATATTTCTTTATAGCTTCGTCTCCACTATAAAGCCTAAATCTTAAAATGTGCGTCTTGGCGGGTGACATTTATTGCTCTGTCTGCTGTCGGCAGGGTATGGGGAGTAGGCGATCGCATCATCCCAAGCTCGCCTACTCCATTCCTTCAATGGGCGCAAAGCCCTGCCGCTGCACGTTTTCCGTCACCGTACGGGGCTCTAGGAACTGCAGCAAATAGTCTGGCCCGCCCGCCTTGGAGCCTACCCCCGACAGCTTGAAGCCGCCAAAGGGCTGCCGCGCCACGATTGCCCCGGTGATGGAGCGGTTGATGTAGAGGTTGCCCACCTCAAACTCATGCCCGGCCCGCTCGATGTGGGAGGGGGTGCGGGAGTACAGCCCGCCGGTAAGGGCATAGTCGGTGCTGTTGGCGATGGCGATCGCCTCGTCGAAGTCTTTGGCGCGAATCACCGAGAGCACGGGGCCGAAGATTTCTTCTTGGGCGATGACGGCGTCGGGGGCGACATCGGTAAAGATTACCGGACCCACGTAATAGCCCTCATCCGGGGCAGCGGACTCCAGAGCAACGGTGGCCTCCTGCTTGCCGGTTTCAATGTATTCTTTGATCCGCTTCTGGGCCGCCGCGTCAATCACGGGGCCGACCGAGGTGCCGGGGTCGGCGGCGTCCCCCACATTGAGCGATCGCGCCGCCTCCACCAGCCGCTCTACAAAGGTGTCGTAAATGGGCTCCAGCACAATCACGCGGGAGCAGGCGGAGCACTTTTGGCCGCTGTAGCCAAAGGCGGAGTAGACGACCCCCTGCACCGCCTGGTCCAGGTCGGCGCTCTCATCTACGATGATGGCGTTCTTGCCCCCCATCTCAGCGACGACGCGCTTCAGGTGCTTCTGCCCGGGCTGCAGCACGGCGGCGTTGGCGTAGATTTGACAGCCCACCTCGCGGGAACCGGTGAACACGATCATATGCACGTCGGGGGAGTTGACCATGTGGGCTCCGGCGGTGGAGCCTTTGCCGGGCACGTACTGAAACACGCCCGAAGGGACCCCCGCTTCCACCAAAATTTCGGTGAGCTTGGCGGCGATCACCGTGGTGGTTTCGGCAGGCTTCAGCAGCACGCAGTTCCCCGTCACCAGCGCCGCTACCGTCATCCCCGTAGGAATCGCCAGCGGGAAGTTCCACGGGGAAATCACCACCACCAGACCCCGGGGCTCGTAGCG
>JBHJHJ010000118.1:0-10026 GCA_050330955.1 Elainellaceae cyanobacterium | reverse complement strand
GTCACCTTTGGCCAGGGGCGGGGCTTGGTCGTTGCCACCGCCGACGCCACCGAAGTGGGGCAGATTTCTCGGTCCATGGCGCAGCGTGCCACCCTGACCACGCCGCTGACGCGCAAGTTTGCCCGGTTCAGCCGGGTTCTACTCTACGCCATTTTGGCTTTGGCCACCCTAACCTTTGCCATTGGCCTGGGGCAGGGGGAATCTTGGGAGTATATGTTCGAAGCGGCGGTCGCTTTGGCGGTGAGCGCCATCCCCGAAGGCCTGCCGGCGGTGGTGACCATCACCCTAGCTATTGGGGTCAACCGCATGGCCCAGCGCCACGCCATTGTTCGCAAGCTGCCGGCGGTAGAGGCCCTAGGCAGCGCTACGGTCATCTGCTCCGACAAAACCGGCACCTTAACCGAAAATCAAATGACGGTGCAGGGGATCTACGCGGGGGGTGAACACTACTGCGTCAGCGGTGGCGGATATGGCCCACACGGTGAAATCAGCACCGCTGCCGGTATCCCGCTAGAGGATCTGCCCTTAGCCTTAGAAGAGGCGTTAGTCGCCGGGGTGCTGTGCAACGATGCCCAGCTTAAACAGGTGGACAACCACTGGCTCGTTGTCGGAGATCCAACTGAGGGAGCGCTGCTTACTGCTGCCGCAAAGGTCAGCTTTACTAAGACTGGTCTCAATTCAGGCAACCCCCGGCTCGACGCCATTCCCTTTGAGTCCGACTACCAGTACATGGCCACCCTACACGATGCCGATAGCCGCGTCATCTACGTCAAAGGGTCGGTGGAGGCGGTGCTGAAGCGCTGCACCCGGGTATTGGGGTCGGGGGGCGAAACCACCCTCAATCAGGGGGCGGTGCACCAGGCCGTTGAGTCCATGACGGCAGATGCCTTGCGCGTGCTAGCCTTTGCCAAAAAAGAAGTTCCCCCCCATCAGCACACGGTAGACCATCCTGATATTGAAACCGGGCTTACCTTTCTAGGCCTGCAGGGCATGATTGACCCACCCCGCCCGGAGGCGATCGCCGCGGTTCGCGCCTGCCGCAACGCCGGTATCAACGTCAAGATGATTACGGGCGATCACGTCTCAACGGCCCGGGCCATCGCCCAGCGGATGAATCTGCAGCGGGGCGAAACCGTTGTGGCCTTTGAGGGCCGGACATTGGCTGAGATGGACGACGCCGAACTGACGCGCGCTGCTGAAGCGGGGGATGTATTTGCCCGCGTGGCCCCCGCGCAAAAGCTGAGGCTAGTGGAAGCCCTCCAAGGTAAGGGGGAAAGCGTGGCGATGACGGGGGATGGCGTCAATGATGCCCCGGCGCTTAAGCAAGCCGACATCGGCATTGCCATGGGTAAAGGGGGGACAGAGGTGGCCCGGGAAGCTTCGGACATGCTGCTGACGGACGACAACTTTGCCTCAATTGAGGCGGCGGTGGAGGAAGGGCGAACGGTTTACCAAAACCTGCGCAAGGCGATCGCCTTCCTGCTGCCGGTCAACGGCGGGGAGTCAATGACAATTTTGATCAGCGCGCTGCTGGCCCGAGATTTGCCGATTCTGTCGCTGCAGGTCCTCTGGCTCAACATGATTAACTCCCTGACAATGACGGTGCCGCTAGCCTTTGAGCCCAAGCCCCAGGGAATTATGCAACAGCCGCCCCGCCATCCCAAGGAGCCTCTGATTACCCGGCAGCTGCTCAACCGAATTTTGTTGGTCTCGCTGTTCAACTGGGTGCTGATTTTTGGCCTGTTTGAATGGGCAAAAGCCACGACGGGAGACATCGCGGTAGCGCGCACGATGGCGATTCAGGCTCTCGTGGCAGCTCGTATCATATACTTACTCAGCATTAGCCAGTTGGGCAAGAGTTTGATCAGCCGGCTTCGCGATCGCGCTGCCCAGGTGACCAACGCACCCTTTCTGCTTTTGGGAATTGGCGGGGCGATTTTGCTGCAGATTCTATTGAGCCAGTGGTCTGTGATGAATACCCTGTTTGAAACAGCGCCACTCACCTGGCGTCAATGGCTGATCTGTCTGCTGCCCATGGTGCCCATGGTGCCCTTTGCGACCTGGGTGAACCATATTGATTCAAGCTATTCTACAGAGCGCGATCGCCAAATTCGCCTTTCCAATCCGAGGAATTAAACCCATGAAGAAAATGTTAGTTGCCCTAGACTACGACGATACCTGCGCCAGGGTTTTTGAGCAGGCGGTTGACCTCGCTCAGGCCACTCAGGCCACCCTGAACCTGTTGACCGTCCTTGCCCCTCAAACAAACGACGGCTTCACCTTCACGCCCTACTCAGATCAAGACTGGGCCGCGAGCTTGGGGCGATACCGAGAAATTGAAACCGCGAGTTTAACCCTGCTTAAGGGCTTTGCCGATAGGGCACAGGCGGCTGGCATCGAAACTGAGGTGACGCAGGATGCTGGCAATCCCGGCCCGGCAATCTGTCGGTTGGCTGATCGCTGGGGCGCCGATTTGATTATCGTGGGCAGCCACGGGCGGACGGGGCTAAGTGAGATGCTGCTGGGCAGCGTCAGCAATTACGTGGTGCACCATGCGCCCTGCTCTGTTTTAATCATTCACGGGCAGACTTAGGTCTTTTACTCGTTTTGCGATCGCCTCCGCAGCCCTTGTACTGCCGTAGTGCCCAATCTGCCGACGATGTGGCAAAAGAAGCCTACAACCAGGAGATGAGCAGCGCCGGCTTTTGGCCTGGAGCCGGGCTGGGGTATCCGGCGTTTTACTCCTATGCCTACCCAACCCCAGACGGATTCGAAGACGCCGTGGTAGAGCCGGAGGCCGCTTTTTACACAGCACCTACGATGCAGCAGCGACCCTGGCAAATTGGGATAAGGCGTCCCTGCGGCAGACGTGGTTTAAATCCTAAGGCATTGCACGGCATAGAATGATTTAAGCTAAAGCAGAGATTTTTCTTATGCTTGAGGTCGTCGATGAACAGCCGTACCGAAGTGTTCAGGACAAAGATGGTAACCCTCAATCGTCTTGCTGCCGCCTTGCTCGTCGCCTTGCTCGGCAATGGCCTGCTTGGGTCGGCCTCATCAGCCAGCCTTGAGCCCGGCAAAGACCGCGTTCAAATCGAGGCCGCCATCACCCCGCGCCGCTGTCCGGTTGCCCTACCGGTAGGGGAAACCGCTGACGAAACCCTCACCTGCGGCATTCTCACGGTGCCGGAAAACTATCATCGCCCCCAGGCGCGGCAAATCGAAATCTCCTACATTGTCCTCCACAGCAATAGCCCCGACCCAGCCCCAGATCCGGTGGTCCATTTGGTGGGCGGTCCGGGGGGGAGCGCCATCGAAAGCTTAGACTACCGCACAGATATCTTTGATACCCTGCGGCGATCGCGGGACATTGTCCTCTTCGACCAGCGGGGGGCGCAGTACTCCTCCCGGCTGGACTGCCAGCCCTACTTCCAGCGGGTGGCGGCGCAGCGCGAAGGCGACGAAGTGGCGGCGCGGTTCGCGGAACTCGAAGCCCAGAACCCCGACGCACCCCTGGGAATCTTGGAAGCACAAGCGGCCATGGGCGCCTGCGCTGAAGGGCTACAGCGCTCGGGGGTGGATCTAACCCAGTACAACAGCGTCAACAACGTGCGGGATATTCTGGCCCTCGTCGGCGCCCTCGGCTATGAAAGCTTTAACCTCTACGGCATTTCCTACGGCACCCGGCTGGCCCTGACGGTGATGCGCGACGCCCCTCAAAACCTGCGCAGCGCCGTGCTGGATTCGGCCTACCCCGTGCATATCAATAACTACGAGAACACTACCAACCTCAACGAAGAGGTGGTGTTGGGGCTCTTGGCCGACTGCGCTGCTGACGTTGCCTGCGCCACCGCCTATCCTGATTTAGAAGCCCGCCTCAGACAAGTTCTGGCCCGCGTCGAGGAAGCCCCCATTGCGCTAGAGGAGCCGGTGGAGCTGTTCTTCCGCGATAGCGTGGTGAGCCAGGTCACTCCCGCCGTCATGCGGTTGCTGGTGAGCCGCTTCCTCGATGGCTACCCTTGGTTTGCGCCCTATTTTCCGCGCGTGATCTATGAGCTGCACGAGGGGGACACTACCACACTGGAGCTGGCCCTCTCTGGGGCCCTGCGGGACGGCCCGGCTAGCGCAGTGGCCCCCAATGAGCCAGCGGTACTCACCGCCGAGGACATGCAGTCCCAAGACGAAGCCACTCTGCGGGAGGAGCGCCGGGTGGCCTTTCGGCAGCGCCCTGGCTTTAGCTGGCTGAATGACTTGTATGATCTCGCGACAGAGCTGCCAGAGCCGCTGAGCGAGGCGGCGCTATTTGACCTAGATCAGCTTCCTGCCTCTGCTCGTGATATCACCGTGCTTGCGGATTACGTGGAGAATTTTTTCCAGGGGGAAGAGGCGGCGGAACTGCTGGCGGCGCTCAATGCCCTCCCCCCTGATGAAATTCGCTCCATCTTCGAAATCATCTCTGACCTCAACAACGCCGACACCACCGAAGGCATGCACTACTCGGTGGAGTGCCACGAGGAGTTTCGCTTCAACAACCGCGATCGCGCCCAGGCGATTTACAACGCTCTGCGCTTTCCCCTGTTGGGAGAGGCAGGGTGGACGGTCACCAACCAGGCGACGGCGGTGTGCGACGTGTGGCCCAGCGGCGCGGCCCGCCCCATTGAGAACGCGGTGGTGATGAGCGACATCCCAACGCTGATTATGTCTGGGGTCTACGACAGCCAAACCCCGCCCTCCTGGAATCGGCTTGCCGCTGAAGGGCTGACGAACTCGTATTTCGTGTCCTTTCCCAATACGGGGCACGGGGTTATCGGCTATTCCCAGTGTGCGGAAGACATTGCTGCAGCGTTTTTAGAGAATCCAGCGATCGCCCCTGAGGCAAGCTGCACTGAGGATTTGAGGCCTGAGTTTGTGGTGGATAGGCCGTAGGAACAGGGCAGTACCACGTCCATGCCACATGCATGCCTTAAATCAGCAGCGCCCAAACATAAAAGATTACCCTCGTGGGTACTGCGCCTGCCTAAAGCCAGGTCTAAATTAGTAAGTGTTCAGGGAAAAACAGACGTGGCGCTTCTGTAGCGCTTTAAAACGAACCGCTCGAAGCGTTCGAGTCGCAGCGGAGCAGATTTACACCAGAAGGGTTGAGCCCCAAAGAGCCGCGCTGTCGGCGATCGCACACCTTCATCAGGGGAGGTGCTGCCTCACGTTAACTGTATCTACTAGGCGTCTACCCCGCATCTACCCTGCGTCTACCCCATGTAGCCATTGCGCACAGCGCTTTGTGCGCAATGGCGCACCGCTTCGCGCCAGAATTCTTCTGGCACATTCTTCTGGCACATCGTGCCTAGTCATTAAGGAGTTTTTAATGGTCAGCTATCACCCAGACAAGACGAGCCCAGATAAGACGATGCAAGGGCGAGATTTTGTAGCCCGTCGGGAAGAGGCCGCCGAAGTTCGTAACCAGCAGCGAGATGAAGCCCAGGGCGCTTTCATCACCGATCAGCCCGCGACCAATGGGGATGAAGCGCGCTTCGACTTCCTTGGTCACCCCGGCTTTGGCTCGTTCACCAAAGCACTGTGCCATGACGAAAACGGAATGGTGACAGAAACGTCTTTTGAGTCGCTGCTCTCTGCCGTGGAGGCAGGCACCCAGGACGCCTTTAATAACGTCATCCTGGGCGGGGGCAAGCGCCTGCTGGCCAACCCCCTCAACGCCTACTCCTTCCAGCAAATCGGCAACGACTCCAACGGCGCCCGCATGGCTGCCGCTCCGGCGTTTGCCAGCCGCAACACCGCCGTAGACATGGTAGAGCGCTACTGGATGGCGCTGTGCCGCGACATTCCCTTCGACCAGTACGGCAACAGCAACCTAATCGCCGCCGCCTGTGAAGACCTCAACAGTCTGGGTTTCGAGCAGGAGTTTGGCTTCGAGGTTACTCCTCAGACCATCTTCCGGGGACCCTACGACGGCTGCGATGTCGGCCCCCACGTGTCCCAGTTCCTGCTGCAAGACTTCCAGTTTGGCAACCAGCCCATTACCCAGATGCAGCGCTACCCGCGCCCCGGTCTAGACTACCTGACGGACCTCGAGAGCTGGAACCGCGTCAATAATGGCGACATTGACCCTACGGGTTCCGACATCATTGACGGCACCCGCTACATCACCACCCTGCGGGATGCAGGCCAGTGGGTGCACATCGACTTCCCCCACCAGTCTGGCCTGTGGGCGACGATTATCCTGCTGGGGCTGGGCATTAACATCACCAGCGCTAGCCCCTACGCTAGCGGCGCCATCAAAACCGCTGAGCCCTTTGGCAGCCTCGGTGGCCCCGACGTCACCATCCAAAGCGGCTTGGCTGGGGTCTATGGTTTGAAGCACGCCTGGTTCCAAAAGTGGTGCGTCCACCGTCGCCTGCGCCCCGAGGTCTACGCCCAGCGGCTGGAGCTGTTCCGGCGCGGGGTGCTGGGGGATATGAGCGACAATCCACTCAACGACGCCCTGTTCAACAACCTGTTTGGCGATGGTGCGCCTGTGTGGCGACAAACGGCTGTGTTAGACCGCATCTTCGAGCATAACCGTCAGCAGAACGTGGCTCAAAGCCGCAGCTGCGATGGAACTTGGCTGTTGCCCATGGCCTTTCCCGAAGGGTCCCCCACCCACCCGGCTTACCCCGGTGGCCACTCGGTGTTCATCGCGGCGGCGGCCACTGTGGCTAAGGCCTTCTTCGCCGATGGCGAATACCCCTGCCCCAAGGTGCCGGTGGACGGCGGCGAGCGGCTGGGCGACTTCCGTCAGCCCCAGCCCCACTACCAGCCCTACCAGATTGGCGGCTGCCCCACGCCGAAGCTAACCATCCACGGTGAGCTGAACAAGCTGATTGCCAACATCACCCTGTTCCGTGACGGGGCGGGCATGCACTGGCGCACCGACGGCACGGCGATCGCCCCCACGGCAGATATCGGCTGCTCCGAGATCAACGTGGAAACGGGCGGCAACCTGCTGGGCGAGAAGCTAGCCATCAGCATGCTGCGGGACACTAAGCGCACCTACCGCGAGCAGGTGGGAACGTTCCAGTTCCAGAGCATCAGCGGTAATTCGATCTAGGTCTAGGGCCAAGCCTCATCGCCATTGTCCTGGCTCGCTGGGACAATGGCGTTAGACCTGCTTCCTGCTTATTTCAGGTGCGCCGACAAAAACGCTAGCGATCGCGTCCAGGCTTGCTGCTTCGCCTCAGGGTTATAGCTTTCGCCGTTCTCATTGCCGAAGGCGTGCTCTGCCTCATAGCGATAGAGCTCGTGCTGGACGTCCCCTTCCTTAAGCCGAGCCTCTAAATCATTCACCTGCTCCGGCGGAAAGAAGCTGTCGTTTTGGGCAAAGTGTCCCTGAAACGGAATCGAAATAGTCCGGGGGTCACCGGCTTCCTCCGGCGGAACGCCATACCAGCAGACGGCAGCGTCAAGTTCCGGCACGTGAACGGCGGACAGCACCGTCAGGGCGCCCCCCATGCAGAATCCAATTACGCCCACCTTTGTGCCTTGCGTATTGAGGTATTGAGCAGCCCCACGAATATCCTGAGTAGCCGCATCAGCAAAATTTAGCTCCTCCATCATGTGGTTTGCTTCGGCAGCCTCTAGGGTCACCGTACCGCGATAGAGGTCAGGCACAATGACCCGGTAGCCATTCGCCGCGAGCTGGTCAGCCACGCCCTTAATCTGGTCGTTTAGCCCCCACCATTCCTGAATCACTACGACACCGGGCGCGCTACCGCCGCCTTCAGGTTCTGCGTAGTAGCCGCTGCAGGATTTAGCGTCTGGCCGCTTAAACGTAATCATTTCACCCATTTTAGATTCTCCCAAATTCTCTCCTGATTGATCCTCGATTGATGGCCCTTCAATCTAACCCTCGTCTAGGTTGGGAACCCCGACCTAGTTTTGGTTGATGGCCTGCTTGATTCAATCCATGGCTTAAAGTGCGGTTGTGCTAGCCACAGCGCTAAACGGCTGGTCAAAGTCCAACACCTGCGCAGCGTCAAGACTCGAGACCATCTCAAGACTCGTCACCGCGCCGCTGCCCACCAAGACAATATCTAAGTAGGATACACCCGATGCATTCACCGCTACATCCTGGAGGGAGTTGTTTGAGCTGCTGGAAATCTCGACCGCCTCGATCAGGTCGCCCGTGGCTGAGTAGGCGTTAATCAATCCACCAGACTCCTCAATATCGAGCACCCCGACCTGGCTGACCCCCACCAGCGCGTCAAACTCAAACCGGAGGGTTCCACCAGCTGCGTTGTCGTCAGGGTTGGCGCCGTTTCCATCTTCAGAGATGATCAGCACCAGCCCTTCTTGATTGGTCGCCAAGTCGCTGTCTCCACCGGTGGGATTGCTGGTGTCAAACAGCATCGCCCCGAATGCGTGGTCTGGGGTGGAGATGGTGATGCCGTCGAACTGGTCTGCGATCGCTGTCCCTGGGGAGAGGGGGGGCTGTGCCGATATCCCATCTTCGCTCGTAATCGGCGCTTCTTCAGCAGGCGATTCGGGTTCGAGCGGCGCTTCCGGTTCAACAGCCACAGGCTCTGGCTCAACAGATATGGGCTCTGGCTCAACAGCCACAGGCTCTGGCACCGCAGTAGGAAGTTCCGGAACCACAGCAATCGGCGGTTCTAGGGGGATGATAACAACCGGGTCCGCTGCAAGGGCGGCTTCAATATCTGCGATATCGCCGTCTATTTCCCTCATGGCTTCTCGGAACTGAACGACCACGGCTCCCAGCGCTTCGACAGAAGTGCCCTCGCCGGCGTTTACGGTACTGTCCGAGCCAGGAGTCACCGTCAGATCGAAGATAGCAATGTCGACATCTTCCACATCTTCTGCCAACTCGTCGATGATGTCTCTAAACCTAACCACGACGGTGCGCAGCGTCTCCCTCGTCTGCTCGATAACGCGCTCTACATTGATATCTGTCCCACCGAGAATTGAGGGATTGAGACCTGCAGTATTCTCGTCCGAAATGCCAAGTAGCGCCTTTATGCTGTTGATGTTGACGTCAAGTCCTCGGATCTCTTGTAGAAGCTGGGTGATGTCCAACACAAGGTCTTCGACAACTTGGGGATCAAGCTCTGTTAAGTTGAAAGTCATTTCTTCAAGGGTCAAGATTATTGTGACATTGTGCCCCCTCCGTGCGTATTTTACATATTGCAATAAGGGGCTGGCCACAGGGAGTAGAGTTTTGGCTTTGCAACCCTTGACGAGTCGTGGGGGGCGGGGCGGGCTGCGCGCTTTCCTTGTAACACCTCATAGGTAATTCAGTATCGCCACATCAATAAGTCTTATTCATAGGTTGCTCTCGCTTACGTTTCACAAGCAATTGTGTATCGCTACAGCAGCTTCTCAAAAGCGAATTGAGGCGATCGCGGGTGACAACTGAGAACAATTTTCAATTACACAATTATTAACAACGATATAGAAATGTTTAAACTGGCCCTTCCCGGAGTAATGGATGCAATCCGTATCAATGACTCCATACCTGATCTGAGCGATGATTAATCCATCAAAGTATCTTGGAATAAAGTCCGTTCGGCATTAAGCGATTAATTCTTAACAATCCTGTCCTGTCGTCAAAGCTCATTGAGCAAATCATAAAATATTTCTTAAGGTAAATTTGCTCAAGCTTTAGGCTGTGCTAGCAACTCCGGGTCTTATGTCGGTATCTACTTCTTATCTTGTTTTCATTTTAATTTATTGCTATTTGCATCCATAATTCATTTGCTTTAGCCTCTTTAATTTGCCTTAACCTACTGATGAAACAGTGAACTTCGGTGGCACTTTGTCTTCAATTTGACGAAGTGTTTGTCGTTTAAAACTAGGCAAGCAGGCAAGAGAATTAAGTAGCTTATGGCTTTCACAACGAGTTTCGCTCCCCAGCTTATTGGGCAGAATGGATACACCGTTGTTCCACTGGTCACAATTGGTGAAACGATCCCGGGTACGACAGGTGCGCTAAACGCGTCCACGGCTGGCGGCTATCAG
>JBHJHJ010000117.1:0-6778 GCA_050330955.1 Elainellaceae cyanobacterium | reverse complement strand
GGGGGTGGCGAGCGATCGCCTGCGATTTCTCACGCGGGTGCGGGAAGAGGCCACCCACCGGGCCAACTTGGGCCTGGCCGATGTGGTGCTGGATACCTACCCCTACAACGGGGCCACCACAACGCTGGAAACCCTGTGGGTGGGCGTGCCCCTGGTTACCCGGGTGGGAGAGACCTTCTCCAGCCGCAACAGCTATACAATGATGCGCAACGCCGGCATCACGGAAGGCATTGCCTGGAGTGATGAGGAGTACGTGGACTGGGGCGTCCGCCTGGGTAAGGACCCTGCCCTGCGGCAGCAGGTGACCTGGAAGCTGTGGCGGAGCCGACAGACCGCTCCCCTGTGGAACGGGCGTCAGTTTGCCCGGGAAATGGAGCAGGCCTACCGGGAAATGTGGGCGCGCTACGTCAGCTCAGCTTAACGCGCTGTCGCTGAGATGGCCCCGAATTTGCTGCACCACCGGCAGCTTCTCCAGCCCAAAGCCAACCAAATCGGGAACGGTTTTGAGGCCCTGTAGAATGCTGTCGGCGTAGTTGCGCTCGGTTTGCAGCGTCAGAGACGCCAGCAGGTCTAGGGCATAGTCTGAAAAATCTAGGGCATCCACAATGCAGGCCAGCTTGAACAGCCGGTCTAGATTCGCCGCTGACGGATCGATATCAGGAGCAGGCAGCCCCCTAAAATAAATCGCGTCTGCCCAAAGGAGCTGCCCGCCGCGGACCTTAGACTGCACGGGCGATTGCCGCCGCACCCCCGGCGACCCGCGAAACTCAAAATTGAAGAACTCAAACTGCCGCTGCCTGAGGTAAGCATCCACATCGGCAAACAGCGGCTGGCGCTGATAGAGCGGCGAGAAGGATATCTCCGTCTGCAGCCCCAGCACCCCCGGCAGCAGCGCTTCGGCTCCCGATAGAACTTTTAGCTCCGCCCCCTGCACGTCCATCTGCAAGAAATCAATGCCCGAAATCTGCTCCTGCTGGCAGAACGCGTCAAGGGTCGTGGTTTCGATTTCCACCGTAAAATCTAGGCCCGCCAGCTCCTGCAGCCCTGTAAAGCGGCCCAAAAAATCCTCATCGGGGGGAAACAGCGAGCTGCACATGGGGTGCCGGGTCACGTAGAGGGTGGATTCGCCCACCGCGTCGGATAGCGCCAGGGGAATGTGCACCTCCCTCCAGGAGACCCGCCGCGCGGCCAGATCGCGATTGGCGGCGTCACAGGCGTCGGCGTCGGCATCAAACCCATAGATAGTGAGGCGGGGGGCAAAAACTTGCCAAGCCGGACCCAAATCATCGCGATCGCCCAGCTTACGGGACCCCACGCAGGCAATGGTCATCTGCAGCGCGTCGAGGTGACCGTGTTGCTTGAGGGCGTTGAGGAAAAGGGGCATGGCGAAGTGGGCTAAACGTCAAAATGGCGTCAAAGGGCTTCTGCAGGCAGAGCAATGAGATTGAGAATGCCCTGGGTTTCGGCCAGAACGTTGACAGGCTCTAATGCCCTTAAATAGGGACGATAGCGGTAAAGCCGATAGCCCGAACGCTGCAGCCAGCGGCTCACCTCTAAATTAGCCCCGGCTCCCCCGGCAATGTTTTCATAGAGGATGCTGGGCTTGAACCGCTGCAGCAGGGATACCGCGCCTTCCAGCACCGGCAGCTCGTGCCCTTCAGCGTCAATCTTAATCCAGTCCACCCGTCTTAGTCCGTACTGGGTGACCAAACCGTCTAGGGTAATGCAGGCTACGGTAGCCGCACTCCCAGACCCTTCCGCAGCAGATTGGGGAAGCAGCTCATTCAGCTCGCTTGACTGCCGCAAGCGGAGCTGAGCCGCCCCGGGGCGATCGCTCGCCGCCGCCTCGCAGACCGTCACCCAGTCTAGATGATTGATGCGGCAGGTTTCTTGGAGGCACTGCACGCAGCCCGCAAACGGCTCTACGGCAAATACCCGACCGCTGCGGCCCACCTGACGCGCGGCGCTAAAGGTGTAGACCCCGACATTGGCCCCCACGTCAATCACCACCATACCGGGCTGGAGCTGATGCCGCCACAGTTCAAGCTCGGCCTCAAACCAGGTGCCCTCCGCCAGCAGAACGCTGGTGACGATGCTGCGCAGATTGGCCTCTGCCGCTAAGGTAAAGCCTTCGAAGGGCAGGTAGGTGATTGGGCTTTCAGGGGCAAGCTGGGCCCACTGCCAAGCGGAGCTGGTCTCGGCGTCCTTTTGAGCCGCCGCGATCGCCTGCTGCCGCCAGTGGGTGGCCTGCCCTGACGAGAGGAGACGGTACGCCAAGTGCAGCGCTTGGTACGCGGCGGCGCGCTGCTCAGTCTCCCCCGCAGCCAGGTCAAGGGCGCGATGTAGATTGACTAGACCCTCTACACGTCCGCTAAACAGCAGCGCTAAACCGAGCTGGAGCTGCAGCGTCCCGGCCTGGGGGTAGTGTGCCACCGCGAGCTGCAAGAACCTGAGGCCCTGAGCGCTGTAAAAAACCAGGGGCGATCGCCGTAGGGCTTCCACAGTCAGCAGCAGCGCCTGCTGCTCAGCGGTTTCGGCCTGCCAGAGCTGGCGCAGCAGCTCGGCACGCAGCCAGGGGGGACGCGTAAGCGGTAGGTAAACTAGGCCAGGCGGGGTACGACTGGAAGCCGCCGCTAGCGACAGCAGCGTTGAAAGCGCCTGCTGCCCGGCGTCAGGCGCGTCTGATAGTTCGCTCAGCAGACACCGATGGGCAACGCTAGTGGGATCTTGGGTCGCAAGCAGGGCGCTGGAGGCTGTTTCGGCATATAGGCTGCGCAGATCCATCTCGTCGGTGGCTTCTGCCATCGCCAGAGCCACCACCGCGACGTTACGGTAGTCCTGAGCGGTATGGGGCTCCTCCCATTGCGTGCCCTGCAGCGCCTGGTCAACGACCGACGCAAACGGCTGCAGCAGCCTATTCCGCTCTAGATACTGGCGATAAACACCTGCGTAGGATTGGTCTATTTCGGTAGCGTCCATGTCTATCGGCGAAGCGTTGGCTTAGGAGCGGGATTTGTTAAGTGCGGGGCTGGTTAAGCGCAAGACTCATCTAGCGCAGCACTAAAGTCTGCAACAATGCAGTTGAGATGTCATTACCCTATCAGAATGCCGAGAGCAAATCCCTTTGGGCCTAGGATCATTCAGTCGCTGGGGCTGGCGGCGATCGCCCTCAGCAGCGCGGTTGGCATTGGGCTACTCCAGGGGCAGCGCTTGAACGCCCTTAAAGGTGATGCTGCTCAGCCGGCGTTAGCCCCGGCTGAGCAGGCCGAAGCGGAATCGCGCCAGCGCCAGCAGCTCCAGACCCTTAGGCAGGTTCCGACCTTTGGTTTTCGTAACCTGGTTGCCGACTGGGTGATGCTGCAGTTCATTCAATATTTTGGGGACTTCGAAGCGCGCCGCCAGAGGGGCTACGGCCTCAGCCCAGACTACTTCGACATCATTTTGTCCCGCGACCCCTACTTTCGGGATGCCTACCTATTTCTATCTGCCAGCGGTACGCTGTACGCAGGTCAGCCCCAGCGCACCGTGGAAATTTTTGAGCGGGAGCTGACCCACCTCGCTCCGACGACGCCAGAGCGGGCCTACGTCCTTTGGCGGTATAAGGGCAGCGATGAGCTGCTGTTTTTGGGCGATGCTGAAGCCGCCGCTGAATCATTTGCCACTGCTGCAGCGTGGGGCAGCGCCTACGAGGACCCTGAAAGCGAGGCGATCGCCGCCCAGTCTCAGCAGATGGCAGAATTTTTGCGCGAGAACCCCGACAGCCGAGCAGCGCAGATTTCGGCCTGGGGCATTGTGCTGACCAATGCCTTTGACCAGCGTACTCAGCAGTTGGCAATTCAGCAAATCGAGCAGCTAGGGGCGCGGGTCGAAGTTGATGGGTCGGGGCAATTTCGCATCGTTACACCGTCGCCACGGTGACATGGCGATAACACGGCACCGCATCTCGTAAGGGCGCCTGGTGTGCCTCTATGTGACGTGATGACCCTACAGCCGGTACTGCCGATAGACCTGGCTCGCCGCCCGGTGCATCAGCGAATGGCGGTAGGCCAGCGCCTCAAAATCCTTAGAATAGCCGCCGCCGATGACGCAGGCTACCGGGCATCCCGCCGCGACGCAGGTGCCAAGCACCTGCATATCTCGCCGAAAGATGCCGCTATCTGTAAGGGCGAGCTTACCTAAGCGATCGCCAATGTGGACATCTACCCCCGCGTCATACAGCACCAGGTCGGGGCGCACCTGGGTCAGCAAATCGGGTAAATGCTCTGCCAGAACTTGCAGATAGGCGTCGTCCTCCAGCCCTTCCGGTAGCGGCACATCGCGATCGCTGCGCTGCTTGCGGCTGGGGAAATTTACCTCACAGTGCATGGAAAAGGTAAACACGCTGGCGTCATCCTGGAAGATGTAGGCCGTGCCGTCCCCCTGGTGCACGTCTAGATCGACAATCAAAATTTGCTGGGCGAGGCCCACGTGCTGCACTACCCGGGCAGCGATCGCCAAGTCATTAAAAATGCAGAAGCCGGAACCGAAGTCGGGGTAGGCGTGGTGGGTGCCGCCGACGGTGTTGCAGGCCAGCCCGTGTGCTAGCGCCAGCTTTGCGGTCAAGATGGTGCCCCCCACCGCCAAATTGGTCCGCATCACCAGCTCTGGTGACCAGGGCAGCCCAATGCGCCGCTGCACCTTGGGCAGCAGGGTTCCCTCGCAGTAGCCCTGGATGTAGCCGGCGTCGTGCACAAGCTGGAACCATTCCACCGGGGGCGCCTCAGGGCAGTGGACCTGCTGGGGGTCTGCCACCCCCTGTTCCAGCAGCAGGCGGTAGAGCAGCCCGAACTTGGGCATGGGAAAGCGATGCCCCAGGGGCAAAGGTGCCACGTAGTGGGGGTGGTGAATGATGGGTAAATCGGTCAATTGCGATCGCCCTCAGCTTGCAGACTAGATAAGCTGAGCGAGGGCAGCTTCGGGGTTGTGCTAGATAAAACAGAGCGCATGATTCAAGTCTAAACTAGACAAACGCCAGTGAAATCGCGCCAAGACCCAACCTCTTTTTATTCATGACTCCATCTCCCCCCACTGTCCTCATCACCGGTGCCTCCAGCGGCATTGGCGAGGCAATCGCCCGCCGCCTAGCTCAAGAAGGCTACCGCGTTGTCGCCGCAGCCCGTCGGCTGGAACGGCTGAAGGCGCTGGCGGCAGACTTCCCAGCGGGGACAATTATTCCTGAGATCGTGGACCTGCGGCAGGAAGCCGAGATTTTGGCGCTGTTCAACCGAATTAGGGACAGCGGCAATAGGGTAGATGTGCTGGTGAATAACGCTGGACTGGGGCACCGGGCCCCGCTGCTTTCGGGAGACACCGAAGGCTGGCGCGAGATGCTAGAGGTAAACGTTTTGGCCCTCACCATCTGCACCCGGGAAGCGGTGAAGCAGATGCAGGCTGGCGATCGCGGCCACGTCATCAATATCAGCTCCATGGCGGGGCACCGGGTCCTGCCCGGCAGCACCTTTTACGCGGCCACTAAGTTTGCGGTGCGGGCTTTGACCGAGGGCCTGCGGCAGGAGCTGCGTAAAGCCAACAGTAATATTCGGGTTTCCGCCGTCAGTCCGGGACTAGTGGAAACCGAGTTTGCGGTCCAAATGGACGGCGAAGAAAAAGCGCAAGAAACCTACGGTCGCTTTCCGGTGCTGCAGCCCGAGGATATTGCCAACGCAGTATGGTATCTAGTTTCTCAGCCTGATTACGTCCAGGTGCACGACGTGATGGTGCGCCCTACCCAGCAGAGCACCTAAAGTTCAGCTCAAGCCATCACCATGCCGCCGTCGATGGTGAGGGTTTGCCCTGTAATATAGGCCGCGGCGTCATCGGCGGCCAAAAAGCGCACCAGCCCCGCGACCTCTTCCGGCTTCCCAAAGCGGCCCAGGGGAATAAACTTGAGGATGTCCTCCGCCGACTTGATGTCGTGGGTCATGTCGGTCTCGATGAAACCAGGGGCGATCGCGTTGACGGTGATGCCGCGGGTGGCCATCTCTTTAGCCACGGTTTTGGTCAGGCCCAGGACCCCAGCCTTTGCGGCGCTGTAGTTGGCCTGCCCAGGATTGCCCATCTGCCCCGACACTGACGCGATGTTGATGATGCGGCCCGATCGCTGCTTTAGCATGGGCTTAGTGACCGCCTGGATACAGAGAAACACCCCGGTAAGATTGAGATTGATCACCGCTTGCCAGTCTTCAGGCTTCATTCGCATCAGTAAGGTATCGCGAGTAATGCCGGCGTTGTTCACCAGCACGTCTATGCGGCCCCACTTATCCATCACGGTTTTGAAGAACGCGCTGACCTGCTCGCCTTCTGACACGTCGGCCTGGAGCGCCAGCGCCTCGGCTCCCATGCCCTGAATTTCAGCGACAACGGCCTCGGCTGCCTCTGCCGAACGGGCGTAGTTGACAACGACCTTGGCCCCCTCCGCCGCCAGCGCTAGGGCAGTGGCGCGGCCAATTCCCCGGGAGGCTCCGGTGACGACGGCCACCTGATCCGTGAGTCGTTGAGCAGTCTGCGCCATGGCTTTTATCCTCGATGTCTACGTCCAAAAATGCCTGATTATATTACTACCTTTTGGTAATTTGCCTGGCGCTGCTGATTTGAGGTACTAGGGCAAACGCATACTCATGCCGCGAGGATACGGGCGAGGTAGCTGTCATCCCAAGCAGCCTTGAGACGCCTAGCCTTAATGCCACAGCGAGCAGAAGTATCTTGACGCAGTAGATTCAGCGCCACATGCCTGATGAGA
>JBHJHJ010000116.1:0-48725 GCA_050330955.1 Elainellaceae cyanobacterium | reverse complement strand
CGGGCCACGAGGGGCTGGGGCTGGGGGCTGAGCAAACCGGCGCCGCCCTGAAACGCGTCTAGCCAGTTGGCTAGGCCCTGCTCCTGGATAAAGGGGGCCTGCTGACGCTCAGCGGGACTAAAGCCCGTGGAAATCTGCAGGTTTTCCAGGTGCTGGTGCAGCCGCTCTAGTTTCTTGTTCTGGTGCTGTGCCGAGAGGGTAATCTGCAGCGTCTCCCCCACGAGGCACTCGTCCCCGTCGAACAGCTTGTGCACCGGCACCCAAAAGTTGCGGACGTTGTCATCTGCCCGCCCCCGGGACGGCCCAAAGCGGCTCTCGTTCCGGCGCGATCGCACCGCCAGCCAGGTGGTGTAGTAGCAGGGCAAAACGCGAATGGTATTGACGCTGTCCCCCTCTTCAAAGGGGCGGTAGCCCCGCAGTTCCCCGTCGTAAGCGGGCCGCGTGGTGCCCACCCGAGCGACGCCGGTACGGGAGTGGCAGAAGTCGGCGTGGCGCTGGTGGGGCGTTTCGGGGGCGGGGCGATATTCTGAGGCGAATACCCCAACTACCATCTGCACCGCGTCGGGGGTGATATCCAGCAGCTCGGCGGCCCGACGCCGCACGTCCTCTAGGCTACGGTTGGCCTTGGCGTAGATGTAGTTGGCGATCGCGTCCAGCTCTTCCAGGGTGGGGAATGCGGTGATGGGCTGACTCAGCGCCCCCACTGCAGTATTTTCCTGGGGCACTACCGCTACGCCGGGGGCGGCCAAGGCATGGTACAGCAGGCTAGCGGCAGGCTGACCCGGTTCGATGCCCCGGGCTGTGCCGATGATAAAGTCTTCAAACCCTGGAATGCGCCGATCCACTTGGACGGGCTTGTCGAGGGCGTCAGCTAGGGCCTGCTCTGTGGGCTGCTGAATATCAATGCCGTGCTTAAGCATCAAGGCCCGCCAGCCGGCGTTGGCAAGGCGATCGCAGATTCGTTTTATGTCAGTAATTAGAGGCATGGTAGGTTATCTTCTCTGTTCGGTGAGTCTAAATTTCAATAAGGCAGGGCTTACGCGTTGAGCTGGTGTAGCCCCCCTGCCCCCCAATGCTGGGGGGTTCTGAGTTCCGAAGTCCCCCAGCATTGGGGGATTTAGGGGGCCGATGCTTAAGTTCCATAGAATTAAATCAACTGGGGAAGCTGCGGCGCGTCTTGCCCGCCCCAGTAGAACTCCCGCAGGCGGCTCACATCACTCTCAAACCAGGTGCGCAGCCACTCAGAGTAGAGCTGGGCCGCGATCGCGCCCGTGAGCTTTCCTTCACTGCAGGCCGTCACCAAATAGGCCGCCTGCATGCCCGACATCAGCGCTTTCAAAACCCCGTGGGAAGAGGCTGGGTCCAGAATAAAAGCGGCATCGCCCAGGAGGAACCACCCCTCACCCGCCAAGGTTTCGCAAATGCGCCAGGTGACGTCCTCCCCCTTGCTCAGTCCCGCTGGATAAAAATCCAGCATCTGCGGTAGCCGCCAGTCGCCGCCGGGGTCAGCGCCGTCAAAGCGCATCCGCACCCAGGCGCAGCGGTCGGGGCGGACTCTTGCTACCCAGGTCCAGCCGTCGGCGTCGCGCTGCATCAGGGGCATGTCGAATGGGCTGGGTCCCTCTGGGCAGCGAACATAGCCGTAGCGAGCCCGCAGGGGATGGGAGTGGGGAGTGAACGATAGGCCCAGCTGTCGCGCGAGCCACTGAGTGCGCCCCGAGCCGTCGAGGAGGTAGCGCGATCGCACTGGGCCACGGTCGGTCTCTAGGCTGGCTACGTTCCCGCCCAAAACCACCGACTGGACGCGGCAAGGCTGCCACACCATGGCGTCGTGGGCGATCGCCTGCCGCAGCAACACTGCGTCGAGTTCTGCGCGGTTTGCCTGGAAGCCCCGCCAGTCGCCGCCGTCGTCTCGGCCAAACAGCACCATCTCCCCAGGCTGGTCGTCGCCATTACCCCATGCGACGCGGTGACCCGAGTGGCGCAAAAAACCGGCGGCGTTGACCTGCCGGGCTACCCCCAGCGCTTCAAACAGGGGCTCGACGCCGGGATGGAGGGATTCTCCAGGGCGGTGACGGGGAAAGGGGGAGGCCTCGAGGATTAAGGTCTTGAGGCCGGAGCGAGCTAGGGCGATCGCTGCTGCACATCCGGCAGGACCAGCCCCAATAATGGCGGCATCGTAAAGCATATGACGTCAGGTGAATGGTGAATGACGGTAAATGGGCGATCGCCCTGGCAAATTCCATTTACTCACTTCACGGTCAGAGCTGAAAAATGCTGTTGCGCTTTACAAATCTTAATTCACCTACTCATCTTAGAAACGGTTTGGAGTCACTTCATCCAGCATGTCACACTGAATTCATTAGCTTGAAAGGCGATCGCGAGGTTTGAGTGATGACCGTCTCAACTGAAACAGCGCGCTGGACAGACAAAGACTTTACGGCGTTGTCTGGCACTGGATTCTAAAGAGGTGATGTTCGCTTGAAACCGATGTCTGGCAGGGGTTCTGCCGATCTGCCTCCAAAAACGCTAAGATGCTTGTCTGATGGAGCTTTCAGGCAACTATCACCTGCCTACTGTCCAGTGCACAATTGTTTCAAAACGTCCTCCTATTAACCTGGTCAATCTGCCAGAAATTTCACCTCATCATGGTCAGTTATCTCGAAGCGTGTCAAAAAACGCAGCGTCAAACATTACGGTGTGTAACCAAATCCTACAACTGCAGCGATTTAGCATAAGCGCAGTCAGAATAATGCTTGACCCCATACGAGCCTAGGCACGTTTTGAATTAGTGAGTTAAAGCGACTGGACGATTTGGCACAGCTGGGCTATGACCCAATTCGGGGCTTCCAGGGGAATTAGGTGGCCGACCCCAGCGATCGCCACGGCCTTAGCGCCGGGAATCACATCGAGGACGTCGCTCTGAATCAAGCCATAGTCAATTACGGGATCGTCTTTTGAGGCTAACACCGTCACTGGAACCGAAATCTGCGCCATCTGATCGGCAATAGAGTGGTTCATGCCCTCCCGTAGCCACCACCGCCAGGGGCCATCTTCAATATTCATGTGGGTTTGGATGGCAAGTTCGCGCTGCTCATCCGTCAGGGCCTTCTGGGTCGCATTCGAGAGGGTCGTCTCGGCGTTTTCTCGGCTGGGGTGGTTGTCAAGAAGACGCTGTTTTTCCGCTTCTGGCATAGGCTCTTGCGTCGGCGGGGAGGGGGCTACCAAAACGACATGTTGGGGAGGGGTACTGCTGCTGACTGTGACCTGCAGGGCAACCTTTCCCCCCATGGAATGACCTATCAGAACATACTTGTTGACGCCAAGTTGCGTGAGCTCGGTAGAAACAGCGTCAGCGTAATGCTGCAGAGAGAGATGCTTTGGGGCAGCGGTTCCTCCGAAGCCGGGTAAATTGAGCGCGATGCATCGGCAGTCGGTCAGCTGCTGGGTCAGCTGCTCCGCGACCCAGCACCAGCTCTCCGCCGCTCCGCCGAAGTAGTGCAAAAACACCACTACGCGATCGCCATTACCCCATTGTATTGAGGATGATGCGGACAATTTGGGGGGCATAAGGGGCTTTCCTGCAGAGTATTGACCAAAGCTGTGCCCGATTCAAACAGGCTTACTGGCTATGATAGGGAGCTTTGACCTCAATTTTGTCTGCCTGTGGGAGAGGCTTGAGCGGCTCGAAATTATTGAAAATCTGTTGCATTAAGATCCGAGATTAGCTATTTTATTACTAACGATTGTCATTAAGCCAATTAGCGGCGCGATTAGTCCTGCCAGATATAGCCCCCCATATCTATTTGTAAATAATGGCTGCAGGCGATCTTCTATTGCCTGCAGGGCATCTGAGAGTTGCGGGGCCGACTTGAAATCGCCCCACAGCTCAGTTTGGAATTATTCTCAAATAAAAACGCGGATTTAGCGATCGCATTCATTCCCAAAAACCATCTTCTGACCCGCTTGACGCCCCGCTTGTCGAATCCCTACAAGCGGCATAGATCGCAGTTTCCACAATTCAATCTTTTAGCTCCAACTCACCCTTGACACGCCATGAACAACGCCGACATCGATTCAGCCGCCACGTTAGATCTCAATCCGATTGAGCGCTGGAGCGTATTTCTTCGCTTACAGGAATTATCTATTCCCTGCCAGTGTGGCTACAATCGCCCCCTGCGCGTAGATGTCAACACGGCTGCGGCGGTGGTGCAAGTGTGGAGCGTCGTTCAACGGCTCGTCAAGTCGCGGAACGATTTGACAGCCCATCTAGAGCAGTGCTGGAAGCAACCTGTGCAGCTATGATGACGTCCCTAGCGAAAAGCCCACTGGCAGAAAGCGATCGCGGCGTAGCCGAGGTCAGCATCACACCTCCACAAAATCCCGCACCGCTACCGAGATGCAGGATTTTGGCCCATTGAGCGGGGGTTACCAGTTCAGCTTCAGACTGTCGCGCGTGAGGAAGTGGTCGAGATGATAGGCTCGCTCCTCGGTTTTGAGCAAAATCTGCTCGTAGAGGTATCGCGTGGCGCGATCGCCCAGACTCTCAGCTTGGCTAGCAAGACGGCGAATCAAGGCAATGATAGCTTGCTCTGCTTTAAGGTCGTGCTCAATCATCAGGCGAGCACGGTAGCTATCGTCCGACTCCTGCTCAAAGCAGCAGAGCCGCGCGAGCTCGCCAAAGGTCACTGCCGGTACGCCACCTAAACCGTGGAGCCGCTCGCCCACCTCGTGAGTGTGGCCTTGGACTTCTTCATAGCTCTCAGAGAAGTACTGGTGCAGCATGTAGTACTCAGAACCCTCCACCACAAAATGATGCTTTTGGTACTGCAAATAAAGTGCAGTGAAGCTGGCGTAGGTAGTCCCAAGCCCTTCAATAATCGGTTCAGTAGTCGATTTCTCAAACAGAATCGCGTTGTTGGCAACTTCTCCATAAGACTGGAGCAAGACTTCAGTAGTAGGCATAGTTTCTCCTCTTATAAAAGTTCGTCAGGAGCGAGCAAATCTTTTACGATTCCCTCGACTTTATCATTACTTACAATCCTTGACCATAGAAGATGCCAATGCTCAAACACAAATTTGTCAAAGAGTCTGGACGGTTAGAGATATCGAAAACAGTTTTCAATAGTTACTCATACTGAAACCAATTTTCAATAAACTAATTAGCGATTGCCCTTTCCTTTAAAGTTATGGAACTAAGAGAGCTTAAATCAATACCATTTCAGTACTCTGAAACTCTCAAGCTACTTCTTAGGCAAGGAGGCTTTCGGCTGACGAATCAGCGAAAAAAGATATTGGAGATCTTCAATAATGCGCCTTCTGGATATCATATAAGCGCAGAAGAAATCTATCAGAATCTCTCACGAAAAGATAGAATCGGAATTTCTACGATTTATAGAATGCTGCACTTGATGGTTGATTTAGGCCTCTTGAGAGAGCTGGATTTGTCTGAAGATAGAAAGTATTACGAACTTAACATGCCGTTTGTCAATCACCATCACCACCTCGTCTGTACTCAATGTGGCTTTGTTGAAGAATTCGAGGAAGACTTAATTACTAAGGTGGGAATGAAAGAAGCTCAAAGTCGCGACTTTTTGCTTCTAGACTGCCAGTTTACCGTCCATGCAATCTGCCCTCGATGTCAAGATAGCCAGAATGAACAAAGAAAAACTTAGTCTATGCTTCTATCGACAGTGAGGCATAAATAGCGTTCGCCTTGTCAAAGATAATGACACATTAGGTAACGCAATTGGCGATTTATTAAGCTTGAGATTGGTAGATAAATCATAATGTTTGGGAACATAGCAGCAGCGATGACAGGGAATTCGGTGGAGTTGCCGCAGTCACTTAGTCTCCTCATTGGCTGCGAGGGCGATCGCCAGCAAGAAGCCTGCCAGCAGGGCCCAGATTATCAGCGGGACCAGCACGATTAACGCTGAGCTGAGCGCTATGTGACCCATTGGAGACATGGTCATGGGCACACATCCATTGGCTCTGGGCAGCAAGATACGCTCGGTTCAGAAGTGGTGCTCCAAAAGCTAAGAATCTCATCAGCCACTTCTTTCGGATGGGTGTCGTGGAAGAAGTGGCGTCCATGGGGGCAAAGCCAGGTGCGATCGCCTGGTTTGAGCCAAGGGAGCCAGCCCTGAAGCTGAGTGGGATCCACAATCGCATCTTCACTACCTCCAGTCGCCAGCAGCGGCACTGGTACCCCTGACGGAAATAAGCTAAATATCTTAGTCAGAGAATGCAGTGAAAGGGACTGAACCAGATCCTGCTCTAGAACTGCAACCCACCGCTTTAACAAATGCTTTGGCTGATGCCCCAGCAGGACGTACACCATTTGCGCCAGGACGCGGGCTCGGCTACAGTGCAGCTGCTCTAGCTGAGTATAGTAGTGGGCCTTCCAGTCAACCGCCGCGTTGACGCCCACTGATAGAAGCGTGAGTGACGCAACGCGTTTAGGAAACTTTCTGGCATAGAGCAGACCTAAGAGTCCTCCCGTACTGTGGCCAACTAGGTGCAAAGGACGATTGCACCCCTTGATGTAGTCATGGAGCAGCGTTAGACCGATGGCTAGAGAGCAGGGTTCGTCTGGCGTTTGGGAATAGTCCCAGCGATTCACTGAGCAGTGGCTTGCCAGACGAACTAAGAGTTTTTGGTCCAGTCGCTGAAAACTGGGGCTAACGCTGAGCCATACAGCGTCTGCAGTGGATAGGGTCGATAATGTCATAGCTATGTGTGTTGAGAATCGTACGAAAATTTCAGTCCGGGCTGAGCCGATTTTTTGACTGGCGGCAGGGTTGTCCGGCAAGAAGCGCAAAACCAGTAGATGCCGCTTTTGCCCACGTGTCGGAGCAGAGAACCAGAGCAGCAAAGGCATTTCATAGGCGTTAACAGCTGTCAGCAACGAGGAAAAAGGGCGCTGAACTGAGCGGTGCCCATTTAGGGAGAGAACTTCTACAACAGTGCAGCAGTAGTAATCACAGCAAGCTGGATTATCCCCTGAACTTATTGACATTACTTCTCAATAGCAATTTCACCATACATCAGAATAATTCGCAACAATCCGGGACTGAAGTTTTGTATCGATTTATGTGAAAGTGACTTTTTCCCTCAGATTTACCTGGGATATAGGGAACTAGCTTGAGGCACATAAGCGCCTGGTTGAGTCCAATCAGAATTACGCTCATCTGAGATTGAATATCAACAAACTCCCTATGCCAGGGCCTGGCTCCAGAACAAACCATCTCAGGTTGCCATAAAGCTGAGATATATTTTCAATAACTAGGTAGTTATTGAAAATCAAAAACAACAACGTACAGAAGCCAAATGTCAGCGAGCGATCGCGATTTATCAAGCAGGTCAGGCGTTTTGGCAGAACGCTACTGACATAGGCTTTCGCGTTTGGCAAATTTAATCAAGAATCTGTTTCAATAGTGCAGCCAGTGGACTACGATAGCAAAAACGGAATGAGTTGCAACTGCTATGCTCAAAAAGCTGCTTCGCACAGATTCTCGGTTCAGCGCTGCTCCCCGGCAGGCTTTGTATGGGGACGATTGGGGATTTACCTACATTGGCGGCAGCCTAGAACGGGAGGCTCTACCCACATACCAGGAGGGGCATGCTCTTCAAGCTAATTCTCCTGAATCGTCAGCCTTCCCTCTGTCAAAGGCGCCGATCGACGATCGCCTCTACGTCAGTGCGCTTCAGGGCGATCGCGCTACGGTCCACTATCTTCAGCAACTTGGGTTTTCCTGTGGGAGCGAGGTTCAAGTCATTAGTCGCCGAGGAAGCGGATCAGTCATTCTGACCGTTGGCGGCACTCGGTTAGGCTTGGGTGCCGCCATGGCGCGGCGGATCATGGTCAGTGGTGCAGGCGGGACGACGGCAAGCAGACAGTTGACATAAATTATCAACTGACAAAGCTTATTAGCTCCATTCTCAGCTATGCCTAACACAAAAATTGACGCCTTAGCCTGCTTACTGTCCAGGCTAAACTTCTACCCGTTCTTTGTTGAAAGCTAAATACGCCAATTAGCGCGGGTTTATCCCTCCTAGGCCATAAGGGCAAAGCATACGGCATAGTTGAGCCTGAAGGCTACCAAGGCACGATGCACTTTTAGTGAAAGTCTATCGTCCAGTTTCTTGAGAAAAAATGTCATTAATGACGTATAATCAATTCAATCAAGTTTTCAGGCAAATTCAAGCGCCTGTAGAACTCGCAACTTCTACGTTATGGACAGCTTTACAGATAGAGGAGATAGAACGAAGTGAAACGAACAGTGAAACTTTGGACCGGTATCGGGGCCTGCTTGGGAGTCAGTGCTACAGCGATCGCCATTGAGGCCGCAGCGTCAGCTCAAAGCCTTGAACTGCCATCTACAGAGCATCCTGCAGCAGAGTTAATAAGCCAAGAAAGCGATGGCGCTACTTTTGAGAACCGCCTAGACGGTGCTGCGCTGCTCAGCGCACTGCAGCAAGGTGGACACGTTATCTTCTTTCGACATGCCCAAACCGAAGCAGATTACGCAGACCAAGCAGACCCCAACCTAGACGTTAATGATTGCTCCACTCAGCGATCGCTGAGTGAAGCAGGTTGGCAGGATGCAACGCAGATTGGCTCTGCCTTTCAGTTTTTAGATATCCCCGTGGGCGCTGTCTACGCGAGCCAGTACTGTCGGGCCTGGCAGACAGCAGACTTAGCTTTTGGACGCTATACCAAGCAGCCAGGGCTCAACTTTGCCCCGGCAGAAGAGTATACAGACGAGCAGGTGGCGCAGATGAGGGCGGGGATTATGCCCCTGCTGACCGCTACACCCACTGCGGGCACTAACACCGTTATCGTTGGACATGATGACGTGTTTGAGTCTGCAACTGGCATTTACCCAGAACCTCAGGGGATTGGCTTCGTCCTCACGCCAGATGGTCAGGGCGGCTTTACCATCCAGGCAAGCTTAGCGCCAGAAGATTGGGTCGATCTTATCGAATAGACAACTTGCCCACGCCGCGTCTATGTCTCGCTCTATTTGAGCAGCAAATAAACTGCGTTATTTCGCATCTCTGAGCGCCTGAAATCGGGCGTCTACATATTCCTTACCGCGCTGAATCGCGGCCCGGCGGCTGGACGCAAAGGGTACCGCCACAGCACTCCCATCGACGTAATTGGCCCACACCGAGTAGAAGACGAACCCATCTTCCTCACTCTGGTCAATCTCAAGCTGCCAACCTCGATAGCTAAACGACCAGACAACGTTAGGAAAGTCGGGGTCCAGGATGATCATGATAGGCCTAGATGCCAGTTGTAGCGGTGCTCAATCATAGCGCCTGGAGCAGCGTGCCTGCAATAGGCACACAGCCTTAGGCGCTAGATGATCTGCATCAGCTTTAGCTAGCTACAGCCGCAGCCCGCGTGAGCACATCCAGAATTTCCTTCTGAGTGGCCGTTAGCGCAGGCTTCGCTGCAGTAATAATGGCCCTCATTCTGGATCGCATCGTCAGTATTTACGATGCACAGGCAAGAATCGCAGGCGCATTTCATTTGAGTCACTGTAGTCATGGGAAGGTCTCCTTGGATAGGTTAGGTCGACAAGTCCATCAACTCGGGGCGAGTTTAAAGTGGAAGATGTATGAACAGGCGTTCACGTTTTTATGGTAACACCTGAACAGGCTTTCAGGTATTATCTAATCAGAAGGCCCCTCCAAAAGTAGACATCTCACCAATCTTGGACATCTTGAGCCTTGACAAGGCGCAGCGCATGGCGGAATTTTTCAGCGTGTTGAGCGACCCAAACCGCTGGCGGATTCTATCGGCGCTAGCGGCGAAGGCCATGCGGGTCAAAGATCTAGCTGAAGCCGTGGAAATGAGTGAGTCGGCTGTGTCTCACCAGCTGCGCATTTTGCGGACGGCGCGGCTGGTGAGCTACCGAAAGCAGGGGCGGAACGTCCTGTACTGCCTCAAAGATCACCACATTTTGAACCTGTACCGAGACGTGTCGGAGCACTTAGATGAGATAGACTGAGCGCCTGGCTACCCAGGAGTCGGAGCGACGCCGGAGTTTCCCAATGCGGCGTAAATGTCTTTCAAGGCGCTGTCCTCGTCTACGGTAATCTTCTTATCGATGAGGGCGATAACGAAGCTTTTCCTAAGCGATAGGATGAGAGTAGTGCATCCCATCGTCTACAGCACGTCGAGCTTTTCACCGGCGAGGTTCCCATAGGCGATAGGATTAATGCAACAGCCCCTTTTACCCAGCTCGCCGCAGCCATGACCCTCACCGCCGCCGCTATTCTTGATGTTCTCAAACCCGTTCAGGACCCAGAGCTGCGCCGCAGTCTAGTTGAACTCAATATGATCCGCAATGTAGAGGTCGAAGACGGCCAGGTGAGCTTCACCCTGGTGCTGACGACGCCGGCCTGTCCGCTGCGAGAATTTATTGTAGAAGACTGCGAGAAGGCCGTCAAAACCCTGCCTGGGGTTGCCTCTGTGGATGTGGCGGTGACGGCAGAAACCCCGCAGCAGAAGTCTTTGCCCGATCGCCAGGGCATTGATGGGGTGAAAAATATTCTAGCGGTGTCCAGCGGCAAGGGGGGCGTGGGCAAAAGCACAGTGGCTGTGAATGTGGCCGTGGCTCTGGCGGACAGCGGCGCTAAGGTCGGCCTGATTGACGCCGACATCTATGGCCCCAACACCCCCACTATGCTGGGGCTCGCCAATACCGGCGTTACCGTGCAAGAGGGGTCCGATGGCCAAATCCTGGAGCCTGCCTTTAACTACGGCGTCAAGCTGGTGTCCATGGGCTTTTTAATTGATAAAGATCAGCCCGTTATCTGGCGAGGCCCCATGCTCAACGGCATCATTCGTCAGTTTCTCTATCAGGCGAGCTGGGGCGAGCTGGACTACTTGATTGTGGACATGCCCCCCGGTACGGGCGATGCCCAGCTCACCATGGCCCAAGCAGTGCCCATGGCCGGCGCGGTGATTGTCACTACGCCTCAAAACGTGGCCCTGCAGGACGCTCGCCGGGGGCTGAAGATGTTCCAGCAGCTCGGGGTGTCGGTGCTAGGAATCGTGGAGAACATGAGCTACTTCATTCCCCCTGACCTCCCCGATCGCCAGTACGATATCTTCGGCTCTGGCGGTGGACAGAAGACTTCAGAGGAGCTGGGGCTACCCCTGCTGGGCTGCATTCCCCTGGAGATGGGGCTGCGGGAAGGGGGCGATCGCGGGGTGCCTGTTGTGATAGACCAGCCCCACTCCGCCTCGGCCAAGGCGCTGCGAGCGGTGGCGCAGCAGGTGGCGGCACGGGTTTCAGTCGCGGCTCTAACCTAATTCTCTAACCTAACCTCTGGGCTCGACGCTTTGGGCTCGACGCTTTGGGCTTGGCGGCAAATCTCCTACTGCCCCTGCCACACGGTAACCAGCTCCTGGGCCGTGTCGTAGGCCGCCATGTCGGACGGAATCAGCTGGGCGATCGCGATCGCCTGCTGCAGATCTTCTCCAGCCGCCTGGCGGGCAAAGTTCAGCAGGTCTTCGCTCCACTGATTGCCCAGACGGTTGGCCTCAAACCAGCTTGAGCTGTTGCGGGGGACGCGGCGGGTGAGCTGAATGGCGTCGGCGACGCTGGCGGGGCTGCCGGCTTCCCGCAAGGCTAAGGCTTCTTCTAGCAATGACTCCCCTTCGGTCTGCTGCTGCCACTGCTCAAGCTGACCCTGGGCCTGGTCGTAGAGGCCGTGGTCAGGGTCTAGTCCCTCCAGTAGGGCGATCGCCTCGTCGTAGCTGCCCTCGCGGGCCAGCGCCCGAGAGCGCTCTAGGAGGGGCGCGTCGGTAATGCGGTCGAGCTGCCTCTGCCAGCGGCTGATGGCGCTAGACGCCTCGTCGTAGAGAATGCTGTCGGATGAAATCTGCTGAGCCCGGCCAATCGCGGTCTCTAGCGAGCGGGCGTCGCCTTGGGCCGCAATGTCCTCGGCTTGGTTAAGCAGCGGTCGGTCTTCAATACGCTGAATCTCGCTACGCCATTCATCGATCGCGTTTTGGGCTTGGCCCGCACGGGGCTGATTATTGCTCACGAGCTGGGCTTGGGCGATCGCGGCCCGCAAGTTCTCAGAGCCCCCCCGGGCGGCAATGCTTTCGGCTTGGGCCAGCTGCTGCAGGTTTTGGATGTCGGCCTGCCAATAGCGGATAAATTCATCAGCCCGGTAGTGGAGCGGCCTGCCGGGGCGGATCTTCTTTGCCTGGATGATGGCGTTTTCGATGTCGGGGATGGTGTCTTTACCGGCTTGCATTACCGCCAGCGCCAGCTCCCGCAGGTCTTCAGATCGTGCCTTATATTCGGGGGTATCGGGCAGCCGCCGCGCCACGGCAAGCGCCTGCTGGCTGTCGCCGTAGTCTAGGGCTTCGAGGCCCATGTCGAGGGCCGTCTGCCAAAACTGGTTAGACGTCCGGCGAGCGGCGGCATGGAGATAGCTCTTTTCCCCAATCTCGCTCACCAAGTCGATCGCTTTGAGCAGGTCGGCGAGGCTGTTTTGGCGGGCCAAGTAGCGGGCCTCAGAGAGCTTCTCGCCCTCCTGCCGGGTGACCTCCACCAGCCGGCTGAGCTGGGGCTGCTTGACGGTTTGCCAGTAGCGGTTGTTTACAGAAGATAGGTCTAGGGCAAGCGCGAAGGCAAGCTTGAATTCTTCCTGGCGCAGGGCAGATTCCGTTTCTTGGAACAGCCTTTCTGCAGTGGCCCAGATATCGCGCCAGGCGCTGGTCTTTTCATCCACCTGGGCGTGGGCAGGCCATTTCCGGGAAATTCGTCGGGCAATGGAGAGCGCTCGCTCTAGGTCGCCTTGGTGAAACGTCTCTTCGGCCAGTTCGAGCAGCTCAAATGACCACTCCTCGATCATGCGGTCTAGCTCGGCGCGCATGGGGTGATCGTCGGGGAGCGCACCCACCAACGCGATCGCCCGACGCAGATCGCGCTCGGTGTTGCGTTCGGCAGCAAGCTCGGCGCAGTAGATGCGCAGGGTCGCCGAGGCGGTGGGCCAGAAAATGGACGGGCAGTTGGGCAGCCCTGGAATCCGCAGCAGGCTGGTGGCCGCCACCGTTGCCGCACCGGCAAACACGGCAGTGCCAAGGGTCATCCAGATCAAGCGGCTGCGAAGGATGCCGAGCCCAGGAAATCGCGAGGCGGCGGGCTGAGGTTCGGCGGCAAGGTGATTGTAGCCGCCATGGTGGCCGCTGCTCGCATTACCGCTATGGGGAGTAGCGCGTGAATTGGACATACCCTATCTTGAAAGTGGCCAAAGCTATCAACAAGTAGCCAAGTACTGACAATCCGTACTTTTTGCCCTGCTCGATAGCCTAAAACCAGGCTAGATCCCTATCCAAATACTCTAGCCTATAATCCGGCAACCTCATTCTAAACGCAATTTCTGGCGGCGACGAACGCTAATCTTGAGCGCTAATCTTGAACGTAGTCCTGGTCGTCAATCAATGCCCGCTCAGCGCGGACAAACTCCCGACCGAGGTAGAGCGCATGGTCGAGCTTCGTCAGCGGCGGATTGGGCACCTCAGTAATTTGAATGCCAATCTCTTTGGCGCTGCGCCCCTGATAAACGCGCGTTGGCCGCCGCTTGAGCGTCCTGTTACAGGGCAGCGGCTTACCCGTGTCTGGGTCAAGGGCAACGCCAGAGTCGCTAATGGTGTTGGTATAGTGCGCTGCACAAATGAGCTGGTGCTCACGGTCTAAATAAATGACGAAGTAGCCTGCAGGGTCGAGGGCAATGTCTCGCCTAGAAAGGGACTCATCTAGCTCGGACAGGCGCGTGGCTAGGGCCGGCACGGTGTGGATGGATGGTGTTGTGGTGGGTTGTGTTGTGGCAGGTTGTGTCGGGACAGGCGGTGTGGGAATGGGTTGTGTGGGGTGAGACATAAATACAAAGTCCTGAATTCTAAAGGGTGGGCTAAACGCCGCTGAGCTGCCGCGATAGCGATCGCTGAATATCCTGGGCGTTGAGCTGGTCGCCAATGAGCACGAGGCGAGTTTGTCGCGGCTCGTCCGCCTGCCAAAGGCGATCGTAAAACGAGTCAAACCGCTGACCCACCCCCTGCAGCACCAGACGCATGGGCTTATTGGGGACAGCCACAAACCCCTTCACTCGGTAGAGGGTATGGGTTTGGCCTAAGGCCCTGAGGCGCGACACTAGCTCATCAGGCTCAACGGCGCCCTTCAGGGTAATGTGGACCGAATTGATGTGATCGTCGTGCTCATGATCGTGATCGTGATCGTGCCCTTCATGGTCATGGTCTTCATGGTCGTGGGCACCGGAGCGAGCGTCCATGTGGGCTTCAACTTCAGCATCCAGACCCAGCAGCACCTCAGGGCTGATACGCCCTTGGGCGCAAGGGATGACATTAGCCCCGGCGGGAAGCCGCTGGGCGAGCTGCTGCTCTACTTTTGTCTTTTGGTCAGGGCTGAGCCGATCGAGCTTGGTCACCAGCACCATATCGGCGCAGGCGAGCTGATCGGCAAACAGCTCGTCAATGGACGTTTCGTGGTCGAGGCTGGGGTCTTCTCGCCGCTGCTGGGCCAGGGCCTCAGGGTCGCTGGCCACCTCGCCCAAAGCGATCGCCTCCCCGTCTACCACGGTCACCACGCTGTCTACGGTGGCCTGGGTGCGAATCTCAGGCCAGCGGAAGGCCCGCACTAGCGGCTGCGGCAGCGCTAGGCCTGAGGTTTCAATCACAATGCAGTCGATTTGCTCACGGCGGCGCAGTAGGGCCTGCATGGTGGGCAAAAACTCCTCCTGCACGGTGCAGCAGAGGCAGCCGTTGGTGAGCTCGACAATATTGGGCGTTGCTGGATTAGGGGCTGTGGCGTTTGGAACCGAGTTTGGCTCAGCTTGATCGTCTTGGGTCGCGATCGCAGGTGCTTCGTCGCACAGTTGACAGGCGCGCAGCAGGTCCCCGTCAATGCCAATCTCGCCAAATTCGTTCACCAACACTGCGATACGCCGCCCGCCGCTGTGGGTGAGCAGGTGGCGAATCAAGGTGGTCTTCCCTGCGCCCAAAAAGCCGGTGATTACGGTAACTGGTAGCTTACCCATTACCCCTCCCACCCCAGCGCAGGGGAATCCAGCGCTTGAGAGCTAAGTGCATCATCTGTACCTCGCAGATAGATTGAAGCGTCACATTTTGTTGCAGATGGCAGGCATTCTGACTGACTGAGTTTGCGCTTCTCCCGCCCTAGAGGCGTAACGCGGCTCAGATCACAGCTGCGGGACAGTGACGGACTTTTCGCGATCGCTTTGTCACGATCGGCCCTGTGGCGCCCTAGGGGCGGTTGGCGGGCTTTTTGGCTTGATGCCAGCGAATCACCGTGCTTTCCCTAACGCCGCAGCCAGGGCTTGGGGAGCCATAGACTACAGCGCCTCTAGCGGCTGGTCTCCGCTAGAACCATCGTCTAGCTAGTCTAGCAAGCTTTCATGCAACTGGTTTGAAGAACCTCGGAGCAATAGCAGCAGGAATTAATGCATGACCTTAATTGCATCGCCCCGCAGTTGCGATCGCCGCCTGAAAACGCAATGTACAGCGATGCATATTCAGAGCGCCGCTTGAAAACACAATGTTTATTGCCGCACACTAAAGATCGCTGCCTGAAAACGCAATATTCATCGTCCTACACTCGCGATCGCGCCATCACATTTGAGTTGTCGCGCCGCAATCTCAATGTGCAGCCGTCACATCGTAAAATGTTGACGCCGTTCATGGGTCGGGGGGCCAGCCATTGACCAACGCAGCTTAATAATTCGATCGCATTCGGCCCATCATCATGCGGGAGCCCACAATACAGGCCATCGCCAGCCCTAAAACGGGGACAATGGAAAACTCGCGTGATTCTCTCCGGGCAGCAGCTTTGGGGTTGATGGGCTGGGTTAAGGGCGTGTAAACCGGCTTGGGCTCAATCACTGAAATCGGATTTTCGCGGTGGAGCGACAGCACGACGACGCTGGGGTGCAGAAGCAGCGCCAGCCCTAGCCAGCAGAGCACCATGGTACAGGACCAGGCGCCTACCCACATGAGCAGTGGATGGGCCAGCATCCAGCGGAGCGCTGGCGACGGTTTGAGGTGATGCATGACGAATTCAAGGGGGGTGTGGCAGCGCGGTTGACGCTGGCTGCGCGATCGCCTACCGGTTAATTTTTGGATACACCTTGAAAGGGAGACATTTCCGATTGCAGGGCCTAAGCGCTAGGGTCCATGCAACGGGGCAAAATCGGCTCACCGTTTCTCTATTATGAAGATTGCGCTACACATGGCGATCGCTCGCGAGGGTGATTAAGCGGTGCACTAGCTCGGGGAAATCCACCCCGGTATTCCCCCAGAGGGTGGGGTACATGCTGGTGGCGGTGAAGCCCGGTAGGGTATTGATCTCGTTGATTAGCACTTCACCCGTGGCCTCAACGTAGAAGAAGTCCACCCGCGCCAGCCCAGCGCAGTCTAAGGTTTGAAACGCCTGCACGGCCCGCTGCTGCACCAGGGCCGCGATCGCCTCAGGCAGGGGCGCTGGAATGTGTAGCGCTGCCTTACCCTCGGTGTATTTCGTGTCGTAGTCGTAGAAATCGCTGTCAAAAGTAATTTCCCCCACCACCGAGGCCTGAGGCGCGTCGTTTCCCAGCACTGCGCACTCCACCTCCCTCGCCGTCACCCCCGCCTCCACAATCAAGCGGCGATCGTAGCTGGCGGCGCTGTCGAGGGCCGTCTCCAGTTCGTCGCGCGATCGCACCTTGAACACCCCCACCGACGACCCCAGGTTAGCGGGCTTGATGAAGCAGGGGTAGGGCAACGATGCCTCAATGCGATCGCACAGCTTGGGAAATATGCAGGGGTTTGACCACACCTCGTCTCGGGTAACGGCCAGGTAATCCACCTGGGGCAACCCGGCTTGGGCAAAGGCGCTTTTCATCGCTAGCTTGTCCATACCCACCGACGACGCGAGGATGCCGGGGCCAACATAGGGAATCCCCATGAGCTGCAGCAGCCCTTGAATGCTGCCGTCTTCGCCATTGGGTCCGTGAAGCACCGGGAACCAGACCTCGACGGAGGCTGCCTCGTCAGGGAAGCGCCAGAGGCTGCCTTCTCGCAGCGCCTGGGGGGGCTCGCCCGCAGTCAGGACGGGCTTAGAGGCTTCAGGGGACTGCCAAACGCCGTTCTTCTGAATGTAGAAGGGCAGAACGTCATAGCGATCGCGGTTGGCGTCATGGGCCAGGGCATGGGCGATCGCCTGGGCTGAGCGGATGGAGACCTCATGCTCTCCCGACTGTCCGCCAAACAGCAGTCCAATACGCTTTTGTGCCATGGTTACGCTCCGCAACTATCCCGCTACTCTACCATTTGGGACCGTGCAGACGGGCCGTGGATGGGGTCGCTGGCCAGAGGGCGGTTAGGGAACGCTGCATTCTTGAGCATTGCTGCCGGTGTTGAGGCTGCCCAGCAGAGAGCGAACGATGATGCAGCGATAGGCGTTGGAGTTATTGGGAGACGCCGTCAGAAAAACTGGCGTGTCCGGGGGGTTTTGGTTGACGTCAATCCCGCCGTTGGCGCTAAACGTGAGCTGGAATTCGTTTGCGTTGTCGAGGGGGGCGCTATTCACGTCGGTGACGGTGAGGGCGAACGTGTCAGCCCCAAAATCACCTTCAGTCAGGGGAACGGCTTTAGCCACTCTTTCGGCGGCGTTGGCGGTGTCGCGCAGGGGAAAAATCAGCTCGTTGGTGGCCGTATCGACGACGAGAGTGCGATCGCTCCGCAGGCGGCGGGCCTCAGCCTGGGTAAACTGGATGGCCTGTCGGATGTGGTCGCTGGCGCGCTTGGCCTTTTGCCGATTGAGAAAAGCGCCCCAGCTCGGGGCAGCGATCGCGGCCAGCACGCTAGCAATGATCACGACCACAAGGACCTCAAATAGGGTAAATCCAGCGTCGGTAGAGCGGTGTCTCATGGCTGTATAAATCGGTGGGTGGAGTAGGGATGGGGGCCGCGCAGCCCCGAGGCTGCAGATTACAGATTGCGGGGGTTTTTATCGATGGCGCCGCGAATAAAGGTGCGTGACTCTAGGGTCGGTCGGAAGGCGTTGCCTTCTTGATAGAGTCCGGAGCGGTTCGCGCTGCTGCCCTGGAGAAACAGGATAATATCTTGATTGCCCGCGTTGGCTACATCGATGCCGTCGTTAACGCAGACATAGAAACTGCTAGGGCCATTGGGAGGCACAAGCTCGTAATCGGCAGTCGCAGGACAGGCATTCGGACCAATGGGGTCGTCCCCGCTAGCCACGAAGTCCACAAGCAGGTCAGGCCCTTGATTAAAGACCGGTGCACCCCCAGCGGCTGTATCATCGTCTTCACCGTCCCGATCCACGTCGGGCCAATCCCTAAACCTCGGCGCTTGATCGTTAAATGGTCCGACGTAGTTGGGGTTATTGGCGGTATTAATTGTCATTGCCTGGCGGAAAATGCCCGCCTCCCCCTCTAAATTATCCAGGGGCGCAGGGGGGTTATCGCCAGGAGGCACGCCGATGGAATAAACCACCAACGTGTAGGAACTGCCCGAAGCGCAGGAAACACCGGCCCCTGCAGTTCCATTAAAACATTCGTCCCTAATCGGATCCGGTAGAGGCTGAAGCTTCCAGAAGGCTAGCACTGGCGTCATCCCAGGCGATAGGTTGAGAAACTGAGGGATGCGGCCATTGCAGGGAGGAATCTGATCGGCAGGATCTTCATCGATACCCTGCAGGCAGTTGTTGTCGTAGACGTAAACGGCCCGCTCAAGCTCTGAGTTGATGTAGTCTAGGGCAGCCCTTAAGTCTCTTTGGGTTTCGGTGCGATCGCCCTCGCGCTGGTCCGTCCGCGTCAAATCGATCACAAAATACATCAGCCCCGAAATAATGAGACCGCCCACCGCGACTGTAATCAGCAGCTCGATGAGGGTAAACCCGCGGTTAGGATTGCGTCGGCATCGCTTTAATGCGCGAAGGATGGAAACCATGGCTTAATTTCTATATTCAGAGGGAACAGCATACCGAGGCATGATCTTGGGATCCGTCGTTGGATATTAAGGGGTGTTACACACGTCTTGATGGAAGCTGCAGATTGACGTGTCAGTATTGCTGACGCTAATGTTCGAGTAGAGCACCGCCAGCGGACGCACGCGCTGGTTGCCCTCTCCACTGCTGTACTTTAGGGATGCCTGAGTCGGAGGGCTCTCCAAGTTGGCGTTGAACCCATTGCCGTCAGCCGCACTGCGGGAATAGACTCGAACCCCCATGCGAAAGTCAGGCAGCTCGTCTGAGCCGCCGATGAAAATCGCGCCGTCGTTGCGGAAGCTCTGGAGATAGTACTCTGCAGTGGCGCAGTCGCCGTCTGTATCGATGGGGAGCGCGGTCAGTGCATTGGCCAGAACATCCCCCGTGTACGCGCCGCAAGCTGCGCTTGAGCGGACCTGTCCGTGGATAGTCCCAGGCGCCGGCACGTCCACCAAATCGTCTTCATCTGCTCTGGGGGGTAGGTTATCCATAATGGACTGGGAGCCCTGCTCGACCAGAGTTCGCACACGGTCAACCTCGGCCTGAGCAATCTGCAGGGCCTCTTCTGCGCGGCGATTTTGGACCCGGGTCGCCGCCGCCAGGAAGAGCGGCGGCACGACCTTGATGCTGGATATGACCACCACAGAAATGGCTACCAGTGCCTCTATAAGGGTCAAGCCTTGGTTAGACGCGATCGCCCCTATGGCCAAACGGCAGCGCGCTCTTAAGTCAGCTCTTGTCATGGTTTCATACCCCTATCACGTAATGGAAACGGCATTTTGAATCCCGGAGTCTAACTCGATTTAGTTTGCAACCGGACAGAAATTCGCATTGTACCCTGCCTGACCTACCGCACTTCGGCAGAGCTGGGCGATATAGGGATCGTCTAGCGCTGGCTCGTTGTAGAACTCGCTTCGGTTTGGGTTTAGGGTCGAAAATCGCTGAGCGATCGGGGCAGCGGGCACGAACTGCAGCGCCACATCGTAACCCCATCGTCGTTCCGGCGGAGCGTAATAGGGTAAATCGTCTTGATTTCGCGCAGGATTGATTGTTTCGCCGCGCTCCCAAGCCTCATGGTCATAGGGCGCCGTGGCCGAGGTACTGAAGTTGAGCTGAATGAACGTCCCTGACATCGACAGATCAATATCGTCGTTACCGCCGCTAGGGTCTTCCCAGCTCTCCTGAAGGCGAGGGAAGTTGTGAAGACCGCCGTAGGACTGGCCTTCCCGTGAGGGCACGATACCGCTGATCATGCTGACGTTGACCCGCGTCTCTTGGGCTTCAATCAGCGCATTATCCTGTCGACTCATTACATTGAATATGCTGCCGGTGTAGGGCCCTGTACTCGTCACTGGGGTTCCGTTGCGAGTCACTACGATTGGAGAATCGGCGTTAGTGTCAAACTGATTTTGGCGCTGCCAGTCCGCAGGAGCAGTGCTGGGGCGCCGCTGGTTGAGATAGGACGTCAGACCATCTCCAGTACCACACCCGTATTGATCGAGGGGCACGCTTGCCGCTGTATTATTAGCGCCGGCTGTCACAAACCCGTCGGCGATGCTGCCGTCACAGTAGGCATTGGAAATGATGCTGACGCCGTCCGCCAAGATTTCGGTAGGACGCCAGTTGTCGACGGCAGGATTAGCAAAGCGGGCATCGATGCCGTTTCGTGCGTAGAAGCGATTAGGCCAATCTGCATCAACAAAGTTAGCAACCAAGTCGCCGAACTCCTCAATAGGTGTCGTAATTGGGGCATTGAGGGCAGGATTACCGTCCTCGTGGAGGTTGAAGTTGCCCTGAATATAAACGCTGTTGTCTGTGATGAACGACATACCCCGCGCCAAATCATCGTTCGTACGCTTAAGGGTTCTCCCGTTCATCATGCGAAAGCCATGGGGACGACGGTCGGGATCGGGAATAAAGTCCACAGGCTTGACGCTCAGAGCGTTGACGGTCAATGGCGGGTCAAAGGAAGCCGCGACAGCGTCACCCTCAGCGTTGGTCTTGCAGGACAGGTTCGCCTCCAGATCTGTGAAGGTAGCGCAGGCCGCCGCCGCTACGCCATCGGTGGGGCGCACGATAGCATCCTCACGCACCGCATCCTCGCGGAAGGCAAAGACAATACCGCTCTCCGGCAGCCAAAAATCGCCGCCAATCACCTCTCTCCGCAAGATATCGAGGTCTACATTGAGCGCTCGCACGCTCATACGCTCTCGCCCGTCGAATAGGGCGGAGTCTTTGATGGGGACGCGCCAGATTTCTGCCACTGGGCCAGTTCCACTACCGCAGGCTAGGTCAACGCAGCGGATAAAGCTGAAGCCTCTGTCGGTCGGGTCGCCGTTTGGGTTAACCGTGTCTGGAGTAGCGCCAGAGGCATAGGCTGCGCCATCGATGGGTAGCACCCAGTCGTCTGTCGGGCTTCTCCGAGACACCATCCTCAGCCTAATGAGGGCTAGGTTGTCCAATCCGTCAGCATCAGTCGAAACAGTGTCCACGGGCTCATAAGTTTGGCCCACATTCACATCGGCGGTCATGTAGTTATTAGCGGTACCGCCCCGCAGTGCGGCCACTGCTTCGGTCAAGCCAGGCGCAGTGGCAGGGGGAAAGAGCGCCCGCAGAATCGGATACTTGGGTGTGTTGCCTGCTGCCGCCAGGGGCTCTAAAGCCGTACCGGCAAGTGGGCTATTGTAGGCAAGCGCTGCGTTGAAGCCGCGCAGTCGATCGCGGCTGACCTGGTCCTTGTTGGCAACCACGCGGGCGATCGCCAGCATAGTGTTGCTGACTCCTCCCAAGGCTGGGTCAGGCTCAAGTGCGTTCCACGCCTCAAGAGAATCAATGAACGCCTCAGGGGGGTCAGTGTTGGCACGCTCGATAATGCTCGCGTCAGGTGGAACGGTACCTCCAGCGATAATGTCGGCCAGACGAAGACCCAGATTATCAATAGCTTGCAGCTCGACGGTACCGGCAGTTCCGTACTCTGCGTTTATCGCTGGGTCAACTTCGAATCGATTGAGGTAGTCGATGTTGTAAGCCAGCATCCCCATCGTGCAAATGGCCGTATCCAGGGTGGATCGGTCGGCTGCGCTGAGGCTGGCATAGGCCGTGCCTGAGTCGAGAATACGGCGGAGCCTAGAGAAATCTCCCCACATCGACATCAGGGGAAAGGGGTGGACCTCAGTGTCCTGCACAGGCGGGAACGAGGGCGCCCCTCCCCTAGGATCTCCGGCAAAGTTGGCCAGGTTTCGCAGCGCGATACCCATGGGGTCAGTGGGGCTCACCGCCGTCGCAATCTCACCCGCATTGGCGTATGGATAATCAAACTCCCAGCCGTTGGTGCCACGACCAGTAAAGAAATCCGTGAGGATGGTGGTCTCTGGAAAGGGACCTAGGGGTCCAGGAATCTGCAGCGCCTCAAACGTAGCGCTGTCCTGGAGCGTCTGCGCCGTGCCGGGGTGAACCGTGGTGGCCAGACACATCATCGGTATGGGGTTGGTCACCGTATTGGCGGGGTTAGGATTTGCCGTGTGGTAAACCACCGTCGCCTGCACCGCCGCCAGGCTATCGACGAGCGATCGTCGCTGGCGGGCCTCGTGGCAGCGACTGGCATCGTTGGGGTTCTCAGTGCCGCAGGCTTGGAACGGATTGAGCGGATCGGCAGGCCCACCCCAGCCGAAGGGGCTACCCAAGGTCAACCGTTCCCCAACAATAATGCGCAGACCTTCTCCAATCGCGCGACGCTCCCAATAGCCGTCCAGTCCAACATCCGTATCGCCGGCTAAGCTGCTGTTTCGAGTGAGATCGGTGTTAGAGAGGGGAATGTCGGTACCCGCTGGACCCAAATCAAGGCGAACTCCATCAGAGTTCGTAATCGGGGTGGCAGAGACCTGATAATCGTCGTATCGCGCCTGTGGACCGGCCCGATTGTCGGCTCTATAGGAGTCGCCGACGCGAGGACGGGGCTGGGAGCGGTTGTAAATGCGATTCTCAACATCGAACTGAGGCTCCTCCACCTCAGCGGTATTCCACTCGTCCTGCCGCAGCACATCATTCGGCTGATTTTCATCATCAAACGCGCGGGGTTGAGACACGTCCTCAGTCAGGAGCCGCACTGGATCGAGGGCAAAGTCGACCTCAGTGAACTGGTCCAAGTTATTAATCAGGGAGTCGGACTCGTCTACAAGGGTCGGCGCTATGTCAGCGATGCCGCCATTGAAGGTGTGGATATTCGAAGTCTGCAAATTATCATCTTCAAGCACCCTGCCGCTAATGACCTGCCCTAGAAAGGGAAAGTCTCCGTTAGAGCCTGGGCCAAAATCATCGTCGTTGATGTCTGATCGCACGTTGTCACGGACAAGGCTGATGCCGGTCCGGTTGCCCACTGTAATCTCGGAGTTGTCGGGTGACGTGTTGAGACAGGAATTATTAGAGCTAATCAGAAAAGCCTGAAATCTCCTATTGCCTGCAATCAGGTTGCCCTCAGTGTGCATTGCACCGTTCCAGCGGAAGGGAGGACCGGGGAAGACCTCGAGATCGTTTCGGAACCACGCCCCCCATTTATTACCCTGGTCAATCTTACGATCCTGCTCAAACTCTAGGGTTGCAACTGTCCCAGTCGTACTGATGTTAGTCGGCTGCCCCTGCTCGTCCGTCAGGAGCGGCAGTACAATGGCATCTACCTGGAAGTTTTTGCTCACGGTAGCGGTGCTGGTCTGCGGGCTAAACCAGCCCCCCTCAACGGCCCCTTGACCTGCATTACATTGAGGATTGGGCGGTGCGGTGGAGCTGAGCGGTGCGTTGCGAACCTGCAGCAGACCAGCGCGATTGCGTACAGTGGCAGGCCTGGTGTCTTCAAGATCGGTGATATCTTGCGGGGTTTGAAAAATAATAGAGTAGGCAACAAATGCGTCAGGATTACCATCACCATCCGCATCCGCCTCAAAGCTCCAAGCGTTATCGAGGGTTGCCGCATTGCCATCTAGCTCCACCGGCGTCTCGTCCGGAAACTGATAGGGGTTGACGTTGTTGGGCAACCGGGGGGGGAGCCTGAACCCGTCCCGAACTTGGTCGTCGTTAGCCATCATGTTGACGAGCTGCGTTTCACCTGGAATGCCGCTCGGCAGCCGCTCGTCTACGTTGAAAAGATACTCTAGCTTAGCTTTAGCGCGATCGATGGCGGGTGTGGCTGCGTTTTGAATCACCTGCTGCTGGCGATCGCCAATGGCCTGCGTGGTGCGGGTAAAGGTGCGTAGCGTGATTGACCCGACCGTTAGGGAGACCACTAGCAGCAAAAGCACCACCGTCGGCAAAATAAAGCCGGCCTGAGCAGGGCGAGGCTGGGCCAACCGCCTGGGCAGCATAAACAAAACCCGGAACATGACGCGGGCGATCGCCTGCCCCAACCGGGAAAGTCGGCTAGCTCTGGGGACAGGACGGGGGCGGCGGGGCGCTCCCTGCGACGGTGTTTGACGACGGCGACGAATCGACATAGCGGCTTTCGCTCTCGCAATAGATGACAACCGGTTTATGCATGAGTCATAACATACCCAACCTTGTCAAAGATCTTTAAGGGGGAAATTAGAGATCTCTGAGCAATAGATTAGACTGCACTCAATAAGCTCAAGGTCATCATAGCGAATTCGATTTGGCGACCCTGTGGCTTAGGTATGTCTTTTGAGTGTCGTTTAAGCGTCTTTGCTGCCGGGGTCTTCGGGGGTTAGGCCCCTTTGACCTATTGCGCTGGCCCCATCATTTCAGGCAAGGCCCCAAGGCCCGTGAACTGACAAGAGGCTTAAACTAGATTTTGAATCTAGATTTTGATCTGGGCTATGGATATTGTGCTGTGTCACACCACCGCCGACTTTGACACCCTAGGGGCCGCTGTAGGGGCAACCCGGCTCTATCCGGGGGCCAAGCTCGTCCTTTCTGGAGGCACCCACCCTACCGTAGGGGAATTTTTGGCGCTCCACCGCGACGCCTACGCCATCATAGAGCGGCGCGCCGTGAATCCTGAGGCCATTCGGCGACTAATTGTGGTCGACGCCTCCCGCCGCGATCGCCTGGGCAGCGCCGCGCCCTGGTTGGATCTGCCCCAGGTCACTACCATCATTTACGACCATCACAGCGCTTACGACCATCCCGATGCTATGACGGTTGAGCCCCCAGCGGACAGCGGACAGGCTAGGGTTGCAGAGTGGCATCTAGAGCCCGTCGGCGCCGCCACCACGCTAATCGTAGAGGCACTGCAGCAGCGGCAGGTGCAGCTCACCCCAGCGGAAGCCACGGTAATGGCTTTGGGAATCCACGTCGACACGGGCTCACTCACCTTTGAGCACACCACACCCCGAGACGCAGCCGCGCTGGCCTGGCTTATGCCCTGGGTCAGTCTCAACGTCGTCGCTGAATATATCAAGCCCAGCTTTTCACCCGCGCTGCAGTCTCTGCTCACCGAGGCTGCCGAAAATGCCCGTACTGAGCAAATCAATGGGATTGACCTTTCAGTGGCGCAGCTAGACTTGGAAGAGCAGAAGCTGGGGCTCTCAAACCTAGCGTCGCGTCTGCTGCCGCTTTTGGGCAGTGACGTGCTCATTCTCGCAGCTCAATACCCGGTGAGCAGGGGACACAAGCTTGTGCTGATTGGGCGCGTTCAAGGAAGGCTGTGGGGACAGACCCAACTTGAGGCCGTGGATTTGGGGCAGATTTTCTCAGCGCTAGGGGGCGGTGGCCATGCCAAAGCGGCAGCGGTCACCCTCAGAGATGCCGAGCGGGCAACCGTGTTAACGACGCTGCTGGGTCAGCTCCGCCAGCAGCTCTCCCAGCCGATGACCGCACGGGAGCTAATGTCTTCCCCTGTGCGGACCGTGCGTCCCAAAGCGACGGTCGGCGAGGCCCAGCGCATTTTGCTCCGCTACGGCCACTCAGGGCTGTGCGTAGTTGACGAAGCGGACCAGCTTGTGGGCATCATTTCCCGCCGCGATCTAGATTTGGCCCTACACCACAACCTCCGCCACGCACCTGTCAAGGGCTTCATGACCCGAGACCTCAAAACCATTTCCCCTGAGACGCCCCTGCCCCAAATTGAAGAGCTGATGGTAAGCCACGACGTTGGACGGCTGCCTGTGCTGGAGCGCGGCCAGCTTGTGGGCATTGTCACCCGCACTGACATGCTGCGCCAAATCCACCAAACCCGGCGCGATCGCGGCGAGACAGAAGGTGGCGGGGCAATGTCCATACGTCACTGCCTGCCAAACGAGCTGCAGCAGGCCCTACGCGATCGCCTCAGTCCTGCGGTTTGGGCGCTGCTCCAGGCCGCAGCGCAGCAGGCCCAGCAGCGGGGCTGGCAGCTCTACGTGGTGGGGGGCGCGGTGCGGGATCTGCTGCTAGCCCAGCGGGCAAATCGAATTTTAGCTCTGAAGGATATTGATGTGGTGGTAGACGGGTTCCATCGGGCCGCAGACAGCGCCGCTGGGGTCGAGCTGGCCCGGGCGCTGCAGCAGTCCTACCCCCACACAAAACTGCAGGTACACGGTCAGTTTCAAACCGCCGCCCTGCTGTGGCACAACGATCCGGACTTGGACTCCCTGTGGCTAGACATCGCCACCGCCCGCACTGAGTTCTATCCTTACCCCGCCGCCAACCCTGAAGTCGAAGCCAGCTCCATTCGCCAAGATCTTTACCGGCGCGACTTCACCGTCAACGCGCTGGCGATTCAGCTCACGGCACCCCGCTCGGGCCGGCTGCTGGACTTTTTTGGCGGTCAAGCTGACCTAGCGCAGCGGCTGATTCGGGTGCTACACGCCAACAGCTTCATCGAAGATCCCACCCGCATCTTTCGTGCGGTGCGCTTTGCGGTGCGCCTCGGATTTCAAATTGAGCCCCAAACCGAAGGCTACATTCGCCATGCGATCGCCAGCGGCATTTACCAGCGGGTCCAGAGCGAAATGGACGTCATTCCAGCGCTTCAGACGCGGCTTCGGCGAGAGCTGAAATATATTTTAGAGGCCGCCTACTGGCGTAGCGCCGTCCAAAAGCTTGGAGAATTGGGGGCACTGCAGTGTCTCCACCCCTCCCTTTCGCTCACTGCAGCCCTTTGGCGGCAGCTGCGGTTGGCCCACAGTGGCCTATCCCGCTTTGACCCCAGCGGGCAGCTTGAACATTGGCAGGTCTTGCTGGAAGTCATGCTGACCCACCTTCCAGTCGCAGACCGCTGCACCGTTGCCGAACATCTCCAGCTTTCAGCAGACGCCCTAAATCGCCTACGGCGAATCGACGCTGTAGAAGCGCAGCTCACCCAAAACTTGACCCCCGACCGGCGCCCTAGTGAAGCTTACCAACAGCTCACGTCCCACAGTTTGGCTATGCTTGTGTTAGTCTGCGTTCTCGCAGACCGTCCATTGCGTCGTCTAATTTGGCGCTATCTTACGGTGTGGATAGTCCAGGGCCTCCCGCTAGACGGCAACGACCTCAAAGCAATGGGCTACAAGCCTGGAATACAGTTCAAAACCATGTTAGAGCAGCTGCGGGATGCCGTTCTCGATGGGAAAATTGAAGGGCAAGAGCAGGCTCGACAGTTCATCCGCGATCGCTTTGCCAAGAAATCACCATAATTTAAGACAAATTTAAGCTTCTTGAAGTATCGTAATAAAAATGTAGACTTTGGTTATGAGTTGGGTAGTGGAGACGCTATGGGCAAGCCTCAATACTGGATGCCGCTTTTGCTCTGCATTGGCGGGGCAGCCGCAGGGCTAGCAGCTGGATATTGGGGTATGGTGCTCGCCACTGCCCCCCAGTCTTCAGAACCGACCTTTGCTGAAGAGCTGTTGGGCCATGAGCAGGCTTTTCCCCCTTCCGATAACTGGCCTGGCAGCACTGCCCGTGTCGCCCAAGACGTATTGTTTGAAGACCCGAATCAAGACTGGGCCACTGGACCGTCGGTAGCGCCACTCAATCCCCCCCAAACCTGGTCTTCCACGGCAGAGGCAGAGCTGGACCGCGAATCGGAAAGTAGCTCTAGTGGTGTGATTGAAAATGCCGCTGTGGCATCCGATGCAGAGGAAGAGCCCAATGGAGCGCTGGGTGAAGACTTAGTTTGGAGCGACGATCATACGCTCACCATTCAAAATCCAGCCGCTATCCAAGACGCGGCGGCTGACGAGGCCGAGTTTGCGGACAGTGTAGGGACCGCTGAAGTGGCTGAGCCCGCGCTTCCCACAGAGGATGCCTTAGGGGGTGGGGCTAAGGAGAACACGGATGAGCGCTGGACGCCTGGTGCTGTGATACTGGGCGGCGCCGAGGGCGATCGCGGCCCCATCTATTGAACCGCGTCTAGCTTTCCTAAATGCTTTTGGTGTAATTTTGCTTAGTTTTCCTCAGAGGCGCTAACTTCGGGCTCTTCAAGCCATCGTAGGTCCGCTACAACTTCAGTATGTGCTTTGGAGTAGGCTGACAGGCTTTCAATGACGGTAGGGTTGTAAAGCCTGAGGTAGTTCCAGTAATTTTCGAAGACCGACTGGACGTAGCCTTTGGTCTCAGAAAATGGAATACGAGCGATGAATCGATCGGGGTCGGACGTGTCAAAGCGAGCAATCCAGTCAGCGACGTTTCCTGGCCCAGCATTGTAGCTAGCCACGGCGTACAGGGAGTTATCGCCGTACTCTTCATGGGTGTAGTTCAAGTACCAGGTTCCCAGCTGAATGTTGTCTTCTGGGTTGGTGAGCTGGTAGTCCGATAGCCCGAGCTGGCCAGCAACCCACTCAGCGGTCGGGGGAATAACCTGCATCAGGCCCTTGGCGTCGGCACTGGATTGAATCTCGGGCTCGAAGCGGGACTCTTGGCGAATTAGGGCTGTGACTAGGGCCGGGTTGAGCCGGTACTCTGTCGACCAGGCTTCAATCAGTGGCCGAAACGGAAAAGGATAGAGGCCTCGCCAGTAGGCCAGCGAAGCTTTAGCATCAGCTTCACTAAATTCATCCGTGCTCTCAGCGCGCCAGTCTAGGCTAGAGAGCATAAAGATTCCCTCTAAATTGTCCCCGACGCCCAGCCGCAGTAGCCCATCGGTCATCTGCTGCGCCACCGTAGGCTGCACAGGGTTGTCATACTCCACTTGCCAGAGCGCCCAAGCGTCCTGGTCTTGGCCGAGCTGATATAGGACCTGTAGCGTCTCAGAGCCGGTCGGCAGGGGCGATCGCGCCGCGCTGGGAGCGAGGGTTGGCTGCTTATGGCGGGCAGTGGCAAAATCGCCCACATCCCACCCCAGGCTGGTGGCCGAGCGCCACGCGTAGTAGGACTCAGGGTAGGTCCGCAAAACATACTCATAGGCCATTTTCGCCTCTTCGGGTTTACCAAGCTGGCTGGCCCAGCGCCCCACCCAAAAAGCAGCGGCGGGGGCGTACTCGTTCTCCGGGTTTTGCTTCACAATCTCAGTGGCCCACCGCCACGCCGTGACCAGGTCTGCCGCCTCAGCAGCCCGCTGGGCCTGAACCCAGCGCAGCTCCGCCGCCGTATCCGAGTCGCCGTACTGTTGGAGGATGGTCTGCCGTACCTGGCTCGCCGACTGGGGACTGTCGAGGCGCTCTAAAATTTCAGCCCGCAGCAGCAGCGCCTCCGCCGCCCACTCGGGAAAAGCCTCGACAACTCGATCTGTATAGGGGAGAGACGCCTCTAGCTTTGAGAGTCTGGCCAAGTGCAGCAGCCCCTGAGCGGTTTCCTCTGCGTCAGGAAAGGCTTGACTCAGGGCCTGATAGCGGCTGATGGCGTCTTCCCGGCGATCATCCAAATGCGCCCCGCGCCCCGCCCGATAGAGATTCAGCGGGGTTTGAGGCGCTCGGGCATAGGCCTGACCCGCCTTGCCATAGCGCTGCATTTCCCAGTAGGCGAACCCGATTGTTTCCCAATCTTCGGGCTGCAGCTGGCTCTTGTATGCCTGGGTTAGCCGGTCGAGGGTAGCCTCTATTTCCGGCAAGTAGCGTCCGTGACGCGCTAGCACCAGCAGCAGCTCTGGCTGATTGGGGTCTTCGGCCAGGGAAGCCTGAGCCCACGCAACGGTGCGGGGGTGGGCCGGAAAGTCTGCGATCGCCTGCTGAAGATAGGCCTGTGCCGCTTCATCAGCCTGGGTTCCGTCCCCTGCCTTCCCCAAAGCGTAGAGGGCCTCTGCTGCCACAGGATGATCGCCATGGCGCTTGAGTAGCCTCTGCCAGGTGGCTTGGGCATCGCTGCTTTCACCGCTCTGAGCCTGGGCCCGGGCCTGCTGAACGAGGACGTAGGGGGCTAATGTAGGGTATGCGCGATCGAGCCCTTTCAACTGGCTTAAGGACTCTGCCACCTCTCCTTTAGCCAGCAGGTCACTGGCCAAAAGGTATCGTGCCTGGAGGCGATCGCCCTGAGTGGGTTTAGTCTCGTTGGGTCCGGGAGCTTGACCAGCAGCGATCGCCTCCAAGGCTTGACGGCGCCCTTCAGGTAACTGCACCGCTAGGGCGGAGACAGCGCCCGCCGAAGCGTTTAGCGACTCATCTAGGCTAGCTTCTAGAGACGCTTCGACAGCTCCACTGCGGGAGCCAGAGCGCCAAAACATAATCGAAGCTGTCCCAACTAATAGCAGTACAAGGCCAGCGCCTGCTGCAATCAGCAGGCGGATCTTATTTTTTCGCCCCATGGGTGGTCAATACGTAACTCGGCAAGCTGCCTGATTCTAGCGCATCCTCAACTGCCCGCTACAGCAGCGGTCGTTCTGAGCGCAGCAGCCCTGTCTACCAGCGCATCGTACTTCGGTGAACTCTCTTGATAGACATTTTCCAAGGCGCCCCAGCTCCCCCACCGCCCTGGCTTACTAATGTCAGCGAAGTGGACAAACAAACCGTCCGCTTCGCTGTACCAGTGGTCAAAATAGCGCTTGTAGACCTCACTAATGCGTGGGTCGCGGTTAGCGGTGATGAACAGATCTACTAGGGCTTGGTTATCCTGCATCCCATTGTGCAGCGGGGCCAGATGCTGTCCTCCTTCGTAGGCGACTAGCACCAGTCCCTCTGCTTCAGTAAGCTCAACGTAGTCTTCTACCCAGTCGAAAGTCTGCTGCAGCCCCCCCCCCTTCATACCCTTCCGACAAGACGCCGCCAGTGATGATCTCCTCAAATAGCCGGTCTAGGGCAGCGTCTTTGCCTTCAGCAATCCAGCGCTCCAACTCTGCCTGGACGCTATCGCGATTGAGCGGCAGTCCGATGTAGGGTGCGATCGCAATAGCGTCGATGCCGCCCTCCGCATTCGACAGCCCAGCCGAGCGGAGGTACTCCAGAGACTTCTTTGCGGTCCAGGGATTGGCGGCCTGAGCCCCTAACACCCCCACAATGCGATCGCTGTCAGAGTCAAACACCTCGTCCCATATCTGCAGAACCTCAGCGGTACGCTGGCCGAACCACAGGCGCCCCCTGGCAAAGTCGTCCTCGTCTACGTCGAGCTGACGCCCTTGCTCAACAACGTAGCGCTGCTGATCGAACTGCCCGTTCCAAACTTCATTGGAGAATTCGACGTAGATGGGCAAATCGGGGTTGAGTTGCTGGCGCACGTAGCGGGCAAATTCTTGTACGTAGGTGTCGGTGGCCTGGTGGGGCATGGTGAACCAGGGCGATCGCTCTAGCCGATTGGCCAAGTCCACCATCACCTCCACCGGAACCCCCCGATGGGCGTAGGTCGCATCGCTTGGTTTAGGCCGCTCTGCCCAGTCCCCTTGTTCCGAGTTGTTAGTCCCCATCCAGTCCATAAACCGCAGCACGCTGTAGGGCTGAGTTTTTTCTAGAAAAGCCGGGTTGAAGGGCGCCTGCTCAAATGTCGATTCATATTCTGCTGGGACGACGCGAATGTTGCGGATGTAGTCCTCTGGGTTGGTTGCAGTAATTTGCAGGTAAATACCTTGACCAGTAGGCGTCACGTCGATGACATCTCTGCCGGGGCGGGAGTCCTCCACCCGTTGCTCAGCATCATAATCGTAGCGCAGGGTGCCCTGCCCGTCGTATTGCACTACGTATTCCCCACCGGGGTAGTCTTCAACGCCGCGAAATAGCAGCGTCCCTACCCGCGTGTACTGTGGGGCGTCTGACTCAGCCGGAAGCGATCGCACCCATCCCGCCTCATCAAGGTCGAGCTGGTCCTCTTCTCCAGTACTCCAGCCGCAGTTTGAATTAGTCTCAGCACACTGACTGATCCAAGGGCGAGACGACTTAAACGCATCTATAAAGGGCATTTGCGTTGACCAGTCGGCGATGCCAGTGAGGTTAGTGCCCAGCTGGTGGGTGCCCGGCATAGGCATATCTGGGGAGGCCGCGGCGAGCTGGGCCCTACTCTGGGTCGCCTCTGGGCCTCCTGGGAGCGAGAGAAAAGATGAGCCCGGATGGCAGCCAACGGCGAGGAGAAGCGCGGCACCAAAACCAATTAAGGCCGTGGTCACGGTCGAGGGTTTCATGGGCATTGAGGTCCTAAAGTACCGCTATTGCACTCTTTCAAGATTCTAAAGTTCAAGCAATTAGGCAAAATTGGCCTCGCTAGGCTGATTTTGCCGGAATGATCCGCGCCGGAATCCCCACAGCGGTCGCCCGGGCAGGAACATCCGTTAATACAACAGCGTTTGCTCCAATATTGACGTTGTCGCCAACGGTTATGAGCCCAAAGAGCTTAGCGCCCGCACCAACATTGACATGTCGCCCCAGCTTGGGGGCGTCAAACGGACGATTGAGGTGGCGCAGCCCCATGGTCACCCCTTGGCGAATGATGGAGTCATCCCCAATTTCACAGTAGCCGTGGATCACAATATTCCCCTGGTGTTCAACCACAACCCGCCGGCCCAGCTTAACGGTGTAGGGTAGCTCAATGCCGTAAGTGTTGCGGACTTTGCGGTATAGCGATCGATACAGCAGACTCAGCGGCGCTCTCAGCGCTTTGGATTTCACCTGCATCCGCCACACACCAAACCGATGGACCGCCACCGCTCGAAAGCCGGGCAACGTCCAGTCTCGTTCATGGGTAATCCAGTCCTCGCGAATCATCTCCCAAAGGCCAAGGGGCAGCGGATCAGGATTTCCAATGTTGGTATTGGGCGCGGCAGGGCTCTCTGACGGCGGAACTGCTACGGTCTGCTCTGGTGCTGTCATGACGGCTTAGTGTCTCTCAGTGATGGCGTGGTTTCGATGTTCTGGCCTTATTTAAATATTGACGCTCTAGTGCCAATACGCTCCGGAACTCATGCGAACCACGTCGCTCTCATTTTTACCCAAAAGCGCTGGTAAAACCTCATGTTGTCGCATTCTTACTGATCTCTTGATACTCTGGCCTACTCAAGGATTTGATGAATTTCGCTTAACCGACCGTTTAGCTATGGTAAATATTCGCGATCGCACCGAGGTGAGTCATTTGTGGGAGTGATAGGTTTTGGATGAGGCTGTCATCCAGTCGTGCAGCCTATACCCTAGACCGCTCGATCGCTACCCTGTCAATCCCCGTAGATTCAGCCATGAACCGCCTTGGAGTCATTGCCATTGGCCGTAACGAAGGCCAGCGCCTCGTTCAGTGCCTGGAGTCCCTTCGCCAGCACCTTTCCGCCGAAGTGCCGATTGTCTATGTCGATTCTGGCTCGACAGACCACAGCGTTCAGGAGGCCCGGCAGCGCGGCGTTGAGGTGGTCGACCTGGATCTTTCAACTCCCTTCACCGCAGCCCGAGCCCGCAACACGGGCTTCGAGCGTCTGATGGCGATCGCCCCCGACCTAGAGTTTGTCCAGTTCATCGATGGCGACTGCGCCATCGCCGAGGGTTGGATAGCGCGTGCTGTAGACGTCTTAGACCACCAGCCCTCGGTGGCTGTGGTGTGTGGCCGCCGTAGAGAGCAGCACCCGACCCAGTCGATTTATAACCAGATTTGCGACGTGGAGTGGGACACCCCGGTTGGGGAGGCAGACGCCTGCGGGGGTGACTCGCTGATGCGGGTGGAAGCCTTTAAGCAAGTGGACGGATTTCGGCAAAGCCTGATTGCGGGGGAGGAGCCTGAACTGTGCGTCAGGCTGCGGCAGCAGGGCTGGAAAGTTTTGCGCATTGACGCCGACATGACCTACCACGACGCCCGCATGTTTCACCTATCGCAGTGGTGGAAGCGATCGCGGCGGGCGGGCTATGCCTACGCCGAAGGAAGCTGGCTCCACGGCAGCAGCCCCCAGCGCCACTGGGTGCGCGAAAGCCGCCGCATCTGGCTCTGGGGTTTAGCAATTCCGCTGCTGAGCTTAGCTTTAGCCCCCCTGACCCATGGGTTTAGCCTGCTGCTGCTGCTGGTCTATGGCGTCTCCGCCTATCGAAGCTACCGGCACACCCGGCAGCGTGGGTTCTCAGCAAAGGTCGCATGGCTCTACGCGCTCTCCTGCGTAGCCGGGAGGTTTCCCGAAGTTCAGGGGCAGCTGAGCTATCACATTAACCGACTTCTCGGTCGGCGTCAGTCCATCATTGAATACAAGTCTTAAGCTTTGCTCACCGGCGGCTTTCTCAAGCTTCGGAACGTTCCTCAGACTTGTTTGATATGATACTAAGTTAGGTAACTATCGTTAAAATTAATACCGCTTAGATATGCTATCTCCATTGGCTCACGGTGGAAGTCTTGAGCCGTATCTTCATAATAGTAGCCGGTTTCAAGCCATAGCCCCGCAAGGCACCTCGCTGGAGATCTTACCCCCCGTCTCATCCCTGATATCCCCCTCAGAGGTTCAGCAGCTTTACTTTACTGAAATTGACCCAGGACTTGGGACATCAGTTTTTGGAGCAATGGACCTGGTAACAGATGCTGACTTTGCGCGGGCTGTCGAGAGTTCAGCGCCCCGTACCGCTGACCCGAGCGCCGTTAGCTCTCTCGTGGAGACGACCTCAAGCGGGGCTAGCCTGGACGAACAGATCCAGCCTGCCCAGCCCATTTTAGATATCCCCATCGAGGTTCCGGCAGATTTAACAGGGCTCACTGACCAGCCTCTCGTTGGCATCATTGATAGCGGCTTCCACCCTGACGTTTTAGCTCTAGACGCCGTTGTCTTTTTAGGCCGCGATCGCATCGACGATGACAGCAATCCAATCATGTTGGATGCTGAGAGTACAGATGACGCTGAAGCGCCAGAGACTCCGCTAATAGAAAATCCAGCAATAGAAAGTACGCCCCCGGAAGCTGAGCCGTCGATAAACCCTGTCTCTGAGGCGGAGCTGGCGTTTCAGGCTACCCAAATTGTCGCGGCTCCAGACGGATTTGAACCCCTATGGCTGGGCCGGGCCGACGGTTCAGAAAGCTGGGCCTTCTCCTTAATCGAGTTTGTTGATGTTTCCCTCGCTCTGGGGTTTGATCGGGCTGTCGTCAGTCTCAATGTTGACCTCACTAGCGTCCTCCCCGACATGGAGTTAGATTCGTCGCCCGATGCCTTGGAGCCAGCCGCTGAGGTCAGCGAAGTCATAATCCCTAGATTTGAGCTTACCTCCTTTGAGCAGGCCGCCCTAAACTATGCCCGGCAAAATAATGTCCTGATTGTTCTTCCAGCAGAAGATATAGATATCCCCGTAGAAGATATAGATATCCCCGCAGAAAATACAGATATCTCGGTAGAAAATACTGTCCTTCCGGCAGAGAATACTGGTGCAGCCTCAAGGCTCGGCGAGGCAGCGCAGCCGTTTGACAATGTCATAGCGGTGGGTGTCCCAGCGGACAGTACCGTCCCGGAAACACCGCCGAACTATGGTGAAGGCATTGACCTTCTCGCCTCTGGGGAGCCGTTGACGCCCTCTAGCCCAGACCCAGCGCTGTTTCCCTTACTGGGCGCCAGCGCTGATGCGGGCTTAGGTGAAATTAGGTTAACGGCGATCGCTACTGAACCAGTCCTCTCAAGTAGTCCCATCGCCCCAGAGAGTGCTGCTTTGACGGGCAGTGCTACTGACGACGCTATTGCCAACGACAGCATTACTGGCAACGCCACTGATCCACCTCCTGCGCCTCTTGAAGCGACTCTCGCAGCAGCGCGGGTCACTAGCGCGATCGCCCAAATTTGGACAGTCAACCCTGACCTAAACTACCTTCAGGTGATCGATACAATGCTGAACACGACCACACCGCCTACTGAGCCCATGATTGAACCAATTGTAGAGCCCGATGAGATGGCTGAGTCTGGTGACGAGGAGAGCGCAACCCTGGGTCTGCTAAATTTGGACGCTGCGCTAGAAGCGGCTCTGCTGCTGGAAGGAGAAGAGTACGTTCCCGCCCCAGTGCCGCTACTCCCCGTTCCCCTAGATGAGACATCGGTGCTGGTCCTCGCTGTCTCCGTGGCGGTCTGAGCTAGGTAACTACTAGGGCATCACCGTTTGGCAGCGGGAATGGATGGAGACCTGCTTAGCCAAGGCGTGGTCTGACCGCAGCATCAGCCCATACTCCAGTCCTTCCACCACCGCCTGATAAGACGCATCTAAGATATTGGTCGAGACCCCCACAGTCGTCCAGCGCCGCTGACCGTCCCCCGATTCGATCAGCACGCGGGTTTTGGCCGCCGTACCTGAGGTGCCGTCTAGAATGCGCACCTTATAGTCCAGAAGCTGGAACTGAGCGATCGCCGGATAAAACCTCGCCAGCGCCCTGCGTAGAGCAGAGTCGAGAGCTGCCACCGGCCCATTTCCTTCAGCCACCTCCAGCACCTCTTGGTCCCCTACGGTGACCTTGATCGTCGCTAGAGAATTGCTATGCCACAGGTCGGCGCTGGGAGCAACTTCACAGTGCACCTGAAATCCCTTCAGTTCAAACAGGCAATAGCGCTCCCCCAGAGCCCCTCGCATCAGCAGCTCAAAGCTCGCTTCCGCCGCCTCAAACTGGTAACCCCGGCTCTCCAGGGTCTTGAGCTGCTGCAAAATCTGGCGGCAGGCGGGGTGATCTCGCTCCAGGGTAATGCCAAAGTGGTGGGCTTTTGCCAGCACATTGCTCAACCCCGCTTGATCTGAGATCACGATGCGGCGCTGGTTGCCCACGGCATCGGGGGACATGTGCTCATAAGTGACGGGGTTGCGCTGCACGGCGCTGACGTGGATGCCGCCTTTGTGGGCAAAGGCCGACAGGCCGACAAACGGGGCGTGATCGTCGGGGGCGAGGTTGGCCACCTCACTGACAAATCGGCTTACGTCTGTGAGCTGCTGAAGCTGGGGTTCGGGAACGCAGGCATAGCCTAGCTTGAGCTGCAGATTGGCAATCAAGGTGCAGAGGTTGGCGTTGCCGCACCGCTCCCCATAGCCGTTGATGGTCCCTTGAACCATCTGAGCCCCCTGCCTCACGGCGGCGATCGCGTTGGCGACGGCGGTGCCAGAGTCATTGTGGGTGTGGATGCCGAGGCGCGGGGCAAAGCGTTCAGAGGTGCCTTCGAGGCGGTTTTCAGAGGCGTTTACGGCGTGTCCCCCAGTCGACACGGTGACTTGTGGACCGGCCTGCACCCCCGTGTTTTGCACCACGGCCTGTACTCCCTGAGCCACGTCATGGGGCAAGGTGCCGCCGTTGGTATCGCACAGCACCACCCACTCTACGCCAGCGGCGATCGCTACCCGAAGGGTCTCTAGGGCATAGCTGGGATTGTGGCGGTAGCCGTCGAACCAATGCTCTGCGTCGTAAATGACGCGGCGACCATGCTGCCGAAAAAACCGAACGGTGTCGTCGATCATCGCCAGATTTTCCTCTAGCGTTGTCTTGAGGCCGTCGGTGACATGCAAGTCCCAAGATTTGCCGAACAAAGTGACCCAGCGGGTTCCTGCCGCTAGCACGGGCTGCAGCATCGCGTCATCGGCTGCTGTACGGTGGGGGCGCCGCGTGGAGCAAAACGCAACGACCTCTGCCTGGGTCAAGGGCTGCTCTTTAAGCTGCCAAAAAAACTGCACATCCTTAGGGTTAGCGCCGGGCCATCCTCCCTCAATGAAAGGTACACCGAGCTGATCGAGCTTTTGCGCAATGCGGAGCTTATCATCGCTCGACAGGGCTAGGCCTTCGCACTGGGCGCCGTCGCGCAGCGTCGTATCATATATCCACAGAGGTCGAGTCATCACGTCATATCCCTTGATGCAGGGCTGATTTTAGCTTTAAAGCCCGGTGCAGCGGCTAAAATTTGGCCTGGACTTAGTAAGTCTTGATACCCTGGTTTATGAGATACCCACAACACGCCACAATCAGCCAAGCATTAGGGGTGCTATTAACGATGCCAACCATTACTCTCCGCAACCCAGACGGCCCAGACCAAACCATCGCCTGCGATCGCAACGCCAACCTGCGCGAGGTGCTGCTGCTACACGGGGTCAACCTATACAACGGGCGAGCGGCGATTATCAACTGCCACGGTCTCGGCACCTGCGGCACCTGCGCTGTGAAGGTGGAAGGGTCGATTTCCCCAGTCAACTGGCGGGACAAAGCCCGGCGATCGCTGCCGCCCCATTCTCCCGACCGCGACCTACGGCTCGCCTGTCAAACGCGGGTTCTAGGGGATATTTCGGTGACCAAGTTCGATGGATTTTGGGGCCAAGGCGACAGCGCCGTAGCGGTAGCTCCGCAGACTCCCGTAGAATAGAACATAGGGTTTTAGCAAGCGTTTTGCAGCAGAGGCTGGGAGGCAGTTTTGGATCAGGTACTTGGAATCTTAATTATCGCGCTTATCGGTTCGATTGTGATTGGCGCAATTGCCAGCGGCGCACAGCGTTTGCTCGGCTTTGGTATTGTTGCGGCGATCGCCACGATATTGATTGGCACGGTAACAGGGTCAAGCTTTTCGCTGCCCAGCGTGGTGGGGGCAATCCAGCCCAATTCTGGCTTGCCCGAGCAGATTGAAACGATCAACCCGGCAGCGGGAAGCACAACGGCAGCGCCGAGCAGCGCCTTTAGCCCGGAGCAGGGTAGTGGGACAGGCAGCGCGGGCAATACTAGCGCGGGCGATACTGGCGCGGGTAATAGTGCGAGCAGCGCGGGAACAGGAACAGCAGCGCAGCCAGCCGGAGGTTCTACTACGGCCACTGGCGCTAGCGGCACTGCCCCTGCCAACACATCATCGGGCGCCTCACGACCCGTCAACGCGCTATGGTAGCCTTTCAAATTGCTCTAGCTAGCTGATGGGCTGGCCTAGGAGCACTGCGTTGACGTCGAGCGACTTTTTGAGCCCACGAGCGTGACTGATGTTCTTGTTTTAGGCGGTGGCATCATTGGTTTAGCCATTGCCGTTGAGCTGCGGCTGCAGGGCGCTACCGTAACTGTCTTAACTCGGGATTTGCAGGAGGCCGCTGCCCGCGCCGCCGCCGGTATGCTAGCTCCCCACGCCGAAGCCCTGCCGCCCGGCCCACTGTTTGACTTTTGCTGCTACAGCCTAAAGCGCTATCCAAGATGGATAAGCACTATTGAAAAACTGAGCCAAATGTCCACCGGGTATTGGCCCTGTGGAATTCTCTCGCCCCAGTATCAAGCTGAGCCGCAGCAGCCCCATGGGGCCAGCGGCCATTGGCTCAATGAGCGGGCCATTCACCAGCTCCAGCCCGGCCTTGGCCCTGCGGTCCAGGGAGGATGGTGGTTTCCGGAGGACGGGCAGGTGGACAATCGCCTTTTGTTTAAGGCCCTGCACCAAGCGGCAGAGGGCCTTGGGGTGAAGGTCCAGGTCGGCGTCACGGCTGAAGCCTTGATGCAGCAAGGCGATCGCATTACTGGCGTGCGCACTTGCGGCTCTGCCTCTACTTCTGCTTCGCAAGCTGAGCATTACCAAGCTGAGCATTATGTAATTACAGCCGGGGCTTGGGCACGGCAGCTCATTCCCGTGCCAGTCCAGCCCTGTAAAGGAGAAATGCTAGCGGTCCGCTGCCCAGAGACCGCGCCGCCGCTGCAGCAGGTGCTGTTTGGTCCCAATGTTTACATCGTGCCGCGACGGGATGGGCGGATTGTCGTTGGGGCGACGGTGGAGCGTGAACAGATGGCTCCCGGTAACACGCCCCAAGGCATTCACCAGATCCTGACGCGAGCAATCCAGATTTATCCTGCACTCAAGTCCTACCCCATCGATGAATTGTGGTGGGGGTTTCGGCCCCGGACTCCCGATGAGCTGCCGATTTTGGGGCCTGGGCACTGCCGCAACCTCACCCTAGCTTTGGGGCACTACCGCAACGGCATTTTGATGGCCCCTGCGACGGCTGAGCTGGTGGTAAATCAGATTTGGCCTGCCTCCAAAAGCGATCGCACAGACCAAAGCGAGAGTGGAGAGCCCGGGCTGGAGACGCTCGTGGATATTGAGCAGTTTAGCTGGACCCGGTTTTTAGAACCGGCTGCACCACCCTCTGCACGATCCAAGACGGCAGCCGCCAAGCGTAGCTGCCCCGCTACAATGGCTCAACTGCCCTCTAACGCACCTAAATTAGATATGTCAGCTCAGCTTGCAACCCCCTTGAATTCAGAAGATGCTGCCTCCAGCTCAAGTGCTGTTCCTCTATCCGAGGTGTCTTCGGCGGAACTCACCATTGCCGGTCGCAAGTTTCGCTCCCGCCTGATGACCGGAACCGGAAAATATCGCAATTTTGACCATATGCGGCAGGCGATCGCCATCAGCGGCTGCGAGATTGTAACCGTGGCGGTGCGCCGCGTGCAGACCGCAGCACCGGGCCACGAAGGCCTAGCCGAAGCCCTCGACTGGAACAAGCTGTGGATGCTGCCCAACACTGCAGGCTGCAAAACCGCTGAAGAAGCCGTGCGGGTGGCGCGTCTTGGGCGCGAGATGGCCAAGCTCTTGGGCCAGGAGGACAACAACTTCGTCAAGCTAGAGGTGATTCCTGACGCTAAATACCTGCTGCCTGACCCCATTGGAACGCTGCAGGCCGCAGAACAGCTCGTGAAAGAGGGATTTGCGGTGCTGCCCTACATCAACGCGGACCCACTGCTGGCTCGCCGCCTTGAAGAAGCTGGCTGCGCCACGGTGATGCCTTTGGGCTCTCCCATTGGCTCAGGTCAGGGCATCAAGAACGCCGCCAATATCCAAATCATTGTGGAGACTGCCACCGTCCCGGTGGTGGTGGATGCGGGCATTGGCTCTCCTAGCGAAGCCGCTCAGGCGATGGAGCTTGGGGCCGATGCGCTGCTGATCAACACGGCGATCGCCCAAGCCAAAAACCCGGTTGCGATGGCAAAGGCCATGGCGCTTGCCACAGAAGCGGGCTGGCTCGCCCACCACTCGGGTCGCATTCCAGTCAAAACCTATGCGGCTGCAAGCTCGCCGCTGACGGGCACTGTAACGGACTAGATGCAGTCGTCACTCAGCAAAGTCTGTCAAAAGGCTTAACTTTTTGATAAACTCAACGTCAAATGTGATTTATTGTTACATTTTTGTTACAATAGTTGAAACTTGAGTAAATAAAGGAAACTTTTCCCATGCCTTACACCGTAGAAGAGGGCGGTCGCCTCAACAACTTCGCTTCAGAGCCCAAGGTCTACCAGGCTGAGCCTCCAACCTCAACCCAAAAGCGCAATTACGTTATCTTGGCTGTTGGGGCGGTTGTCCTTATTGCTGGCGTGCTCTCCATTGCAGTTTCGGTCTCTTAGAAAGAGGCTACTGGCGTATTGCAATAAGGAAGGAGTAGTAAGGCAGCGATGTAGCGCTACGAAGCCTACTTAAAGTTAGATCAGCTTCGGTTATCTACAGTTTTACCTGCACCATTTGTCACAACTAAATCCAATTTGCCAAAGAGGGCCAGGTTCTAGCGTTTAGAGCCTGGCCCTTTGCGATTGCTCGTGCTCCCCATTTCCGTCCTGACTTCAGATTCGCTGAGCCGTAAACATAGTTACAGAGCTGGTTCTACAGCCCACATATTACAGACTCCACATATAGTCGCTGATACCGATGTCAGGTTTAGAAGCTGCCGTGACAAACCCCCTCCTACGCCAATCGCTAGATGTGAATACAAAGATATATAACCGTCTGAAGGCTGCGCTACGGCTAAACCTAAGGCGACAGATTTTCGTTGCTATCTGCGATGATGTGGCTCTCCGCGATCGCCTAGCCGACCAGCTTCAAAAAGAAGTGACATATGCCGCAATTAGCGCCAGGCGGCAAGGGCAGATTGCAGAGGCCAGACGGCTGCGAATCTATCCGAGACTGGTCACGCTACGCCTAGATTTGGCAAATCCAAATCCCATTAACCAGATGTCACAGTGGCTGCGGCAGTTTCCCCCACCGGCGGCAGCTGGCTCGGCGATGCCGGCGTTTCAGCTTATAGGGGTTGAGCAGCTTAGCCGCCAGCCGGCCTCAAGCCAGTGGCTATTTCTCAACTATCTGCAGAGCTTTGAGCGCAGCTTACCTGCCCTGGAGTCGAGCTTGCTGCTGTGGGTCCCTCGCCCCTGGGGACGAATGATTCCCCAATCAGCACCAGACTTCTGGCGCTGTCGCACTGCCGTATTCGAATTTGAAGGTGACCCCACGCCGCTCCCCATCGCGGCGCTGCCTCAATCTACGGTGCCCACCAGCATTTTCCTTCAGCCCCAGCGACAATCACCACCAGCCCAACCCCCTACCTCTGCCGAGCTTTCACCTGATGAGGTGGCACTGCTCAAGTCTGAGCTGGCCATGCCCTCTTCAGATGTGGCACCTCTGCCAGTGGCCAGCAGTGCTCCGCGCCAGAAAAATAGCACGGCTGCGCTTCCGGCTGCGGCTCCGCCGAATGAAGTTGAAAACGCGATCGCAGCGGCCTCTGAAACGCCATCTGAGACGCCCACGGCGGCAGATCAGGGCGTTGCGAATAAAGCGGATACCCCAATAAAAGATGGCTCCGGCCCTGTAGACAATCAGCCCGTCGAAGAGGTTAGTGAATCCACGGCCGATCAACCTGTAGCAGCGCGAACCCAAGACTTGAGTGAGGCGCTCCGGGAGCTACTGGATGATTCTGTACCTGATGCAACTCATATTTATGGGGATAAGGCTAACGCTTCGACCCATACGCCAGTCGATTACAATGCGGCTGCGCCTCAGGACAGTCTTCCATCAGACGCGCTGGCTTCTACAGCAGGGCAGGACCAGCCGGAAGCCTCGTCCGATATTAGTCCACAAAAGGATGTCAATGCACCATTAGATGGGGCTCAAGCAAGCGAGACTCAAGCTGACCAGACGCCCACTGAAGATGCAGCCTTTCCTTTGAGCGCTGCGCCGCCACCCTCCCAGCCATTCGGGCTCGGCGCTCACACTACACCAGAGGATCAGGCCGAGCAATCGGCGGCGATCGCTGACGATGCTGATGATGACGTATTCAACGTTACGCTTGGGCTGCCGCCACTGACGGACAGCTTTACCCTAGATGATCTGGCCCTATTTGATCCGGCTGACTCAGCATCCTCTAGCTCAACACCTTCCGATGCAGTCGCCGATTCATCCCCGTCAGGGCCTGCTGTAGTCGACCCCTCATCCCCGCCGATACAGGAAGAAGACCGTAGTGGAGTCGCCATTGACCCTGAAGCCGATTCCGGCGACAGCGAGCTTGAGATTGCAGATGCAGCCCCGACTTACGTCTACTCCGGAGTCGTCGACTCCCCTGTCCGCTCGACGGCTGTGCCAGAGCCTTCCTCTCCGACGGAGCTAATGCAGCTCTTTGCCGATGAGGCTAGCGATCCTCGCGTGCTCAATGTGCTACGACAGATTCGAGGGCTGCAAGAGCAGCAGGCCCCACCGACGGTGCTCGCCGGCGCCTACCGCGCGTTGGGGAACCTGTTCCGCGATCGCATCGAGCAGGGCGAAATTTCGCCGCCCACGCTGCAGCGGGCCATGGTGGCCTACCAACAGGTGCTGCAGTACACCCCCGAGGATTCCCCCATGCGGGCCGAGGTGCTCAACGATATGGGCAACCTGAGCTGGCTACTCTCCCGCTGCAGCCAGGGCGCAGAGCAGTGTCTTCCCCACCTGCACCACAGCATCCAGTCCTACCAGCAGGCCCTAGCACAAATCGCCCCCGAGACCCATCCCCAGACCTACCCCATGATTCAGAATAATCTGGGGGCAGCCTACGGCGATTTGGCCCGCTACCAAAATCCAGCGGACAACCTGCAAAAGTCGACCCAAGCCTATCAAGAGGCCCTGCGTTATCGCAGTGCCGAGCAAGACCCAATGCGCTACGCCTCCACCCAAAACAACTTGGGGACCACCTACTGGAACCTGGCCCAGCACCAAGAGCCTATTCACCACCTCAAAGCGGCGATCGCCGCCTACGATAGCGCCCTGTCCTACTACAAGCCCGAACAGGACGCCCTCAACTACGCCATGATCCAGAACAACCTGGGCACGGCCTACTGGAACTTGGCCCAGCACGAGCACTCTGAGGAATGGCTGCGTCAGGCAATCAAAGCCTATGAGCTTGCCCTGGAGTATCGCACTTTAGAAGCTGCCCCCGCTGCATTTGCGGCCACCCAAAACAATTTGGGCACAGCGCACTGGCACGTAGCCAACTACATCGACGAAGAGCCCCAGGCTCGGTTCAGCTCGCTGAAGCAGGCCATGCGGGCATACGAAGCCGCACTGCAGGCGGTCGATTACCTGCGGCAGAGCGATCGCCCAACGCCGCTCAACTTTGATGTCACTGCGACGCGCAACAACTTGGGCCTGGTGCAGTATCAGACCGCGACCGACAGTCAGTTCGACACCTCCGAGCTGAGCGAGACCTACCTGAATGCTGCGCTGGAGCACCACCTTGCCGCACTCCAGGGGTGGCAGGGCCGCCCTGAGCTGCGCCAAACTGCCCTCAACTGCGTGATTCAAACGCTACAGGCCATATACAACACTAAGGGACTTGTGGGCCAGAACCTGGCGCTGTCTAATGTTCCAGGGCAGCTGCTCCCTGAAATTTTGCCCAAGCTGTAGCCGCCGCATCAGATTCGACAGATTCGACGTGTCCCACGACCACCGGCAACTCCCCCTAACGCTGTGACCCACTCCTAAGCCGCCCAGCTCACTATCCCTAGTCCCATGGATCCGCTGTTGCGCGCTTTTTAAGAAAAAATAAACGCTGCTGTATACGGTCAACCAGAATGCGATATTGATTGCGTCCCATTTTAGAGGTTGCCTCTATGGATTTTGACGTACTCTTGACAAACGTATCCAGCATTGCGATCGCCCTGGGCCTCAAGGTCCTTGGGGCGATTATCTTGTGGATTGTTGGCCGCTGGCTGATTCGGTTTGGCATCAAATTGCTCACTAACGCCCTCAAACGTAGCAGCATCGAGCCCACCCTGCTGGTTTACCTAAAATCGACCCTTGGGGTACTGCTCAATATCGTGCTAGTAGTTGCCATCCTCGGCTTCTTTGGCATTGAGACCACCTCTTTTGCCGCGCTGTTAGCGGCGGCAGGCATCGCCATCGGTGCCGCCTGGAGTGGGCTGCTGGCTCACTTTGCGGCAGGGGTATTTTTGGTCATCTTCCGTCCTTTCGCCGTGGGCGATTTCATTACCGCTGGCGGCATCACCGGCACCGTGGAAGAAATTGGCCTGTTCGTCACCACCATCAACACGCTGGACAACGTCAGAACCATCGTGGCTAACAACACGATTTTCTCCGACAACATACAGAACTTTTCCAGCAACCCCTACCGCCGCGTTGATCTGGTGGCCCAACTCAACCATGACGTTATCCCCGAGCTAGCAATTTCCCAGCTCAACGAAAGGCTGCGCACGATTCCCAACGTGCTGGCAGAGCCTGCTCCAGATGTGGAGATTCTAGAGTTCAACCCGGCAGGGACCGTATTGGCAGTGCGCCCCTACTGCAGCAACGACCACTATTGGCAGGTATACTTCGACACCAACAAAGCCATCAACGAAGTGGGCCGTGCTGCTGGTTTCTCCGCACCGACGCAGTACTACAACGTCAGTCACAAGGCAGCCGCTTAGCGCAGCTGCCTTGTGATGTAAGGGGGAGGGTGCGCGGCTCAGGGCGTCCTCAGCCCCAAGGGCAGCGGCGTTTCAGCCGGCAGTGCCTTCCCCTGAATCAAAATGCCAAAATTCCCCAGCCCTAAGGGATTCATCAGCGCATGCAGCCGCTCGCGGCGCTGAATCACCTCGTTGATGGTGCGATCGCTATTCTGCGACAGCTCACTGAGGCGATCGCCCAAGCCCAGCGCCATGAGAAATAGCCCCTGGGGAGTAAAGCCGAGGGTGCTAAGGCCGTACTGCTCGCCGACCTGCTGCAGCGTAGTGAAATCCACGTGGGCCGTGATGTCTTGATGGCCGATATTTCGGTAGGGGTCGGCGTGGTGAGCGTGTTGGTAATAGCACTGCAGCGTGCCGGGCCGGGTGGGGTGGTAGTAGCGGGCGGCGGTGTGGCCGTAGTCGATGGTGAGGAGGTAGCCCGTCTTGAGGCGATTCGACACGGTTTTGAGCCAGTCTAGAGCCGCTAGGTTGACTTCGGTGGTGTATCCGTCTGGATAGGAGTCAAAGCTAATGTCGAGCCGCTCAAAATAGCGCTGCAGCTCAGGGCGAGAGAGGTCGCCCACCTGTTCGACGAGCTGAACATTGCTGGCGTCAGGATTTATGGCAGTGTCTGCTGCGTTATCAGGCGCTCTGACCGCAACGTAAACTTCCTTGAGCTGCCCCGACACCACCCTCACTCGATGCACCGGAAAAGCGTCTACGAGTTCGTTCGAGAAGACGCAGCCCACAAGCGAGTCCGGGGAAATATCGGACCAGCGGCACCAGCGTGGCTCGCTCCAAGCCCTGTTCTCTTGCGCACTGGTCGCTTGAGTCTTGCTTAATCGAGACCGTGCCGCCGCCAGCCGCTTCTGCTGGTCTGCTGCGAGCTGGGGCGATCGCTCAATAATCACATAGTCTAGGACAGCCACAAACGACGGATGGTGACGCCCTAAATACGTGAGGATATCGGCGGCGAGCAGCCCCTGCCCTGCCCCTTGCTCCACCAGGGTAAATTGACTGGGCTGCCCGAGGCCCTGCCAGAGCTGGACAAACTGCTCGGCCAATAGCTCACCAAAATCTGCGCCGAAGCTAGAAGAGGTGACATAATCCCCCCGCTCACCGATGGGGATGCGTGTGGTGTAGTAGCCCTGCTGCGGATGGTAGAGCACCCAATCCATATAGTCCGCAAAGGTAATGCGGCGCTCAGGCTGCTGAAGAATGTGGTCTACAAGCTGCCGCAACAGCTCGGAGTTGATGTCATTGGGTGGGGCGATGTCGTCAGAGGAAAAGCGGGAGGAGAGCATAAAAAAATAGAGCCAAAGCTGGCTCCATTCTAGAATGCAAGAGTATGAAGTTCAGGAGACTGGAAGTTTCTTGCTGTGTGCTATTGACCAGCGCTGCTGTCAAAGGAGACGGGACGGTTGACGCCGTTAGCGGTAAAAGCAACCGAAAACTCAATATGGGGATGCTTGGCCTGCAAAACGGTGCGGTAGGACTCAGCATCGACCGGGCGGCGGAACCGAGCCCAGACCTGCGGTGAATCAGACTGCTGCTGCACAACCCAAGGATTTAAGCGCTCTTGATAAGTCATTCGTTAGAACCTCGCTGAGGATAGTGGTTGACGCGTAACAGTAACCAGTGCCGTGCTACAGGCAGATGCCGTCAAGGCGATCGCCGGGGTAGCACAAGCACACCAAAAATAAAGCCGCGATGCCTGAATGGCGGTCACGGGCGCGTGAAAAGACCAACAGGAAAAAACAGATGCTTCAGAAGCGTGAGCATGCGCCCCGACTGAAGTGTCTAGAACCGAAAACGCCTGGCTAAACCGTTTTGGATTATGGCGTTTGACCCTTGAAAAATGATTACGAAAACTCTAAGTGGCGCATTAAGCTCAAGCTGATCCGGGATCAACTGCGCCAACACCTGCATCTAGAGCCATTATATCCGCGTGACTCTGCATCTAGAGTTTTTGCCCGCAAAACAGGGGAACTTGTATTAAAAGTATACATTGGCGGCCACTACATCTAGCGCATGAGTTGGTCTGAATGAGCAAAGTACCCATACCTGTAGCACTTCTGAGTAGAGACTCTCCGCTAGGGCCCACATCACCAATGTCCTAACGAAAGTGGCTGTGCATTTAGGGCAGCGATCGCGAAAGCACAGGCGTCAGTGGCAGAATGGGACAGACCTTTGCTGTTTCATTTCTTGCGTGTTTCGCTCCTTTGACCGCGCCCCCTGGCGCTACGCTGCTGCCCTTTGCCTTCTCTGGCTGCTGAGCCTGGGGATAGATGGGCTGTGGCTGCACCTGGATCAGTCCATCCCGTCTTGGGATCCGGCTGACCACCATATCGGGGGGCTCAACTACTGGTGGACCCTGCGGCAGATGCAAGGGACGCAGGACTGGTGGCACAGCTTTTGGACACTGTCGTCTAAGTACCCGCCGCTGCTGTACGTCTCTACTGCGCCGCTGCTGCAGCTCTGGGGTCGCCATCTGGATGTGGCGGTACTGGTGAACGCGGCGTACACGCTCATTTTGCTGATCGCAGTTTATCGTCTGGCGCGGCACCTGTTTTCCCCTGCGGTGGGGCTGTGGGCGGCGGGGCTAGTGCTGCTGCTGCCCCAGCTCTACACCACCCGCACGGAATACTACATGGACTACCCGCTGGCGGTGCTGGTGATCCTGAGTTTGGGAGCGCTGACGCGGTGGCGGGGTGCCAAAGCGGGGCGCCAGCAGTGGGCCTGGGCGATCGCCTT
>JBHJHJ010000115.1:0-8590 GCA_050330955.1 Elainellaceae cyanobacterium | reverse complement strand
TATTAAAGCTAAGTTGTAGCGATTGCTTTCAATTTAGCTGGACTATCTTTTGCGGGAGGCTACTCATCAGATTTTAGCTAAGGTATAGATCTTTTAGTCTGGTGAGCTGAACAATCTCAGATGGTAAGTTTCTTAGCTGATTAAAGCTAAGGTTGAGTGATCGCAAGCAAGTGAGCTGTCCAACCTTGAGTGGCAAGCTTCTCAATTGATTTTCGCTAAGGGAGAGATCTTTTAGGCTGGTGAGCTGAATAATTTCGGACGGTAGACTGCTCAATCGGTTATGGCGAAGGTCAAGCGATTCTAATCCGGTGAGCTGGATAAATTCGGGCGGCAGGCTGGCTAGCTGATTTTCACTCAGGGAAAGTGATCGTAAGTTGGTAAGCTGAACAATTTCGAGTGGCAGGCTGCTCAGTTGGTTACTTCTAAGAGAAAGTGACTGTAGGCTGGTGAGCTGAACAATCTCAGGCGGTAGGCTACTCACTTGGTTGTAGCTGAGGTAAAGCGTTTTGAGACTAGTGAGCTGGACAACTTCCAGTGGTAGACTACTTAGACTGTTGCCACTGAGGTAAAGCGTTTGCAGTTTGGTAAGCTGGATAACTTCAGGTGGCAGGCTACTCAACTGGTTGTAACGGAGGTCGAGCGATTGCAGGTTGGTGAGCTGGCCAATCTCGGATGGTAACCTGGTCAGCTGGTTACCAAGAAATCTATAAGTTTCCCTTTCAAACTTTACCTAAAATCAGTCGCTTCAACCCCGTCAACCGCCCAATCTCCGGCGGCAGCTCCTCCAAGTCATTTCCCGCTAAATCCAGCTCCTCCCAGTTCTCCCGCTCCGCACGATCAATCAGCGCCAGCAGCTCATCCCGCGTCATCCCCATCGCCCATCAGCCCACCTCAACCCCTATGTTGTAACCGCAAAATTACGTGGTGGCTCGTGGCGTTACAGTATCTTATGGTTACGCCAGCAAACTCATGCGCCGTTTCCGCTAGAGCGATTAGGGCGATCGCTGCAGCAACTTCAAGAACGACTACGATGAGACTCTAGATGTCACCGTTGAGACTTCAGGCATCATCGACGAGACTTTGAGAGGCACTAGCGAGACCTGACGTGTCATCGACGAGACTTTAGATATCAGCGATGACATGTCAGGGGCCATTGGCGAGACTTCAAGTGTCATCGACGAGACTTGAGGTGACATTGGTGAGACTTCAAGTGACACTGGCGGGACTTGAAGTGACACTGGCGGGACTTTAGATGCCATCGCTGACACATTGGGAGACAGCCGCGAGACTTGAAGTGTCAGCGACGAGCCTCTGAGCGTTACCGACAATTGGGAGCGGCGATCGCGTCCCCGGCCTCCACCGTATTGAGGCGATGTGCTAGCGGGGAAGTAGCGCGATCGGGGCGCGGCCTCTAGTAGGGGTAAACCGTAGCCTACGTCCGTCATGCGTGCAAGCGATCATGTCAGCGCTCGTTTCCTGGTCCGTTCGATCGGCAGAGTTGAGGGCCACAATTTTAGGCTCGCCGTTGACAAAACTCAGAATAGGGCCGCCCGACGAGCCGCTAAACGCGTCGCAGTTATGGCGCAGAAACGCGTCGCCAGCGCTGCCCAAAATGCTGCATCCGTCGTGGACCCCAGCCGTCATGCCGGGATTATCTGCAGGAAAATCCCCTGAATACCCCACCAAAATGTATCGCTCAGGGCTGTCGATCAGGACTGACAGCGGCAGTAGGTGAGTGGGCAAACGAAAATGGGTCATAGCGGGTATGGATTTGATGACATCGGAGGATAGGTAGCGTTGGCCACTTTGCCTCGGACAATCTTGGGGATCATCCTGGGCGATGGACTTGAGAAGCTTGGAACCAAGTGGCTATACCAAAAGCTTAAACCCCAGGCCTTCCGCCAATTTCCATAGGTCAAAAACCTCCAGAACTACTTCACATTAGTGAAAGATTGTAGTCTAGTGGCAAGGGGCCTTGTCCTGCCACTGGCCGCCCCAACAGGAGGGAAAATGGATGAAGCAGCTCACTATTGGACCTTTTTGCACCTCAGCGCCTCTGGGACACTGCAGCGCAAAGGTGCTGACAGCGCTCAGGCCTGGTTTGAGCAGCAGTTGGCCGACCTAATCTCGCAAACCAAGCTGCCCCACCGGACCATTCAGCGGCGCCTGATGCCAAAGGTCACCCTCAAACCGGGGGAGATGTCCTCCGCCGAGGCCTGTCTGCGGTGCTATATCTCCCACCAGGTGGCCTACGCCTGCCATCAGCTCGAAGTGGAGTATGGGCAGACCTACGGCGTCAGCCGCGCTGACCTCTTGCCCCACGTGCTCGATGACGATCGCCTCCTGTCCCGCAGGGCTCAGCGGTCGACCTATCGCGCCTTTGCCACCCAAGTATTAGACAGCTTTGACCCAGACCAGAGCGGCCTGATGACCTGGACCGTGCGCCTGGTGCGTCACCACAAAGAAATCAACGCCGTCTTGCTAGAGCACGGAATTTATCTGGTGACGGACTGGGCCATCCTCAACGATACCAGCTTGCCCCAGCTTGAGCGAGTCTTGGGCGGGTTTCACACCCTGGGGCGCTTTCAAATCGAGCAGGCCAGCGCCCTGCTGGAAAGCTATCACGCGGTTTACCGACATGATCGGGTTGTAGAGCGGGACAAGGGCCGCTGTTTGCCGCCCAATCAAGGGCAGCTGCAGCGCATGAGCGCCTACTTAAAAGACGAGTACGCGCAGTCAATTCCAGCAGACCAAGTGAGGCAGCAGCTCCAGACCCTAGCGCAGCAGCTCCGCGCCTACCGCATCTATGCCCGCACGAAAGTCCTGCCCACAGAATCCACGGATAACCCCGACCAAGGGCCTTTTGTAGAGCGTCTCGCCCTAGAAGATTCCCCGGAGGAAGACCCCGCCAAGGCGTTTTTAGCCCGCTATCGCCAGGCGTTTGCTGGCAGCTTAGACGAAGCCCTACAGTTCGTCGTTGAGCAGCGAGTGGCCTTTTTGGGCAAGCGGAAGGGCGATCGCCCCCAGCGCTTTATCCAAGGGCTACACCTGTTCCACTGCGTTGGCAAAACCATGGGGGAGCTGGCCGCCGATATTGGCTACACCCGCCAAGATCAGGTGGCCTACCTGCTCAAGCTCAAACCCCTGCGGGCCGACGTGCGGCAGCACATGCTCAATACGCTGCGCGATCGCATTCCGCCGCTGGCGGCAGCCTTTAGGGATCCCAGCCAGCTCCAAACCTTAGACCAGCGCCTAGAGGCGGCCCTAGAAGAGCAGACCGCCGACTTAATTCGAGAAACTGAGGTTGAAGCGAGCGTGGCCCGCCAAGGCCCTTTAGAGAGCCGGTTTGCCCGCCGTCTGTGCCACTACTTAGACCAGCGCACCGAGTAATTACCTTAAATAATCACCCTGGCTTGAACCTTTAGCCTCAAACGCCCAAAATTAAGCATTAGGAGATCTGAAAATGACGACGCTGACCGAAGATTTACTGCCTCTTGACGCCGAAACCCTCTCCCCTGAGACGGTGATTCTATCTGATGAATCGGTAGAGAGTGCTGGTGCCCAGGCTGAACAGGTCCGTCCGGCTGAGCGATGGCAGGCGTATCGAAACGCGCTGGCCCTAGCGGGGTTTCAGCAGTGGGGGGCTGAGCGGGGTCTAGATTCAGACACGGGCGGAGCGGCCTGCTCAGTCCACCAGCCCGAAGTGGCGGGATTGCTAAATGGGGTGTGCCACCTGGAGGTGAATGGCTTTCGGCTATGCCTGGTGCCCACCGGCACCCTCAGTGAAGATGAGGTCCAGGTTCCCCGCGCTGCTGTGGAGCTGCCTGCCTTTATGCCGCAAATTTTTGTGCTGGTGAGCGTAGGGGATGAGCTAGGTCGGGTGAGCGTCAAAGGTGCCCTGCGTCACGACCAGCTCCAGCCCCGTCTACCTGAGCTTTCGGCCCAGCCCGATTGGACCTACGCCGTCCCCGCAGACTGGTTTGACGTCACGCCGGATGCCCTGCTGCTCTATTTGCGGTGTCTCTCTGCGGATGCCCTGGCTTTGCCGGCTGCGCCCGTCGCTTCAGCCCGACAAGACGCGGCCCAAGTGGAAGCGGTGCTGTCTACGTTGTCCCATCGCCTGCAAACGATGAAGCCCATCTGGACGCTGCTGAGCTGGGAGCAGGCTGCGACCCTACTCATGCAGCCGGAGCTGGCACACCCGCTCCTGCCTGAACTGTCCCGCCGCACGGGCCGGGCCATGAGCGTGGGTCAGTGGCTTCAGGGGCAGATTGACCAAGTGGCCCAAAGCTGGGACTGGCGACTGCTGCCGCTGCAGGGGATGCGCATGGCGGAGCAGATGCGGTATGTGCGATCGCCCCTTGAGCAGTTTGAAGAAGTAGCGACTTCCCTCACCCAGAGCGGCGTCTCCATTCCCGCCCAGGCGCGGGGGGCCTACCGCGACCTCACCTGGCAGGATGTGTCGGTGCGGCTCTACGCAGTGACCTGGGATTTGCCCTCTGAGGCAGAGGGGGAGCGCTCCTGGTGCCTGCTGTTGCTGCTGGGACCCCAGCCCAACCACGAGCTTCCCGTGGGGGCTAGCCTGCTGGTGCGCGATGGGGAGCAGGTGCTAGACCAGCAAGTTCTGGAGGAAGCCGGGCCGGATGCCTACCTATTCACCCAGGTCGAGGGTGAGTGGCATGAGCAGTTTCAGGTCACGGTCGATTTGACCAACGGCGCCACCATTACCCTACCCCCGTTTACCTTTATCCAAAATGACTAGCTTTCGGCTTACCGTACAGCGTATCGATCAGCACTGCCTGTTTGAGCTGGCGTGGAATCAGGGGCAGCGACTCACGGCCCAAATGCGCTTTCCAGCCCAGCTGATGCAGCGCTACATCGACTGGCAGCAGGCCTACCGCAGCTTCTACCAGACGGTGCAAATTCCCCTGACGCCACCAGAGATATCGCCAGAGATATCGCCAGAGCCGCCTGATGTGAAAGGCCTGCGGGGTAAGGTGGTGGGCAGCGGTAGCCTGGTGGCCACACCGAAAGACTGGCGCATCAAGCTGGTGGAAGCCGAGTCCCGCCTGATGCATGACTTTCATCAGTGGTTGCGCAGTCCAGAGCTATACGATATCCGCGCCCAGATTGCCCAGGCCAGCCGCGTCGCTGACGGTGCCCCCGTCGATATTTTCTTGACCTGCTCTCCCACCGAGGTGGCCCGGCTGCCCTGGGAAGCGTGGGAGATTGGCAGCGAGTTTGCCGCAGGGGGCAGTATTCGCATTGCCCGCACCCCCACCAATATTCGTGCTGCCGCTGCAACTCGCACAACCCGTCGTCGCCCCCGCATCTTGGCCATTTTGGGCGATAGTACTGGCCTAGATTTTAAGGGCGATCGCGAGGCGGTACAGGCTTTGGCCGCCCAGGCGGAGGTCGTGTTCGTGGGCTGGCAGCCCGGTGTAGAGGTGGAAACGCTAAAGCAGAATATCGTCACGGCGATCGCCGACGAGCAGGGGTGGGATATTCTCTTTTTTGCGGGCCACAGCAACGAAAAAGCTGGCTTGGGAGGGGAGCTGGCGATCGCCCCCAATACGGCGGTGGCCCTCAGCGAGATTCAGCCCCATTTAGAGGTGGCCCAGCGCCAGGGCCTCAAATTTGCTATTTTTAACTCCTGCAGCGGCATGGACATTGCCGCAACCCTGATTAATATTGGCCTCAGCCAGGTGGCGGTAATGCGCGAGCCCATCCACAACCGGGTGGCCCAGACGTTTTTACTGCGGTTTCTGCAGAGCTTAACCGCCTGCCAAGACGTGCACCAGGCGCTGATCGCCGCCGCGGAGTTTCTCAAAACCAAAACCAACCTCACCCATCCCTCGGCCCACCTGGTGCCTGCCCTATTTCGTCACCCCGAGTCCACGCTGTTTCAGCTCCAGCCCACCGGGTGGAAGCAGCGGCTGCAGCGGTTCATGCCCAGCCGCACTGAGGCGATCGCGGTGGCCCTACTGGCGGCCTTGAGCTGGCAGCTGCCGGTGCAGAGCTGGCTGCTAGAGCGGCGCATGGCGGTGCAGGCGGTTTATCGCCACGCGACGCGGCAGTTTGAGGCTGAGCAAGCCCCGCCTGTGCTGCTGGTGCAGATTGACGACACGTCTATTGCTAAGGCGGAAATCCGCTCCCTGGAGGTGATGGACCGGACCTATTTGGCCCAGCTGGTGGATCAGCTGGTGGCCCTCGACGCTCAAGTGATTGGGCTCGACTACCTGCTCGACTACCGGCGCGACGGGGATGAGCAGCTCGCTCAAGCGCTGCAGGCCGCTGTTGACCAGGAGGTTGAGCTGGTGTTTGCGGCGACGCGATCGCGCAATAATGACTGGCTGTTCGCCTCCTCTGCCATTGCCCAGCCGGAGTGGGCCGTGCATGGTGACATCCGTCAGCCGCTATTGGGGAAGACCTACTACCTCAAGCTGCTGCCGGCTGACCCGACCCAACCCCAACCTTTGGGCTACGAACTCGCCAAGCGGCACCCGGTTCAATCCACCGAGCCCGCCCCTATTTATCCCTCAGCGATTTCTAGGCTGGGCTACCCGCTTCAGCAGATGTGGTTTCGCCCATTGGTGGATTTTTCTCTCCCGCCCCAACAATTTTATCAAAGGATTCCGGCCTGGGAGCTACTGGGGGTGAATACCGATGACAAGACCGCTGAGCTGCAGGCCCTTCCCCATCAAGTGGCGATGATTGTTCCCGGCGGCTACGAGAACGCTGGAATCCACGAAGACGGTCAGGACAATCGCCCTGTACCCGCTGCGGTGGCCTACTGGCGGCGACAGTCTATCCCACTGGACACCCGGCCCATTCTGACGGGCGGCGAGGTCCATGCCTACCAGCTCAACCACCACCTCGACAATCGATTTGTGGTGCCGATACCGGATCTGTGGATGGTTGGGCTGGCTGCGCTGCTGGGGAAAGGTCTAGCGATCGCCCTACTGCGCCAGCGGTCCTCACGGGCTGGGGCGCGGCCTCCGGGACAGCGGAGACTGTTTTGGTTAATTGGGGGAGGTAGCGCGGCCTATATGGCCCTGAGTTTGCAGCTCTACGTCTCGGTGGCAATTGTCCTACCGATTGTCCTACCCATGCTCGCTGTGCTGACCCATACTGTGCCTCCACTCATCAGGAAAAAGACATGATGTCTCAAAACGCGCTTCAGATCGCTCTACGCACCTCTGTTTTACTCAGCCTTGTCCTATCGCTACCCGTCAGAGAAGCGATAGGACAGCCGAGTTTGGAAGAATGGGACTCTTGGGACAATATTTTCAGCAGCGACCCTCCAGTTCCTGCGCAGGAAGGAGGAGATAGGGGCCCGGCCGCTATCGACGACGAAGAAAACGCTCCGGGTCACATTGCTGACGGCGGCAGCCGGGGTAATTCGCCCGCCAGTGCCGTAGGCGACCTCTGTTTAATGGCGCCGCTGACCTCCACAGAAAACATTGAGGTTACGCAAGTTTGGACCGATCGGCCTACCCTCGTCTGGGACGGCGCGGTGGAGAGGGTTGAGCTGCAGCGCTATGAAAGCGGCGAGCCGATTCCCTGGCAGGCGACGGAAGCCCAAGGCTACGTAACCTACGACGGTGATTTTCTCCTCCTGTCAGGTCAAATCTATGCGTGGCTCGTCTATACCGTTGACGCTGATCAGCCCGTTAAAGTGCCGTTTGTGACCCTAACCGCAGCGCAGCAACTCAAGATTCGGCAGGATTTGTATCAGCTCGAGGCGGAGGGCGACTCTCCGGAGGATAGGGCCAAGCGGCGAGCTGACTATTTCGCCGAGAGAGGGCTCTGGTCCGATTTCTGGGCGGAGGTGCTTTCAGTCGAGAACCCTTCCCCAGAGATGGCAAGCCTGATAGCGGAAGCCCCTGAGCAGCTTTGCCCCTAGGGCTTTTGGAGAGGCTTATTGCGTAGCAGTGTCCACCTTACAGACGAGACTCATTTTGTCAGCACCAACCTTTTTATCCGTCGAAAGGCGTATGTAGATGAGGATAAAAGCTTAAGGGCGTAGCGCGATCGCTTTACTTTCCTTAACAATTGTTGTAGTATTGAATCAGTGAGAAAAACCAAAACGGTAATACTCCCCCATACATAGTTCACATTCATTAGCACTCATTACACTATGACTACTACCCTACAGCAGCGCTCTAGCGCTAACGTATGGCAGCAGTTCTGCGAGTGGGTCACCAGCACCAACAACCGTCTATACATCGGATGGTTCGGCGTGCTGATGATTCCTACCCTGCTAGCTGCTACCACCTGCTTCCTGATTGCATTTGTCGCAGCACCTCCTGTGGACATCGACGGCATCCGCGAGCCCGTTGCAGGCTCCCTGATGTACGGCAACAACATCATCTCTGGTGCAATTGTTCCGTCATCCAACGCAATTGGTCTGCACTTCTACCCCATCTGGGAAGCTGCTTCCCTCGATGAGTGGCTGTACAACGGCGGACCTTACCAGCTGGTTGTGTTCCACTTCCTGATTGGCGTGTTCTGCTACATGGGCCGCGAGTGGGAGCTGTCCTACCGACTAGGCATGCGCCCATGGATTTGCGTTGCCTACAGTGCACCT
>JBHJHJ010000114.1:0-33117 GCA_050330955.1 Elainellaceae cyanobacterium | reverse complement strand
ATGACCACTCGCCGCATCGCTGACATCCTCAAACACGGGCAGCCCGAAGACACCACCACAGTCCAAGGCTGGGTCCGCACCAAGCGAGAGCTTAAGGAATTTGCCTTCATCGAGGTCAACGACGGCTCCGCCATGGGCGGGCTGCAGGTGGTGGTAAATCAAGATCTTCCAGACTACGAAAAGCTTAAAGACATTACTACGGGCGCATCTGTCGAGGTCACTGGCCTCCTAGTGCCCTCCCCCGGCAAAGGTCAGCGCATCGAAATGCAGGCCCAGACCCTGACGGTCTACGGCACGGCGGACCCGGAAACCTACCCGCTGCAGAAAAAGCGCCACTCCTTTGAGTTTCTGCGCACCATTGGTCACCTCAGAGCTCGCACCAACACCATCGGCGCGGTGATGCGGGTGCGTAGCGCCTGTGCCACGGCAATTCACCAGTTCTTTCAGGAGCAGGGGTTTCTTTGGATCCACACCCCCGTGATTACGGCCAGCGACTGCGAAGGGGCGGGGGAGATGTTCACCGTCACCAGCCTAGATTTGGGTCAGGTGCCGCTGGCCAAGCAGCCCTCGGGAAAGCAGGCCGTAGACTATAGCCAAGATTTCTTTGGTCGGCCCGCCTACCTCACCGTCAGCGGCCAGCTCGAAGCGGAGATTATGGCTACGGCATTTACCAATGTCTATACCTTTGGCCCCACCTTCCGCGCCGAAAACTCTAATACATCCCGCCACCTAGCCGAGTTTTGGATGGTGGAACCGGAAATGGCCTTTTGTGCCTTGGATGGCAATGTGGCCTTGGCGGAGGCGTTCTTGAAATACGTATTTCGCTACGTGCTGAAGCACTGCCCTGAGGATATGGAGTTCTTCAACAAGCGCATCGACAATACGGTGCTGGAAACCGCAGACCAGATGATTAACAGCGAATTTGATCGCATCACCTACACCGAGGCGATCGCCCTGCTAGAGAAGAGCGATCGCACCTTTGAGTTTCCGGTGTCTTGGGGCATTGATCTGCAGTCGGAGCACGAGCGCTATTTAGCGGAGGAGGTGTTCAAGAAACCTCTGGCGGTAACCGACTACCCCACCGAAATTAAGGCTTTCTACATGCGGCTCAACGACGACGGTAAGACCGTTGCAGCTATGGACGTTCTGGCCCCAAAAATTGGCGAGATCATTGGTGGATCTCAGCGAGAGGAACGGCTAGACGTGCTGGAGCGGCGGATTCGAGAAAATGACCTGCCCGTAGAGGACTACTGGTGGTACCTTGATCTGCGCCGCTACGGCACCGTACCCCACGCCGGGTTTGGGCTGGGGTTCGAGCGCTTGGTGCAGTTTATGACGGGTATGACCAATATTCGAGAAGTGATCCCGTTCCCCCGAACGCCCATGAGCGCCGAATTTTAGCGGGTTTGCCTAGGCGCTGTTCTATTGGGGCGCTAATTCAGGCGCTGCAGGTGCCGAGTCAGGCGCTGCTTCAGACGGTGGGGATGAGGTGGCGTCAAGCTGGAGTCGCCGGAGGGTCTGCTGGACCTGATTGGCGAGCTGGGCGTTTGCCCGCTGTGTCATGGTGATTTCGTTGAAGCGGGCGATGCTAAGCCCGTTCTGCTGAACGACGTCGATTGAGTCGGTGCAGTAGGAGACGAAATAGGCTCTGGCTTGAGCAGGGAGACGCCGGACGCTATCTCCTTCGTGACAGGCCAATTGCTGCAGCGTGTCCCCGTCAATGAGGCCTTCAATTTGGCCTAGGGCCACGGTCCTCAGCGCTTCAATTCTTAAGACCGATCTGGCGTACTGCTGGACCTCTTCAGAGCTGACGGCTGCAGCGGGTTGGGCCTTTGCCCGTCCTGGGGCGAAGGACAGCATTTGGGGGCCGAACGTAGGCGTCGCCCACAGGCCGACAGCTGCGATCGCGGCTGCCGCAATGCCGTAGCGGTGGGCCAGAGGGGCGGTAAATAACCGAGTTAAAACCATAGCAAGTGACGGTGGCTAGCGTTGAACCTGTCTAATATATTAGAGCGCTCCCATTGTCAGAAGTTCCAGCCTATCGAATATTGATGCAGAAATTGAGCGAAAGCGGCACAGCGAATATTCACCGTGCCGCTGTAAGGCCATTAGGCCTCATCTTCATCGAGGCTATCCTCATCAGGTGGGCCATCGCCAGCTCGCCCATCCATGGAAGCCGCAGCGGCATCTTCGGTTGCTGCAGAGGCAGAAGCAGCCCCGTTACTCGCCACTTCACCCTCTGCTTCACTCTCTGACGGTGGGCTAGGCGCGTCATCCTCCGAGCCAGCGTCGCCATTCTCGCCAGCCGTATCCCCAACGATATCGCCCAAATCACTACCGTCTTCAAGAATCATGGATGTGCCATCCACGGGGCGACCCTGAAAACTGTGGGGTGATCCGCCGCCAATCAGCTCAGCATCATCGTTTTGACCCGGAAGCCGATCTAATGAACCCTCTAGCTCATAGGTCCGGGCGGTTTGATCATCGAGGACGACGTCTTTGAGGTCCATGCTGCCATCGTACATGGTGCCATCGTACGGCTCGTCATTGGAGGCGGATTGAGAGTCTTCATAAGCATTGAAGCCCGTACCCGCCGGGATTAAGCGACCGATGATTACGTTTTCCTTCAGACCCCGCAGCCAGTCAGACTTACCCTCAATGGCGGCCTCGGTGAGGACGCGGGTGGTCTCCTGGAAGGACGCTGCGGAGATAAAGCTATCGGTGTTGAGCGATGCTTTGGTGATGCCTAGCAGCACCGGGGTATATTCAGCCGGAGCCCCCCCGGTGATGGACATCGCGCCGTTTACCTGACCAATTTGGTAAAGTTCAACCAGCTCACCCGGCAACATGGTGGTGTCACCTCCGTCATCGATGCGGGCCTTAGAGGTCATCTGTCGCACAATCACCTCAATGTGCTTATCAGAGATATCAATCCCCTGGGACTGGTATACCGACTGCACCTCGTTCACCAAGAAGGTCTGCACCTTCTCCAGACTGATCATGGCGGCCTGATGGGTGCCCTTGCTCTCGCGGTTCACCCGGAAGAAGATGTCCAAAATCTCGTGGGGGTTAGCCGGACCGTCGGTTAGCGGTTCTGCCGCCTCGACTTTTTGTCCGTCACCTACAATCACGTTCTGCCCAGGTCCAAGGGGATAGTCAGTGACCACGCCGTCGTCTTCGACTATCTTAATCTCAACCGTTTCACCTTCGTTATAAACCACCTGTGCGTTTCCAGGGCGAACAGCCAGAATACAGGCTTCCTTTGGCTTGCGAGCCTCTAGCAGCTCTTCAATTCTCGGTAGCCCCTGAATGATGTCTCCCGTCTTAGCGCGCTCAAACACCAGCAGCACGAGGTTGTCGCCCCGCTGTACCAGGTCGCGATCGTCGATGTGGAGAATTGCGCCCGCGGAAACTCGGTAGGGTCGGGCGTAGCGTAGCACCACCTGATCGTCAGTGATTTCGATGACCTGACCCGATTCGGAGATAGTGACGCCTGGGGCTACTTCCGAGCCCCCCACGAGTAGGTCGCCAACTTCGACAGTAGCGCTCTCGCCGTTGAGATCGGCGCTGAACCGGTCTACTTCACGAACGATGAGCACGCGGCGGATGGCCTCAGCCCCTCCCAGAATGCCTCGAACCTCGCCGGATTCCTTACACTGAATTTCTGTGCGGGCAACAACCGCACCGGGGGCGATTTGGTCTCCGTCGGCCACGAGCAGCCGGGTTTGAGTGCTGCCTTGGGTTTGGTCAGCGGTGATGTCGCGTCGGACGACCAGAGTCTCCAGAATAACCATTTGGAGTCGGCGGGTCTCTTCGTCCTCTTCATCTGAGACTAATTCGATGTCCGCCGCCATTTGGGGGGCTTTTTCCCCTAGCTCTAGCACGAGCTGAGTACGCACGAGTTCCAATCCCGTAGCAGACTTGACCCGCTCACCGTCTTTGTAGGGAATGCGCTGAATGGCTCGCAGGCTGATGGACGACGCAGACCCATCGCTGACTGACTCCTGGCTAGGTACCGACGGTACATCAGGGACGGTAAATTCAGTCACAGGACGCAGCAGCATGGCCGGCCCTTCAGGAGACTCAATATATTCGACGTAATGCAGCGCATCGACTTCGAGTCCGGGAATAATTTCTTGCCCCGGATTGACGATGGTACCGTCTTTGCCCATGACGTCTTCTGGGTTATCTGCCATGTGCAAGCTACCGGGCTTAATTACAATCTCCCGCAGAATGTCGTTCTTTTGGGAGACTTCAACAACGCCGCTGCTTTGGCAGAAGATGTCTTTAACGATTTCGGTGCCCGCTTCAACGTACTGACCGTCCTCCACCAGTAGTAGGGATAGGTCTTTGTTGACTTCGTGAGCTTCCTCAGGAATCCAAAGCAGCGTTCCGCCTTGAATCACCTCGTAGCCTTGCTTGCCCTTGCCCTTCTTTGCCACCTCAACGCCGGAGTACTTGATGATACCGCCGGTCTGGGTGTGATAGCGATCGTCAATCAGCTCGGCAACCACCTGGTTAGACATCACCTTGGTGCCAGGGGTAGCAATCAGAGAAAAGCGCTGCCCGTTGCCTGTCTCAATGAAGTACTGCTCCCGGCCCTGTGGGGTTTCCACATAGACGCGGGCTTGGTCTAACAGTACAGATGAGGTGACAATTTCCACCTCGCGACCGCCCTTGCTTTCATCATCTTCCGGCAGGCGCACGACGCCACCATTTTCAGTGATTAGGCGCGTCTCAGCCAGCACGCTACCCTGGTCGATGCGATCGCCGTTTTGCACCACAGGCTCAGCCGACGGGGGCAGATTATACACCTCACCAGACAGCACCCAAATCAGGCCGCCCCGCTGAGCAATACGGGTGGTGTTGCCTTGGCGATCTTTTTTCTCTTCGGGCACCACTTCGGCAAAGCGCACTTCACCCGCCAAGTCGGAGGCCACGTCTTTTGTGGCGCGCTCGGTGACCTTACGGGTACGGCTGGTGGCCTGCTGCTCCGATAGAATTTTGCCAGACTTAACGGTTTCGCCGTCGCGGGCAAACAGAATAGAACCTGGGTTGACGGTGAAGACGCGCCGCTGGCCACCCTTAGATTCGACGGTGAGCTTGGTGCTGGTCTCAACAATCAGCGCGTCTTCCCCGTGGCGGGTGCGGAAAGGCCTGGACTTCATGGTGCTCACTTCGGGGATCTGCACCGTACCGTCGTAGGGGGCTCGAATCTGCTGCGCCACCTCTCCGGTGAATACGCCGCCGGTGTGGAAGGTGCGCATGGTGAGCTGGGTACCGGGCTCACCGATGGACTGAGCCGCGATGATCCCCACCGCTTCGCCTAGGTCTACCACATCGGCGTGGGCCAGACTCCAGCCATAGCACCGCTGGCACACCGACCGGCTTGCTTGACAGGTGAGGGGCGATCGCACTACAACCTCATCAACTCCCGACTTTGCAATTATGTTAGCTAGGGAATCGGAAATATCCTGGTTGCGCGGTGCCACCACCTCTTTTGTTTTGGGGTTCACCACATCTTCTGCCAGCACCCGGCCCAGCAGTCGATCCTGCAGCGGAATCAGCACCTTCTCTCCGTCCGTCATACTGCGCACAGGAATACCGCGCTCAGTGGTGCAATCTAGGTCACGAATAATCACATCCTGAGAGACGTCCACCAATCGGCGGGTGAGATAACCTGAATCTGCGGTTCGTAGGGCGGTGTCAACCAGACCTTTCCGGGCGCCGTAGGAGGAGATGATATACTCTGTAACCGTCAGACCTTCGCGGAAGTTGGTCTTAATCGGCAGGTCAATAATTTGGCCTTGGGGATCTGCCATCAGGCCCCGCATACCGACGAGCTGTCGTACCTGGGAAATATTTCCCCGCGCGCCCGAGAAGGCCATCATGTAAACGGAGTTGAGGGGGTTAGTGGCTCTAAAGTTACGCACCACCTCATCTTTGAGCTCTTCACTGGTGCCATTCCAGGTATCAATTACCTTTTGGAATCGCTCCACCTCCGTAATCTCGCCTCGGGTGTAGCGCGTTTCCGTGCTGCGAATTTCCTCTTCTGCCGCCTCCAAAAGCTGCTTCTTGATGGGAGGCACCTGCAGGTCGTCAACGCTAATAGAAACGCCAGCACGAGTCGCATAGCGGAATCCCATATCCTTGAGCTGGTCCGCCATCTGGGCTGTCCGGGCAGTGCCATAGTGAGTAAATGCCCAGGCCACGAGCTTGCGCAACTGTTTTTTATCCGTCACGCGGTTGCGAAACACAAACGGACGCGCGGACTGCTGATTGTCTTTCTGGTCTACCATGAAGCCTCTTCATCCATCAAACTACATCGATCGGACGTGCCGTTGGTTTTTTGCGCTACGACACCCAGCGCAGGAAGCTACTGAAGAATTGTGAATCTGTCTCGCGATGGCTAGACTTTCAGAGCATCGAGGATGGTCTTGTTGTAAATAACGCGGCCCGGCGTAGTCCGGAGATACTGTGAAATAACTTTGCCATCGGCATCTTCCCTCACCCGGCGCCACTTATAGATTCGAGTCGTGGTGCCGTCGTCGAAGGTCTGCTCCTCCACAGGCGTATCGTCGTCCTCACCAGTTTCTACAGCGCCATCAAAACGGACCCAAACATAGGCATGGAGGTCGACCATACCCTGGTTATAGGCCATGATGGCGTCATCTAGACTACCAAAGTAGCGCCCTTCTCCCTTCGTCGCGTCTGGATTTTCTACCGTTAGGTAATAGCAGCCCAGGACCATATCCTGACTTGGCGTGATAATGGGGCGCCCGGTGGCTGGAGAAAGGACATTATTCGACGCCAGCATCAGCAGGCGGGCTTCGGCCTGGGCCTCCAACGACAGCGGGACGTGAACCGCCATTTGGTCGCCGTCAAAGTCAGCGTTAAACGCCGGGCAGACCAAGGGATGGATTTGAATCGCTCGCCCTTCCACTAGAATCGGTTCGAAAGACTGGATACCCAGCCGGTGTAGGGTAGGCGCCCGGTTCAGCATTACTGGGTGCCCGTCAATCACCTCTTCGAGCACGTCCCAAATGCTGGGATCGCTTCGCTGAATTAGCTTTTTAGCCGCCTTGATGTTGTTAACTAGACCCTGACGAATAAGTCGGTGGATGACGAAGGGCTGAAATAGCTCGATCGCCATTTCGCGGGGCAGGCCGCACTGGTGAATTTTGAGCTTGGGACCCACCACGATAACCGAGCGACCTGAGTAGTCCACCCGCTTACCCAGCAGGTTTTGCCGAAAGCGCCCCTGCTTGCCCTCAATGATGTCGGAGAGGGACTTGAGCGGGCGATTGTTGGCCCCCACTACGGTTCGACCCCGGCGTCCGTTGTCGATTAGGGCATCCACGGCCTCCTGGAGCATGCGCTTTTCGTTACGCACAATGATTTCAGGCGCGAGAATCTCCTGTAGTCGGGCCAGACGGTTGTTGCGGTTGATCACCCGCCGGTATAGATCATTGAGGTCTGAGGTCGCGAAGCGACCGCCATCGAGCTGCACCATGGGGCGCAGGTCTGGCGGAATGACAGGGATATAGGCCAGCACCATCCAATCTGGGCTGGACTGGGTGGCAATGAAGTTATCGATTACCCGCAGGCGCTTAATCAGCTTGGCGCGCTTTTGCCCCTTCGCGTTGGCGATGTCTTCTCGCAGCTTCTCGGCTTCCCCCTCCAAATCGAGGTCCTGCAGCAGTCGCTGCAGCGCTTCGGCGCCGATCCCAACCTCGACGCCAGAGACCTGGGATTCTTCGCTGTAAAGCTGGTCCTCAATCTCAATCCACTGGTCCTCGGTCAATAGTTGCTTGTAGCTGAGATTGTCAGCATTTCCCGCATCTAGAACGACGTAGGCATTGAAGTAGACGATTTGCTCTACGTCCCGCAGCGGCATGTCGAGCAAAATAGACATGTAGCTGGGAATGCCTTTGAGGTACCACACATGGGTTACAGGCGCAGCCAGCTTGATGTAGCCCATGCGATGACGCCGCACCCGCGACTCCGTCACCTCGACCCCGCAGCGCTCACACACGATGCCGCGATGGCGGACGCGCTTATATTTGCCACAGTGACATTCCCAGTCTTTAGCGGGACCAAAAATGCGCTCGCAAAACAGGCCGTCCATTTCGGGCTTGAGTGTGCGGTAGTTGATTGTCTCAGGTTTGGTTACCTCGCCGACCACCAGACCGTTGGGCAGGGTTCGCTCTCCCCACTGCCGAATTCGCTCTGGAGAGGCCAGACCAACTTTGACATAGTCGAATCGCTGTTCCAGTTTTGGCATTGCTGTTGCTGTATCCTTAGCGGCTAAATATTGATTTTTTGAAGGGACAGATTAGGGCATGAGCCACCGCAGGACGGCGGCAGTACGGGGCGATCGCTAGCGCATGGCCTTAGCCATTACTCCTCGACCTCAGCCTCCTCGCGGCTGATGGATTCGTAGGTGGGTCGCGAAGGCGTCCGACGCGTGCCGATGTCCGCCATCAGATCAACCTCAGTGTCGTTGGAGGTGCCGTCCTCTGCGGTGTCTAGCTTATGGGCCACAATGTCAAGACAGAGGGACTGCAGCTCTCGCATCAGCACCTTGAAGGACTCAGGGGTGCCGGGGCGAGGAATCGCCTTTCCTTTCACGATCGCGTTCAGCGCTTCGTTGCGGCCCTGCATGTCGTCCGATTTGACGGTGAGCAGCTCCTGCAGCGTGTAGGCCGCACCGAAGGCCTCCAGCGCCCACACCTCCATTTCGCCAAACCGCTGTCCGCCCTGCTGGGCCTTTCCGCCCAAGGGCTGCTGAGTCACCAGGGAGTAAGGGCCGGTGGAGCGGGCATGAATCTTATCGTCCACCAGGTGAACCAGCTTCAGCATGTAGGCTTTACCCACCGTGACGGCGCGATCAAAGGGCTCACCCGTACGGCCATCGTAAACCTGGATTTTTCCAGGGTTATCGGGATTGTAGACCCAGGGCTCGCCCCGTTGCTGGCTAGCCTCTTTCATCTTGGCGTGGGTCGATAGGCGAGACGCCTCTTCGCCGTACATCTCATCAAACGGCGTGACTTTGAAGCGCACGCCCAGGTTTTCAGCGGCCCAGCCCAAGAGACATTCGAACACCTGACCAACGTTCATTCGAGACGGTACGCCCAGGGGATTAAGTACAATATCAACCGCTGTACCGTCAGGCAGGTAGGGCATGTCCTCCACTGGCAAGATACGGGAGATAATCCCCTTGTTGCCGTGGCGACCTGCCATCTTGTCGCCTACCTGAATCTTGCGCTTTTGGGCCACGTAGACGCGCACCACCATGTTTGCCCCAGGGGGAAGTTCGTCTCCCTGCTCGCGGGTAAACACCCGGACGTCGACGACGCGGCCCTTCTCCCCGTTGGGAACCCGCAGCGAATTGTCCCGCACGTCCCGCGCTTTCTCTCCGAAAATAGCCCGCAACAGCTTTTCCTCTGGGGGCTGGTCCGACTCGCCTTTGGGGGTCACCTTGCCGACAAGAATATTGCCGGCTTCCACCCAGGCCCCGATACGGATGATGCCTGTCTCGTCAAGCTGACGCAGGGCGTCTTCACCGACGTTGGGGATCTCTCGGGTAATCTCTTCTGGTCCCAGCTTGGTCTGCCGTGCCTCAATTTCGTATTTCTCGATGTGGATTGAGGTGTAGACATCGTCGTACACCAAGCGCTCGCTGATGAGGATGGCGTCCTCGTAGTTGTAGCCCTCCCACGGCATGTAGGTGACCAGCACGTTTTGACCCAGGGCTACTTCCCCGCCTTCGGCGGCGGACCCGTCAGCGAGCACCTGGCCCAACTGGACGCGATCGCCTGCAAATACGATGGGACGCTGGTTCAAGCAAGTGTCCTGGTTTGAGCGCTGGTACTTCTGCAGCTCATAAGAAGTCTCCCGACCATCATCATCGCGAATGCGAATGCGATTGGCGTCTACATAGGTAATTTCACCTGCAGTGCGGCTGACCATCACCATGCCGGAGTCGCGGGCCGCCTGAGCCTCCAGCCCCGTACCCACAAGCGGGCGCTCCGGGCGCAGGAGGGGCACCGCCTGCCGCTGCATGTTGGAACCCATCAGAGCACGGTTGGCGTCGTCGTGCTCCAGGAAAGGAATTAGCGAGGTGGCAACAGAGATAATCTGCACGGGCGAGACCGCCACGTAGTCTAGCTCAGTAGGCGAAGTGGTGGTAAAGTCCTGGCGGTAGCGCACCGGGATGACGTCATTAATGATGGTGCCGTCGTCTTCTGTAGCTACGTCTCCCGGCGCGACTCGGAAGTCATCCTCTTCATCAGCCGTCATGTAGATCGGCTCCCGGTCTTTGAGCACGCGGCCCTCTTCTACGCGGTAGTAGGGCGTCTCAATGAAGCCGTAGTCGTTAACGCGAGCGTGGGTGGCCAGGGAGCCAATCAGGCCTGCGTTGGGGCCCTCCGGCGTTTCAATTGGGCAGATGCGACCATAGTGGGAGGGATGAATGTCGCGCACCGCAAATCCGGCCCGCTCCCGCGTGAGGCCGCCAGGACCTAGGGCGCTGAGACGGCGCTTGTGGGTCAGCTCAGCCAAGGGATTGGTTTGGTCCATAAACTGCGAGAGCTGCGAAGAGCCGAAGAACTCTTTAATGGCAGCCACCAGCGGCTTGGGGTTCACTAAAGATGCAGGAGTCAGAGAATCCGAATCCGACACCGTCATCCGCTCTCGGATGATGCGCTCAAGGCGATTAAGTCCGACCCTCACCTGGTTTTGCAGGAGCTCACCCACCGACCGAACGCGGCGGTTACCTAGGTGGTCGATGTCGTCCACTACGCCGATGTCAAACTCTAGGTTGATCAGGTAGTCGATGGAGGCCAAGATGTCCTGTGGCGTCAGCACCCTCACCGTGTCGGGCACGTTTAGCCGCAGCTTGCGATTGAGCTTATAGCGCCCCACCTTACCCAGGTCGTAGCGCTTGGGATCAAAGAAGCGAGACTCTAGAAGCTGCTGCCCTCCCGATACCGTGGGAGGCTCACCCGGACGGAGCTTGCGGTACAGCTCCATCAGCGCTTCGTCTTCGCTAAACTGCCCCTCTTTTTCGATAGTTTTTTGAAAATACTCGGGGTGGCGCAGCGCATCGAAAATTTCGCTATCGCTCAGACCGATGGCCTTGAGGAGAACCTGCGCCGACAGCTTGCGGGTTTTGTCGATGCGCACCCAAACCAGTCCATTCTTATCCGTCTCAAATTTGAGCCAGGCCCCTCGGTTGGGAATTAGACTAGCGTTATAAGTGCGTCGTCCGTTTTTATCGGTTTCGGCCTTGTAGTAAACCCCAGGGCTACGCACAATCTGGTTGACGATGACCCGTTCTGCGCCGTTAATAATGAATGTACCGCGATCGGTCATCAGCGGCAGGTCCCCAATGAAGACCTCCTGCTCTTTAATTTCCCCCGTCTCTTTATTAATCAGGCGGGTGGGAACATACATCTGCACCGAATAGGTACTATCTCGCCGCTTAGCCTCGTCAACGTCATACTTTGGCCGCTTCAGCCGATAGTTCTTGCCTAAAAAGTGAAGCTCCTGCTTACCGGTATAGTCCGTAATTGGCGAAAAGCTGTTGAGCTCTTCAATTAAGCCTTCGTGGAGGAACCAGCGGAAACTGGCTCGCTGGATCTCAACTAAGTCTGGTAGCAGAAAAGCAGGTGCGGTTTGGGCCAGATTACTCATGCGTCTCCTCTTAGATGGCTCGCAGCCTGGGAAGTCCCAGACTGTACTACAGTTTTTGTAAAATAGCAAGCTAGCTCAGCCTTGTAGATAGAGCTGAGCTAGCTAACTCAATCGGTTAACTCTCAAAAAAATAGGGCTGGTCTTGTTGATGTGGCGCTGGAGCGCTGCGCTTATGATCACGCCTGTCTTTTCTAACCGCTTAAGCAATAACGACATCTTTTAAAGGAACCCTGCCCGAGGGTATACTTAAGTCTGTACGCTCATGACTGCCTCCGGAGGCAAGCAGAGTAGGCCATAGCCATTTCGGCGCTTTATGGGGGAGGCGCTCTGTTAAGCGTTTTATCTTACGAGCAAAATCAATACTTCACCTGATCGGTACACCACATCCCCTATATTAGCAACGCATGGCCAACATTTGCTAGATATTTTAAGGATTAAGCCATATTTGTGATCAGTTGAGGTATTGTATTCTCTGAATCATCAAACTGGAATAGCGTCCAGGCATTCTCAGTCGTTTGTGTCGCGACGCTGGCTACCGAAGTTTCCCGCAGCTGTGCCACTCGTTCAGCCACATAGCGGACAAACGCAGGCTGATTGCGCTTCCCCCGCTTGGGTACTGGGGCTAAGAACGGGCAGTCGGTTTCAATTAGCAGGCGATCGCCCGGAACCATTTTGACCGACTCGTGGACCTGAGTCGCGCTCTTGAAGGTGGCAATGCCGCTGAAGCTGATGTAGAACCCCAAGTCGAGAAACCATTGGGTCTCCTCTGGCGTGCCACTCCAGCAGTGCATTACGCCCCTCACCGGACCGTAGACTTCAAAAAACTGCTGGAATACCTGTCGCATTTGGGCAGCGGCATCGCGACAGTGGACGATGATGGGCAGATCGCGATCGCGGGCGATGTGAAGCTGCGCCTCCAAAGCTTGAAGCTGCTGCGAAACGTTGGAGTCCTTGTAGAAATCAAGACCGAGTTCACCGATGGCCACCACGCGGCAATCGGAATCAGCGAGTTGGCCGATTTCAGCCGCGGTCTGATCGGTCCACTGGTCCACATCAAGGGGATGTACTCCCACCGATAGCGAGATCTCCCCAAACCGATCGGCAATGGACTGGATGTGAGAGAACTCTGCTGGCTCAACGCAGGAGTGGACCAGATGAACAATGCCTGCGTCTCGCCAGGCTTGGGCAACCTGGTCTAGGTCACCCTCAAAAGTCTCAAAATTGAGGTGGACATGGGTATCGACGAGCTGCATAGAGGTAAACAGAGAAATAACGTCGCTGGAAAAATGAGTCTACTAGGCTTCCCGCTAGCGCGGGCCAAATCGCGATTAGGGTCGCAGCGGGCGGAGACCTAATTGGTCTCTGCCCCAGCCATAGCCTGCTCTGCATCAGGCTGATCAGCCGCTGCGGAGACTGCCGTCGCAGCGGCGGCCGATGGAGATGCTTCGGCTACGCCGTCAACGGTTTTGAACGCCCTGGCAAGCTGAGCTTTCTTACGGGCAGCTGCATTGCTGTGAATCACGCCCTTCTTCACAGCTTTGTCAATTTTGCTGTACGCAGCCGACATCCGGGTCTGGACGTCTTGCTTTGCTTCCGCGCTGGGCTCGCTCTTATAGTTCTCGACCGCAGCAAAATATCGTTTGACTAGCGTACGCACCGCAGAGCGATACGACTTATTGCGAAGGCGATTGCGTTCCGCAATTTGGACACGTTTGATAGCAGATTTGATGTTTGGCACGACGCCTGCAAGCCTCAATTAGGAAAGTCACCGATCTGCTATTGTAAATGCTGATCGACTCAAACGCAAAAATTACTGTTGTGAATATTAACTTCCGTTGGGTCATCTGGGTGCACAGTCCAAGCGCTTCCAGAAAATCCAAGGTAATGTAGGGGAAGAGCATCGATATTCCAGACGTCTGAGAGGTCTCGGCTCGGGCTCAGCGATAGGCCCCAACCTCGAATGGGGCGTAACGAGAATGGGGCATAACGAGCTAGATTCATTATGGCTCTACGCTAGATCGCAATGGCTGACTCACAGGTCATCTGTTGGGGTTTTCATTGAGGATTAAAGTGGATGTGGCAATGCTACGAATAGTTACTCAGCTCGCGGAAGCCCAAACAGAGTTGAAGCGCATTTGCGATCGCACTCATAGCGAGCAGATTGCTGAGAAGGAGACCACCGTGCGCGAGGTCGTCAGCGAGGTTAAGCGTCGCGGTGACGCAGCGCTACTACACTACACCGAACTGTTTGACCGGCAAACCCTTCTGGCTGAGGCACTACAGGTCACTGACACAGAGCTCGACTCAGCATATCAGCACGTTTCTAAAGATTTGCTTGAGGCCATTCGCACCGCCTGCCGCAACGTCGAGGCATTTCACCGCCAGCGCATGCCAAAAAGCTGGGTCCAGTTTGGCGAGAATGATGTGGTCCTGGGGAAGCGCTACACCCCCGTTGACTGCGCCGGACTCTATGTCCCCGGTGGCCGGGCCTCCTATCCCAGCACCGTGGTGATGAACGCAGTGCCCGCCAAAGTAGCTCAGGTGGGGCGCATTGTCATGGTGACCCCACCGGGCCGGAACGGAAAGATCAGCCCGGTTGTGCTGGTGGCAGCTCAGGAGGCGGGCGTCAGCGAAATCTACCGCGTTGGCGGAGCTCAGGCGATTGCCGCGCTGGCCTACGGCACGGAGACCGTTCCCAAGGTGGACGTAATTACGGGGCCTGGCAACATCTACGTGATGTTGGCCAAGAAGATGGTCTACGGCACCGTGGGCATCGACTCCCTAGCTGGACCCTCTGAAGTTTTGGTGATTGCAGACTCTAAGGCGCAGCCCCGCCATGTGGCGGCGGACCTGCTGGCCCAGGCTGAGCACGACCCAATGGCCGCCGCGATTCTGCTCACCCCCGATTCAGCGCTGGCGCGCCAGGTAGTCAGCGAGGTCCAGGCCCAACTGGCCAACCACCCACGCCGCATCGACACCGAAAAGGCGATCGCCAACTACGGTCTTGTGGTGATTGTGGATTCACTGGAGACCGCCACCCAGCTCTCCAACCAGTTTGCCCCGGAACACCTTCAGCTGGAGGTGAGCGATCCCTGGGAGCTACTGCACCAGATTCGTCACGCTGGGGCGATATTTCTGGGCTATTCCACCCCAGAGGCCGTAGGGGACTACCTGGCAGGGCCGAACCACACCCTGCCCACTTCAGGCGCGGCCCGCTACGCTTCTGCTCTGGGCGTCGAGACATTTATCAAACATTCGAGCCTAATTCAATATTCCCCTGAGGCCCTAGAATCCTGCGCTCAAGCTATCGATCAGTTGGCCACTGCAGAAGGCTTGCCGTCCCACAACAACTCAGTGCGTCTGCGAGTGGGGAAGGACCCCACAACAGAACCAGCGCAATAGTTTAGTCCTTAGAGCCGGCCAAAAAGCTGCGAAGCTGCATCAGTGACAGGGAATGGGCAACGCCTAGGGGCAGCAGCGAGACCCCTTCAAGACAAGACTGCACCCAGCCTTCCCCCCAGTACCAGTCGTGAAAGCCGTCAATACTGCGGCTAAGAATTAACCGTAGGTTTTGATTTCCGAGCTGCTCGACGCGGTGGTCGATCGTAACAGGGCCGAGCTGGCTTGTAAAAGTAGTCCCAACTTCTAGCGTTGCGGGAAGGGTTACGATCTGCTGCGGCCACTGCCATTTTTGAAAGCGCTCTGGGCGCAGCAGACTGTCTCGGATGGCGGCTTCGGAGGCGTCAAGCTCAATTCGCAGGCGACTCTGCTGAAATTCACCGAACATGGGCGGCTACTCTCGTTTCGACGGGTACTATTTCTCATTGAGTGTAGCGTGAGGAGAGCAGATGACGTCGGAATAGCAGAGGCGATCGCGTCGGGCCGTGGCATGAACCGTGGCATGATAGGAGCGGAAGATCCTAAGGCCATACCATTCCATTGGCAGTGAGGGCGAAGCAGCATGGCTGATGCACACGGGGATAGCGCGGGTGAATTTAAACCCTTGGACATCGCGGTTTTGACCATCTCCGACTCTCGTACCGAGGAAACGGACCGCTCTGGGGCGTATCTCGTCGCCCAGCTCAAAGAAGCCGGACACCATTCAGTCGATAAGCAAATCGTTCCTGATGATATCTACCAGATTCGAGCGATCGCCTCCCGCTGGATTGCCGATGAGGCGGTGCAGGTGATATTGACCACAGGCGGGACCGGTCTGACGGGGCGAGACGGCACTCCTGAGGCGATCGCTCCTCTCCTCGACAAAGAAATTGCTGGATTTGGGGAGCTGTTTCGCTATCTTTCCTATCAAGAAATTGCGACATCGACAATTCAGTCGCGAGCGATCGCAGGCGTGGCCAACAGCACCTATGTGTTTTGTCTACCAGGCTCATCTGGGGCCTGTCGCACGGGCTGGGAGAAAATTTTGCGGCCCCAGCTCGACGCGCGCCATCGCCCCTGTAATTTCGCGGATTTGCTAGTGCGGTTAAGAGAATAGCGGCTTTGGAAACATCGGTCCGCTCTACAGTTTGCAAACTAAAGTGCGCTGAAGCATGTGTCGATGTACCATAGGCGCAGCAATTCTGTCTTGAGCGAAAAGGAACTGAATGAACGTGATACGAGTAGGGTTGATAGTTACTATGTGGGCCGCTATGGGGCAAGCGGGCCTATCAACGCCGGCCAGGGCCAATGGGCTTGAACGCCCTACACCAGCGGCTATCCTAGCCCAAGCTGGGCCGACGCCGTTTTGCCGCCGCGCTAACCGACGCCTAGATATCTATTCCCAGCCTTCGGTGAGCAATGAGAGCCAGACGCGCGCTACGATCGAGCGCGGTACTGATGTATTTATTGTGGAGCAGCGGTCAGGAGAAGGATTTGTCGTCGAAAATGGCTTTGCTGAGGTGATTGTTCCCAGCGCAAACAGCGCGCTAGGCTACGTCATCGCCCGCCACCTTACGGGATGCATCGGTCAAAATCCACTGCCGCGGCCTGACCCACAGCCCACAACGCGCTCCCAGTGCGCCACCGTAGCTGTACCTTTCTTGAACGTACGCACGACCTCCTCCACCCTGGCCCGCACCCTGGGTGAAGTCCGGCAGGGGCAGACGGTGCGAATTTTAGGCGATCGCCAGAGTACTCAGAATGGGCGACTTTGGGCAAACATCACCTTTGGTAGCACCACCGGATGGGTAGCTGAAACAGGCTCTTCTGGAACGTTACGTAACCTCAGCGATCGCTTTCCCTGCCCACAGTCATAACCTCAACAACCTAGAGTTTGCTATCTTGAGCATCACTCTGCAGGTCAAATAGGAAAGGTACCGCTGCCGAACTGCTGCCGCTCATGACTAGCACCTCAGGCATTTGAGCGCCGCCCTCTCGCCATGCTTCAATCGCCTCTTTCTGCAGAACGAGGGAACCGCCCTGGGCCTTGAGGGTCTCTGCCAATAGACGCTGCGCTTCTGCTTTACCCTTTGCCCGATTCACCTCAGCCTGGGCTTTTTGGGAAGCTTCTTGGGCAATGTAAACCGCCCTTCGCGCCCGCTGTTCGGCAATTTGCTTGTCTTCTACGGACTTAGCAAACTCCTTTGAGAAGTTCAGGTCAATGATGCTGGTGTCCAGCACCACAACGCCATATTTCTCTAGCCGCTCCCCCAAAGCCAGGTCAAAATCCTGCTTTAGCTCCGAGCGTTTGGTAATGGATTCTTCAATCGTGCGGCGAGCGGCAGCAATCTTAAATGATTCCTGGGTTTGAGGCGCGATCACCTTGGCCACCAAGTTGCCCAGCGTCCCCTGAGTTCGCCGGATTTCGACCACTCGCGTCGGATCTAAGCGAAAGTTAATCGCAAAGCTTGCCTTCAGGCTCTGCAGGTCTCGGGTCGCACTCTCAGCCGGTACTTCAAACTTTTGTACGGTGACATCGTAGACATCTACAGCAGAAATGAGGGGGGGCTTAAAGTGAATGCCCTCCAAGAGCGGCTGCTCTTGTGCCCTGCCTAAAATGCTGACGACCCCGGCTTGCCCCGGGTTGACGACGACGAAAGAGTTGAGGCCAACCACAACGGCGACAAACGCTAGCAGCGCGATCGCGATAATGACAATATTTTGGGACTGTGGATTCTTCAACCGACCGCTCCAGATAACATATCGCAACGAGACGCTTTGAACCCAAGCTGCCGGGCATCAATGGGTGGCGTCTTCCGTCGCAAGAAAAAGAATACTTCCGTAGCCATTGTAACCTCTGCCCGCTGCTTGCGCCGAAGCTGGCACACAAGGGCGCTTGCTTCGGACTACTCTTCGCTAGACTAGGAAAGCACAACGAGCCGCAACAAAACTAAGGTGATCATCTTCAGGACCGTTCGATGGGTGACCCAACTTCTACTGCTACTGATCCTTGCGGGGGTGGGCTACCGGGCATTTCAGCACTATATCCGTAAGCCAGACGCCATCTTGGTGCTGGGCGGGGCGATCGCCCGGGAAGAGTTTGCGGCCCAGTTTGCCCAAGAGCACCCTGATTTGCCGGTGTGGGTTTCGTCCGGCACCAATCCAGAGTTTGCCGAAGCCCTATTTGCGGAAGCCGGTATTGATTCCCAGCGGCTCTACCTCGACTACCGGGCTGTCGACACCGTCACCAACTTTACGACGCTGGTGGACGAATTTGAGCAGCGAGACATCGACAACATTTATCTGATCACTTCTGACTACCACATGCGCCGCGCCCGGGTGATTGGGGAAATTGTCCTGGGCAGCAGGGGCATTGGCTTTAGGCCGCTTCCAGTCATAACGGGCCAAGAGCCCGAACCGACGGGCAAAGTGGTGCGGGACGGGGCCCGGTCGGTCCTTTGGATTGTCACAGGACGTACCGGCTCGTCCCTGCGGCGGTTTGACCCAAGGACCCGGGAGGCCCGCTTGGGCCAACCTCAGCGCCCCTGATCGTGCAGGGCGTGAATCGCCGCCACGCAACGCTGCGTGACGTCTTCTAGCTCAGCGCGATCGCCCGACTGGGGGGCTTCGATGGGCTGGCCGATGCGAATTGTCACAGGCGTAGGGCGCGGAATGGCGGAGCGCAAAATCGCCTGGGTGCCCCAGAGGCTCACCGGCAGCAGGGGCGCTTTGGCCTTGGCAGCAATTACGGTAGCCCCCAGCTTGGGCGCGGTAATGCGGGCCTCTGCGGTGCGGGTGCCTTGGGGGAAAACTCCCACCGCCCAACCCTCCCCTAGCCGAGACAGAGCCGCTCGCAGAGCCCCGCGATCGCCGGTGCCTCGGGTGACGGGGTAGGCCCCGTAGAGCCGGATTGCTGGACTGAGCAGCGGGACGTCAAACAGCTCGGCCTTTGCCATGTAAGCCACCGGGCGCCGCAGGGCAGAAGAGAGCAGGGGCGGGTCAAAGTAGCTGGCGTGGTTGCTCACGACAACCAGCGGTCCCGACTGGGGCACGTGCTCCGCGCCGTAGATGCGGCCCCGAAAATAGCCCAGCAGCAGGGGGTGGACCAGCCCCCACTTGAGCAACCAATAAAGCGCTAGGCTAATAGGCGGTTCGCGATCGCCCCTGTGGGCTAGCTCTTGACCGTCGCGGCTTTCGTGGTCACCGCTCCTGGTATCGCGCTCCATTACACTGAAGGGGTTGGGGCCGGCTGTAGGTCGCTCAGGCTACTGACGTTCTGAAGCGTGACATCGGGGCAGGTGCGCTTTACCAGACCCGTCAGCACCTTACCCGGCCCCACTTCTACGACAGCAGACACTCCTAGGTCGGAGAACTGCAGCATTGTCTCCCGCCAGCGCACCGAGCCCGTCATCTGCTTAGAGAGGCGCTGCTTGAGGGCGATCGCCCCTGTTTCTGGTGCGGGGTCAGTGTTGGAGAGCACGGGCACCTCCGCATCCCGAAACATTGTCTCCTCCAGCATCGCCTCAAACTGCTGAGCGGCTTCGGCCATCAGCGGGGAGTGGAAGGCGCCGCTCACCTTGAGGGGGAGCTTACGCTTGGCCTTAACTTGAGAGAGCATCGCATCCAGTGCCGTCTGCGTGCCGGAAATCACCACCTGGGCAGCGCTGTTGTCGTTGGCCAGCACCACGCCCTCGGTCTGGTCTAGGAGCTGATTGAGCTGGTCGCGATCAGCGCCGATAATGGCCGCCATCCCGCCGCTGGAGGCCTGCGCCATAATCTCGGCCCGCTGCTTCACGAGTTGAAGGCCTGCCTCAAAATCAAAGACGCGGGCGGTATACAGAGCGGAATATTCTCCCAGGCTGTGCCCCGCTACGTAGTCGGGGGTGGCCTGGGCGCGCAGCAGATCGGCCAGGATGGCTTCAATTATATATAGGCAAGGCTGGGTGTAGCGGGTGTCGGAGACGGCGTCGTCCTCGCGCTGACAGATCTCTAAAACGGACCAGCCTAAGATAGCCTCTGCCGCCTGAAGCCGCCTTTGGGCCTCAGGGTGGCTGGCTAGATCACGGCCCATGCCGATTGACTGTGACCCCTGACCCGGAAATACCCACGCTGTTTTTGTCATTACATTCGCTGTGCCCAGTTACCCTGAGCTTGCCCCATCCAAAGTTTAATTTACGCGCTTGCTTGTCGCTGCGATCGCCCCTTTAGGACGCACCGCCTCCCGCCTTGCCCCAGCGGAAAATCGTCGCCCCCCAGGTCAGACCAGCGCCAAAGCCAGCGGCAGCAATTATATCACCCGGCTGCACCCGCCCCTGACGGACGCACTCGTCTAGGGCAAGGGGGATGGAGGCGGCTGAGGTGTTGCCGTGGGCGGCCATGTTGCTGATTACCCGCTCGTTGGGAATCTTGAGCCGCTTGGCCACCGCGTCTAAAATGCGCTGGTTGGCCTGATGGAGCAGCAGCCAGTCGATGTCCCCCAGAGCAATACCCGCCCGGTAAGCAGCCTTCTCGATTACCTCGGGCACCTGGCGGACGGCGAAGCGATACACCTCCTGGCCATTCATGGTGATGGACTGGAATTGTCCCTGCTGCACAGCGGTATCCCCTGAGAGGGATTCAATCTGAGATCTGTAGGGCAAGGTGAGGCAGCTATTTTGGGTGCCATCGCTGCGCAGCTCAAATCCCAGCAGGGCGTTGTCTGCATTAGCCTGCAGCACCACCGCCCCGGCCCCATCGCCAAACAGGACGCAGGTGCGGCGATCGCCCCAGTCTACCCAGCGGGACAGGGTATCAGCGCCAATGAGAAGCACGGTCTGATAGGCGCCGCTGTAGATAAACTGCGCCGCCGTGGTCAATCCCACGATAAAGCCTGAGCAGGCGGCTGTAAGGTCAAAGGCCAAGGCCTGAGTGGCGCCAACTTCAGCCTGAACTCGGCTTGCCGAGCCAAACAAGTCGTCCGGGGTCGACGTGGCCAGCAGAATCAGATCTACGGCTTGGGGATCGACCTCGGCCATCGCAAGGGCCCGCCGCGCCGCCTCAGCCGCTAGGCCGCTCAAGGTCTCGCCCTCCCCCAACACCTGCCGGTGGCGAATTCCGGTGCGGGACGATATCCACTCGTCGGAGGTGTCGACCACCTGAGCGAGCTGATCGTTGGATATGGATAAGTTGGGCACCGCTGAACCACATCCCGTGACGGCGACACCTTGGCTCATAGCCTGTGACATGTGTTCTCCACTGGCAATTACTTTCCGTCAGCCGCCGCTGCGATCACCTGCTGATAGTACCCCTGGATCTGGTCGAGCACCTGGTTATCGATGGCCTCTTTCGCCAAGCGGATGGCATTGAAGATTGACGGGGCCTGGGAGCTGCCGTGGCTGATGATGCAAATGCCGTCTACCCCCAGCAAAAGGCCACCCCCGTGCTCCGCGTGGTCAACGCGCTGCTTGATGCGGCGGAGGTTGGGCTTGAGTACGGCAGTTCCCAGCTTGCCGCGAACGCCCTGGGGCAGCTCCTCCCGCAGAATTTGCAGCAGCACGTCGCCAATGGCCTCAGCAAACTTCAGCAGCACGTTGCCCACAAAGCCGTCGCATACCACCACATCAAAATCACCCGAGAGGATATCGCGACCTTCGGCGTTACCGACAAAGGAGAGGCCCGAGCGCTTCTGAAGCAGGGCGTGGGTTTGAAGCGCCAAATCATCGCCTTTTGAGGGTTCTTCACCAATGTTGAGTAATCCCACTTTTGGGTCGTCAACCCCTAAAACGCAGCGGGAGTAAACAGAGCCCATCACCGCAAACTGCTCCAAAAACTTGGGGCGGCAGTCGACGTTGGCCCCCACGTCTAGAATCAAAACTGACTTACCTGCGCTGAGGGTGGGCAGCACAGCCCCGATGGCGGGTCGATCAATGCCCTTGAGCCGCCCCAGCTTGAGTAGTGCTGCAGCCATAGCTGCTCCCGAATGCCCTGCTGAAATCACGGCGTCGGCTTCCCCTCTCTTTACCAGCGTCATCGCAACATTGATAGACGCCTTGGGCTTACGGCGAATGCCCACGAGCGGCTCTTCGTGCATCTCAATGAGTCCCTCAGAAGGAACCACAGTAATGCCCCGCCTCGAGCTGCCGGAATGGCGCTCGATGGACTGATCAATCTGGTTGCGATCGCCCACCAGCAGGACGTCGACGCCAAGCTCATCTCGCGCCCTAATCGCACCGGCAACAATCTCATCGGGTGCGAGATCGCCGCCCATTGCATCGACTGCAATTCGTGCCTGAGTTGACCCCATTGACAATGCCCCAAAAACCTACAAGATTCTAGCAGATGGCGCTCCCTCTACTACTGAATCGCGCCTAGATTAGCCTGCCATTAAGGTTCTTCTCCAGGTTCAACAATGCGCTGAAACAAATACCCCGTCCCCCGGGCGGTGAGGATGAGTTCTGGGTTACTGGGGTCTTCTTCTAGCTTGGCCCGCAGCCGAGAAATATGAACGTCTACTACCCGCGTATCTACGTGGCGCTCAGGCGTATAGCCCCAGACCTCTTGCAGAATCTCCGAACGAGAAAACGGCTCTCCCGATCGCCCCACGAGAAGCTCCAGCAGGCTGAACTCCATGCCGGTCAACCGGATGCGCTCGTTGCCTTTGTAGACCTGACGCTTATTGGTGTCGATGCGAATGGCGTTGACCTGAATGATGCCGGAGCTGGGAATGCCCGTGTTGCCGACTTTGTCAACGCGGCGCAGGACAGAGCGAATGCGGGCCTCTAGCTCCTTGGGGGAGAAGGGCTTGACCACATAGTCATCAGCGCCCAGCTCCAGCCCAGTGATGCGGTCAGCCACATCACCCAGGGCCGTGAGCATGATAATGGGCACATCAGACTCCTTGCGCAGCTCCTGACAGACGCCGTAGCCGTCCAGCTTGGGCATCATCACGTCCAGCACGACCAAATCTGGCTCGGTGTGCCGAAACGTCCCCAGCGCCTCTTCCCCATCCGCCGCCGTAACCACGTCATAGCCAATCATCGACAGCCGAGTTTCGAGGATGCGGCGGATGCTCGCTTCATCATCAACGACTAGAATTTTCTCTTTGTTTTCCAATGCTCTTAAAACTCCATTAACGAAATGGGGCAGCCGAAAGACTGCAAAGTTTGCTAATTGCTGACTATTAATTTTTTGTAGCCTATCATTAAGGGATATCCCAATGCCACTATTTTTTAGCGCTAGACAGCTCTCCACTGCTCGATCACAGGGTTTCTTAAGCTTTATTTACGGCAATGAATACAGCGCCAATATGCCTGCCTTCGCTTAATTTTTCTTATCAAAAATTGATAAGCCGAAATAGTTGGGCGATCGCTGTAACCTGGAGTAAAGCCATTGAGCTGCTGCAGGGGATGCGTCAGCTTGCCAATCGCTGATAAGTGCATAGCCACAATTAAACGAAAGCGGGAGCGCCCCCCGCCGGGGGGCGCTCCCGCTGACAGCCACGTTTACCTACGGCGCTCTACTTAGGACACATACTCGGAGTAAAGAAATGCCGAAAGGGCGATCGCGATACGTCTGCCGGGAGTGCGGGGCCGATGCGGCCCAGTATTTTGGCAAATGCCCCTTCTGCGGCAGCTGGAATTCCATGGTGGAAGAGGCGGCCCCGGCCACAAGCCAGAAGGAGGCGGCCCGTCGGGGGGTGAGCAGCGCCAAGGCCAGTTCTAAAGCGGGCACTAAGTTCGGCGGTGCGCTGGAGACGATGCCCCAGCCCCTGCGATCGCAGCCCCTGCAAGACGTGGCAGAGGGGCCTCGGGCGCGATTTTCTTCGGGCTACCCAGAGCTAGACCGGGTGCTGGGGGGCGGCATCGTATCGGGATCCCTGGTGCTGGTGGGGGGCGATCCGGGCATTGGGAAATCGACGCTGCTGCTGCAGGTGGCGGGGCGGCTGTCGGGCCAGTATCCCATTCTGTACGTTTGTGCGGAGGAGTCGAGCCAGCAGGTGAAGCTGCGCTGGCAGCGGCTCGGGGTGGCGCTGGCGGACCCAGACGACAAAAACGATGGCTCCAATGGCTCGCGGCCTAAGCGACAGCGTCAGTCTAAGAAGCCGCCTGATGCGGAACAGCCCAGCGCAGAACGGCTTTCGGGGCAGCGGGCCACAATGGCGGCCCCCGACCTTTACCTGCTGCCCGAAACAGATTTAGACGCCGTGCTGGCGGAGCTAGAGACTCTGCGCCCCCCCATCGCCGTCATCGACAGTATTCAAGCTCTGTATTTTTCCGAGCTGACCTCCGCCCCCGGCTCCGTATCCCAGGTGCGCGAGTGTACTTCGGCGCTGATGCGGCTGGCTAAGCGCGAGAACATTACCCTGCTGATTGTGGGCCACGTCACTAAGGAAGGGGCGATCGCTGGCCCCAAGGTGCTGGAGCATTTGGTAGACACGGTGCTGTATTTCGAGGGCGATCGCTTCGCCAGCCACCGCCTGCTGCGCTCCGTGAAAAACCGCTTCGGGGCCACCCACGAGCTGGGCATTTTTGAGATGGCGGACAGCGGGCTGACCGAGGTGAGCAACCCCTCTGCCCTATTCCTCAGCGCTGGGGATGAGCCTTCCCCCGGCACCGCCACCATCGTCGCCTGCGAAGGCACTCGCCCCCTGCTGGTAGAGCTGCAGGCCCTGGTGAGCCCCACCAGCTACGCCTCTCCCCGGCGGGCCACCACAGGCATTGAGTACAACCGGCTGCTGCAGATTTTGGCGGTGCTGGAAAAGCGGGTGGGCATTCCCCTCTCAAAGCTCGATGCCTACGTGGCCTCCTCCGGCGGCCTCAACGTCGGGGAACCCGCTGCCGACTTAGGCGTTGCTGTGGCGGTGGCCGCCAGCTTTCGCGATCGCATTGTGGACCCTGAGACAGTGCTAATTGGAGAAGTGGGGCTGGGGGGACAGGTGCGCCCCGTCTCCCAGATGGAGCTGCGGCTGCGGGAAGCCGATAAGCTGGGGTTCCGGCGGGCCATTGTGCCGCCGATGACGCCCCCCACGGGGCTGAGGCTGACCGTCATTCCGGTTAAGCGCGTCGTGGATGCCATGGGGGCAGCGCTAGCGGCGGACGGGCCTCAGCGGGTAGATTGGGAAGAAGATTAAGCAGGTTCTTCAGTGTTCAAGCTCAAAGTCAACCCTAACTTGTGGCCTCCGCTGCGGCGATTTCCTGGCCTGATTGTGATGCTTTGCCTCGGTCTGGGGCTTGCCCTCAGCAGCCAGATGGCGATCGCTCAGACGCCCCCGGCGACCGGCGCTCCCCTGGAAGCGGGCATTGCCCAGAGCGATACTGGCGAAGCTGATACTGATGAAGTTGACGCTGGTGAAATCGGTACGGTAGATCCAGTGCCGCCCGAGTTTCAGCTTGGCCAAACCCTCTACCTAGACGCCTGCGCCTCTTGCCACATTGGCATCCCCCCTGCGGTGCTCCCTGACCAAACTTGGCAGTTTGTTCTAGATGAGCCCGGTCACTACGGCGTACAGATTTCACCGCCCACCAATCCAGGGCGGCTGTTGATCTGGCAATACCTGCAGCAGTTTTCGCGGCGGCTGCGAGAGGACGAACCCCCACCGTTTCGCCTCACAAACTCCCGCTACTTCAAGGCTCTCCACCCCAAGGTCGAGTTCGAGCAAGCGGTAACCCTCCAAGGCTGCGTGACCTGCCACCCCAAGGCCGAGCTGTTTAACTTCCGGGCCTTAACGCCAGATTGGGCAGATGCGCCCTAGATGCAACATGAGAGGTTTCCTCACTTGAGCAATCGCTTAACCCCAAGGCCAATGGCGCTACACTAAGAGATACACTAAACGGATACATTAGGCACACTTGGCGCGAAGCATAGGACACAACCTCTGACAGGTCGCCCAATTGATGCCTTGATCGTTTACCGCCTCTCAACACTTACCCCTTTTGTCATGCTAAAGAAGCTGCTTGGCGACCCAAATGCGCGAAAGCTAAAGCGATATCAGCCCGACGTGGTTGAAGTCAATCTCTTAGAAGAAGAGATCCAGCCTCTATCTGACGAAGCGCTGGCGGATAAGACCAACGAGTTTAGGCAGCGCATCGAAAAGGGCGAATCGCTGGATGACTTGCTTCCTGAAGCGTTTGCCGTGGTGAGGGAAGCTGCGCGGCGCGTGCTGGGCATGCGTCACTACGACGTGCAGCTCGTAGGGGGCATGGTGCTGCACGAGGGGCAAATTGCCGAAATGAAGACCGGGGAAGGTAAGACCCTGGTCTCTACCCTACCCGCCTACCTCAACGCGCTAGAGGGCAAGGGCGTACACGTCGTCACCGTCAACGACTATCTAGCGCGGCGGGACGCCGAGTGGATGGGCCAGGTCCACCGCTTCTTGGGGCTGAGCGTCGGCCTAATTCAGCAGGGAATGAGCCCCCCGGAGCGACGGAAGAACTACGCCTGCGACGTCACCTACGGCACCAATAGCGAGCTGGGATTCGACTACCTGCGGGACAACATGGCGACCTCTGCAGATGACGTGGTGCAGCGCGCTTTCAACTACTGCATCATCGACGAGGTGGACTCGGTGCTGGTGGATGAGGCCCGGACGCCGCTGATTATTTCGGGTCAGGTGGAACGACCCAGCGAGAAATACGTGCGGGCAGCTCAGGTGGCGGCGGCGCTGCAGCGCAAGGAAGACGAGGACGACGAATCTGGCCACTACGAAGTCGACGAAAAGGCTCGCAACGTGCTGCTAGCAGACGAGGGCTACATCGAGGCGGAGAATATTTTGGGGGTGAGCGACCTGTTTGACCCTAAAGACCCTTGGGCCCACTACGTCTTTAACGCCATCAAGGCCAAGGAGCTGTTCATCAAGGACGTCAACTACATCGTCCGCAACGAAGAAGTGGTGATCGTAGACGAGTTCACAGGGCGGGTGATGCAGGGGCGGCGGTGGAGCGATGGCCTGCACCAAGCGATCGAGGCTAAGGAACGGGTGGAAATCCAGCCCGAGACCCAGACCATGGCCACCATTACCTACCAGAACTTCTTCCTGCTCTACCCCAAATTGGCGGGCATGACGGGCACCGCTAAAACGGAAGAGGCGGAGTTCGGCAAAATCTATAACCTAGAAGTGACGGTTATTCCGACCAACCGACCTACAGGCCGGGCGGACCTGTCGGACGTGGTCTATAAAACCGAGTCGGCTAAGTGGGCCGCAGTGGCGCAGGACTGCGCCGACATGCACCGCGACGGGCGCCCTGTCCTGGTAGGCACCACCAGCGTGGAAAAGTCGGAGCTGCTCTCCCAGCTGCTGAGGGATCTGGATGTGGAGCACAACCTGCTGAACGCCAAGCCCGAAAACGTAGAGCGCGAGTCGGAGATTGTGGCCCAGGCCGGGCGAAAAGGGGCGGTGACTATCGCCACCAACATGGCGGGGCGAGGCACAGACATTATTCTCGGCGGTAACTCTGACTACATGGCCCGCCTCAAGGTGCGGGAATACTTCATGCCCCGCATCGTTGAACCTGAGAACGACGGCTTCTCGGTGACGAAGGTAGCCGGGGCCAGCCGCCGCAACAGCAAAAAGGGATTCACCTCAGACGGCAGTAAGAAAGAGAAAACCTGGAAGGTTTCGCCCCAGATTTTCCCCACCGACCTCTCGCCAGCGCTAGAGAAGCAGCTCAAAGAAGCGGTGGAATTCGCCGTCAAGCAGTATGGGGAGCGATCGCTGCCGGAGCTAGAAGCGGAAGACAAGGTGGCCACCGCCGCCGAGAAGGCCCCGACGGACGACCCGGTAATCCTCAAGCTGCGGGATGCTTACAACACAATTCGCAAAGACTATGACGGCTACACCGACGCTGAGCACGATGAGGTGATCCAGCTTGGGGGTCTGCACGTCATCGGCACCGAGCGCCACGAGTCGCGTCGGGTCGACAACCAGCTCAGGGGCCGCGCGGGCCGTCAGGGCGACCCCGGATCCACCCGCTTTTTCCTCAGCCTGCAGGACAACCTGCTGCGCATCTTCGGGGGCGATCGCGTGGCAGGGCTGATGAACGCCTTCCGCGTCGAGGAAGACATGCCCATTGAATCTGGCTTCTTGACTCGCTCACTGGAAGGAGCGCAGAAGAAGGTGGAGACCTACTATTACGACATGCGCAAACAGGTGTTCGAGTATGACGAAGTGATGAACAACCAGCGCCGCGCCATCTACGCCGAGCGCCGCCGTGTGCTAGAGGGGCAAGACCTTAAGGAGCAGGTGATTAAGTACGCGGAGCAAACGATGGACGACATCGTTGAGGCCTACGTCAACCCCGAGCTTCCCCCTGAGGAGTGGCAGCTCGATAAGCTGGTGTCTAAGGTAAAAGAGTTTGTCTACCTGCTGGCCGACCTAGAGCCCTCCCACATCGAGAACCTCACCGTCAGCGAAATGAAGACCTTCCTGCACGAGCAGGTCCGCATCGCCTACGACCTAAAGGAAGCCCAGGTGGAAGCGATTAAGCCCAGCTTCATGCGCCAGGCGGAGCGATTCTTCATCCTGCAGCAGATTGACACCCTCTGGCGGGAGCACCTGCAGCAGATGGACGCCCTGCGGGAGTCGGTGGGGCTGCGGGGCTACGGCCAGCAAGATCCCCTGATTGAATACAAGAGCGAAGGCTACGAGCTGTTCCTGGCTATGATGACCGATATTCGGCGCAACGTGGTTTACTCCCTATTCCAATTTCAGCCGCAGCCCCAGCCTGCAGCGGCGCCCGCTCCATCACAGACGCCTTAGGCCTCTATGCCAGTGTTGATGGGAACCAGCAGCCGGCTAACGGTGCGACCATCGTCCAGTCGGTAGAGGTTAAATTCTCCGCCGACCTGCTGCATTAGTGCCTGGCAAATCCCCAGATGCAGGCCAGGAGGGTGATCTAGCGGAGACGGCGCCAGTAGATCTAGCTCTCGCCCGTTTTGAAGCGCCTCAAGCAGAGCAGGGGGAACCGATCCCTGGTCAGTAACGCTGATTTCTAGCCAGTGGAAGTCAAGCGGACGACACCAGATGTCGAGGCGGCTTTTTTGAGGCGATCGCTCGCAGGCGCAGGCTAGGGCTTCATGGAGCACCAGCTCGATTTTGTGGGGGTCTGAGCCAATATCTAAGGTGTGCTTATTGTGAACCTGAACCCAGAGCTGCCCCTCCTGAACGTGGGGTTCGATTCTCTCCCTAGCGCGTTTGAGAAGCGTCGCTAGAGGCAGGGCGCTATCCTGCGGGCGGACCTGCCAAGACTCATCGCGCAAAACCGGCTGAGTTTGCTTCAGCAGGCTACCCAGCTCTCGAATAATCTGGTGATAGCGCAGGCTGGCCATAGTGTCCTTTTGGTGGCTCAGCTCATTCAGCTGCTCGACCTGCTGCCCGAGGGCCTGGTAGAGCCTCTCTAACCGGCGGTGCTTGTACCAATTGAGTAGCTCAAGCTGCTCTCGCCGCGCAGTGAGCGCTTCAGAGACAATCAAATATCGCCGCGCCCAGGCCAGCTGTCCGCTGAGAATTTCGAGGGTTTTGCGCTGTCGCTCTAGCCAGGCGCGCTCGGGGCCATCAGCCACAAGCAGCAGCCCGCAAGGCCTGTGGTCGGAAGCCGTTCTCAGCGCAACCGTCAAAATCTGCCCGATGTCTTGTCCCGATAGCCAGCGTCGCGTTTCCAGAGACAGATGCTCCCGGCTCAACGGTACAATGTCTGGATGCTGTAGTACCCGCTGGGTCAGCGGGTCAGCCTGAATATTGATTTGAGCGTCAGCGTGGAGGTGAAAGCGATGATCAGACAGCGCGATCGCGGCGACTTGGGCGATCGCTTGACCGGGGATCCAGGTGATCAGCGCTGCGAGGGGCACCTGCAGCAGTGCCGCAATATGGTTGACGGTGGTCTGCTCCAGGGTACTCAGATCTTGAGTATCTTGCATGATGTCTAGACTGCTCTGAATAGAGTCATAGATCTGCTGCTGTTGCTCAATTTCACCGTGGAGCTGAAACTGCCGGAGAACAAGTCCAATCTGCTGACCGGCGGCCCGCAACAGGTCTTGCTCTATCGAGTTCCACACCCGGGTATTTTGATCCCCAATCACCAAAAGTCCCCGCAGCGGGCTGCCGATCGCGGTATGGCACACCAGCAGCGATCGCACCCCTACGTTGAGAAAAGCGTCGCGCCAGGCCATCAATTTGAGGTCGTCATCTAGGTCCTCGACGCTTACCGCGTTCTGACTGTGCTCTAGCATCTGCCAGTCAATCTTGTTTAGAGTGGCAAGCGGACTGTCTAGAGCCGGCTTCCCGCCAGCGCGTTCGTAGACGACCGTAAACCGCTCCTGCTGTTCCCGGTAGGCCAAGACCCAAATCTGCTGCACGTTGAGCCGCTCAACCAGGCGATCGCTGCACTCTTTCAGCACCTGGTTCCAGTCGTCACGGCTGTAGATGGCGTGAGACACTTCAGCTACCAGCGCTTGGTTCTGCTGAATCTGCGTTAGGACCTGCTCAGTGCCATCCATTGGGGCTACAAGGCTCGCAAGCTGAGCAGCTCCGCAGAGATAGGCCTTTTCCTCCCCAGTCCACAAGCGAGGCTCTGGGTTATCTACGCCCAAAAACCCTAAAAGCTCCCCCTGAAACAAGATTGGGGCTGCAGCAAAAGCTTGAGACTGAATCTTCTGCATCAGCTGCCCCACATTCTCGGTCTGCAGAGCGCTGTCGGCTTCGCTGATTGAAACCGGGCTGTTGGCGGTCAAACTTTGATAAAACGGGCCAACCTCCGAGATGGAAATTTGGGCCGGCGGCGTCAGAGTAGGCCGAGATGAGACCGTCTTCGTAACCCGCTGGCTTCCGGGCTGCCCTGTGCGATGCCGAAACAGCCGAGTTTTATAGTCCAGCCAGTAGATATATGTCCGGCTAGCGCCAATGAACTGATGGGTCTCCCGGGTAATCGCGGTGAGGCGGCTCTCCACTGAGGGCAGGTGGCTGAGTTCTGACAACAGCGACAGCAGAGGAGCCGCAGTTTGCTTAATCTGGCTGCGCTGGTATGCCATATCAACACGATGGAGCGCCGCGCCTAGCTCCCCAAACAGCATTGAAAGCCGGGCTTTGTCGCTCGATTGGGCAGGCACCCCCCAGTAGGTGACCCCCAAGAGGGCAACGCCAAAGCAGGTGTCTTTACAGCGAATGGGAAAGACGAGCGTTCCCTGAATGCCCAGGCGCTGGGCAATTTTTTGCCATCGCCCAGCCCGAAACTCCTCTTTTAGGTTGGGTAGTCCTGCAGGGCGCTGCTGTACGATCACCTGCTCCAGCAGCTCCCCCGGCGTGAGGGCAAAGTCTTGCGTCAGGAGCTGGATATCTCCCGTGGGCGATCGCCCCCCCTGGCCCAGCACTTTTTGCGTGGTGCGATCGTATAGCCCAATCCAGATTAGGCTATAGTCAAATTCGGCATCGAGATGGGCGATGACATGGTCAATCTGAGCCGCCTTGCTTTGCTCATCCCGAAGTATCTGGAGCGTCCGCCCCAGCGCGCTTAGCTGCCTGTCGATCTGTTGCCCGCTCATGGTTCTCATTTGGTAGTCGTAGATTCGTTAGCACCAATATGTCCAGCGTCTAAACCCAAACCGTGCTCCAGCCTAGACGAGGATTATCTGTCAGCACTAGCGCGTCTCTTTTATTAGGCAGGATATAACTGATATTGGCATTCTCAAGCAAGATGCCGCAAGCGGCAGAGGAAACGTCTTTTTTCTGTAGTCAAATTTCTGTAACCAAACTGAGAAGCAAGTGCATGGCCATAATTAAACGAAAGGGGCGCTCCCCCTGACAGCTACGTTTACTTACGGCGCTCTACTTAAAATACCTCGTACGGTAATGATTCATCGTAAACCAGCTCAAGGCTGATGTTTGATCCCTATCTAGTAATTCGTCCGCTAGTTGCCGGCATAGCCACCCTCAGTCCAGAGCAACTGCAGCGGCAGACAATCTTAGCCCTGCGATCGCTCTCGCGACATCATCAGCGCACTGGGAGGCAGCCGGTTGAGGCCTTGTTGCAGTCTGCCTACTGTCTGCAGTCGCCTCGACTGGCCCAGTCCATTTGGAATATCCCATTTGCCAACCCGGTGGGACTGGCGGCTGGCTTTGATAAAGACGGGCTAGCGGCGGGAGCGTGGCACTGGCTGGGCTTTGGATTTGCCGAATTGGGCACCGTAACGCGCTGTGCGCAGCCCGGGAACCCTTCTCCACGGCTGTTTCGGCTCGGCCCAGACCGGGCGGCCCTCAACCGCATGGGCTTTAACAACGCCGGCGCAGCGGCTTTGAGCCAAACCCTCAGCCAGATCTGGGGGGATCAGCCCCACCCCATCCCCCTAGGCCTCAACCTGGGGAAGTCAAAGACAACGCCCCTCGCTGAGGCAGCAGCGGACTATGGCCACAGCTTCAAAGCGCTTCAGGGCCAGGGCGAATACGTGGTGGTCAACGTGTCTTCGCCCAATACGCCGGGGCTGCGATCGCTGCAGGCAGTGGATCAGCTCCGCCCCATTTTGACCCATATCCAATCCCTGAATACCCAAAATCTGCCGCTCCTCGTCAAAATTTCCCCTGATTTGGCCTGGGAAGATTTGGCTGCAGTGCTGGATTTGGCCCAGGCAGTGGGCGTGGCCGGCATCATTGCCACCAATACTACCCTCAGCCGGGATCACCTGATGACCCGAAAACTCCGCCGGACGGGACAGCCCGTGGCCCGTGAAGCCGGGGGGCTGAGCGGCGCTCCCCTGCGATCGCGCTCAACTGAGGTCATCCGCTACATCTATCGCTACACCAGCGGGACGCTGCCCATTGTCGGCGTGGGCGGCATCTTTAGCGGGGAGGACGCCTGGGAGAAAATGACAGCGGGGGCCAGCCTGCTGCAGGTTTACACCGGCTGGATTTACGAAGGGCCGGGGATGATCCGCCGTATACTGGAGTACTTACTGGCAAGAATGGATCAAGCCGGCATCGCCCATATTTCTGAGGTGGTGGGGCTGGCCGACCGTGAAGCCAAAATGCACGCGCATAATCTGTCGCTAGGCGATCGTACGCTCTATGGAAGTTGAATTTCG
>JBHJHJ010000113.1:0-17540 GCA_050330955.1 Elainellaceae cyanobacterium | reverse complement strand
CGTGCCAACCTGGGTATGGAAGTGATGCACGAGCGCAATGCGCACAACTTCCCGCTTGACCTTGCTGCTGCTGAGGCACCTGCCATCAACGGCTAGGTCCCTTCTCACGGCTAGCAATCTGAGTTAGCAAAAGCGCCTCCTTCGGGGGGCGCTTTTTGGTGTTTACATTGAAGCAGGTAAGTGTTCTGCATCAGCTCTAGAAAGCCAAAGAACACCCAACCTCACTGCACAACGTCGCTCCAGCGTTAGTAGATCGGTAGGGTGTCAGCAGGATCGGGGGCGAAAGCTAGCCACAGCGGGAACTGCAGGAGCGACAGACTGACTTTGTCTTCTCCTTCGTCGATCAGAATGAGCGGCAGCTGACCTTGCTCCACGAGCCGATCCGCCCGCTGGGAAACCGCTTCTGAGGCTTCAAACAGGACCACGCCCTTTTGAGCCCCAAAATCCATTCGCGAGATACCCAGGCAGTCTTGAAGACCTCGTCGCCATTCCCCTAGCCGCTCTGGCGAGTCCCCTAAGATCAGAGCCCGGATGCGATCGCCGTGCACCTCTCGGAGCGCAGAGATAATCGCTGAGGCCACCAGCACGTTTTGCAGACGGGAGCCCATCGTTTTGATGGCACCCCGTCGCCCCAGCTCAAAAAACCACTTGGAGGCCCGATCGGCGTGAACGGGCTCAAACGTACGTCGAAGACGCCAGGGAGGTCCATAGTAGTTGGGTATGGTACGGTATTGCTGAAGAAGCTGGCGAATGTGATCCGATTCGCTGTTTGTCGGCTGGTCGGTGGCTAGTGGATTAGTAGCGCTGTCAGATGCCTGGGGCGGCGACAGGTTTAGCGATCGCGATGGTGTGGAGCGGGATGATGCCGCTGGGGGCGGCGCCGATCGCCCTCGACGGTCTGGACGCTCACCTGATGCGGGGCGCTGGCGTCTCTGAACCAACGGCATAGGTGTGGCCTCAGGCGATCGCCCTGCGGTTGACGATGGGATTGACGGTGAAGTCGGCGAAGGGGCTGACGCCGGAGGCTCTGAAGACCCCAGCTCAAGCTGCTCTGCCGTGGCCGCTAAATCCTGCAGACTCCCCACTAAATAATCCTTAAAGCCCTGGACTCGGACTGCTAAATCTTGGGATGCCCCAGCAAAGCTCTTTCGCATTTCGGCACGGATGCGCTCCTGACGCCGCTCTAGCTGATCCACCGACATCTGGAGGGTTTTTCGGCGTTGCTCAAGGTCGGCTAAGCCCTCGTTAATCAAGCGGGTTACGGCTGCCTGAACGTCGCTAGTCTGATCTTGAATCAGGCGATCGCGCCTGCTTTGAAGATCGATAATCTCCCGCTTTAGCTGACTAATCTGTCGCTCCAGGCTATCTGGATCCGAGGCTGTCTCCAGTGAGCCGCCCCCAATCTGTTGAGCGTCAGGTGGCGTAGGCGTGCTTGAGGTGCGGCCTGAAGAATTAGTACGCCAAGGTGAGGTTGGGGGCAAATCTGATGCTCCCCTGCTTTGGCCTGAATTTGGGGCAGCTTTGGTCTGTTCAGCCGAATCTGGCGGCTCAATCATGGAAACTCTTGAATTAGAAGGAAACAGGTGGTCTGATTCAACGGTCGCGCTAGCGAGGTCGGTTAGACGCCAGACGCTTAATCTGATGGCGGATTGAACGGCAGCTGATGGCGCTCTAGCGCAGCTTGAAGCTGAGTGGCGTTGAATAGAACAGGTAAGAAGTGGATGCTGTTAACTTCCTTAAAGTAAAACAGAATCGGGATTGATGACCAGAAGATACGCCAGCTCTGCCAGTCTTGATAGGGGAACCGACGAATTAGGTCTTCTTTGCGATAAATGTCGAGGGCAACCACGGTGAATGTCAGCCGCAGCGTTGCCGCTTGGAACAGCAGAAAACAGGCAAATAGAGCGATCGCAACGCTTAGCCAAGGGGAGACCAACAGTAGAGGAAGCGCCAGCAGGCCCAGGCCAATAGGCACGTTGTAGCTCGGAGAAAGCTGGACTACTGCGCCAGCAGCATCAGGGCCGGCAGCATCAGAGGGAGAGGGATTTGCAACCATAGCATAGGAAGATATAAAGGCCAGGTGAGATGGGTAAACGTCCCGATACGGGGATGAAGCGACACTGCTACAAAATTAGCCCACTCTTATCCTAGCGAAGCGCGGGGGCGCCATTCTTGCACTGGTCCCATCCTCCGCTTCCCAACCTAGACGAGATTTATGAAGTTTTAAAGCCCCGTCGCAGCAGTTCCGGTACCCTGGAACAGCAGCCACGACAAAATAAAGTTAGTAATAAATATCATCAGCAGCGATGTCACCACCGACGCTGTGGTCGATTGGCCCACCCCTTTCGCTCCACCTGTTGTTGTCAAGCCCCAGCTGGTGCCAATCGTCGCAACGATCGCCCCAAACACCACCGATTTAATCAAGACGCTAATTAGATCCCAGACGCCCAAAAAATTCCGCGCCGACTGCAAAAATACGCTGTATGAGATGCTGTAGATACTGTCGGCTAAAATCATGCCGCCCGTCATACCCGTGATAAATGACCACAGGCTCAAAATTGGCACCATGATGCAGCAAGCGAGCACCCGCGGCAGCACCAGATAGTCTACCGGGTCCGTTTTAAGCATCTGTAGAGCATCGATCTGCTCTGTAACCACCATAGTCCCAATCTCTGCCGCAAAAGCTGAGCCGACGCGTCCGGCCACAATGATGGCGGTCAGTACGGGGGTGAGCTCCCGAATCAACGCAACTGCCAACACGCCACCGACGGCCGTACTAGCGCCGAAGTTGATGAATTCTCGGGCCACCTGGATGGTAAAAACCATGCCCACAGTAGTAGCAGTCATCAGCGCAATCAGCAGGGAATCGGGACCCACTGAGGCAAGTTGCTCGATCGTGTTGCGTCGGTGGATACGTCCGCCAACTAAGTGCATGGCCACTTGACCACCGAGGAAAACGGAAGCAATTAGCCGCCGAACCCAAGTCAGCAGGCCAAAGTCGAGGGACTGGCTCATAAGTAAGACCAAATTTTAGAAAGATTTAAGATTCTTGTCATCCAACCTACTATCTCAGGAATTGGGCCTATCTTAAGAAAGTATAGAGAAGTGTCACGTCAAAATTATGACCCACTTTACGAGATCGCTTCTAATCACCGGCCTGTTGGGCGGCTCAGTTCCTATTCTCCTCATCGGCGGCGGCATCCTAAGTGCACTTGCGTTGAGCCAAGTCCCCATTGCTGCAGGTGTGGGCCAACTTGCCATCGACAGCATTTTGGGGGTCCTGCAGATTTTTGGCAGCGGCAGCCCTATTCAAGGAATATTCATTATTAGCCTTGCCGTTGGCGGCGTCAGTGTCCTATTCAACACCTATAACCTACTCTATCTATCGCGCCCAATTCGCTGAGGTTGGCGGTGCAGTAAATATTAGAGTCTCGGCCTATCGTTTTGCCAGTAGGGGGTGCCAGTAGACCAGATTTAAGGGAGGTTCCGATGCGATGATGTCGATTCGGTCCAATACCCTCTATCCTGTAGACTGAACAGTCCTAGGTGGTTTACTGTGCGTCACTGGTTCTTGAAACAAAACTTGGAGTCGTCTCAGCGTGGGTCCAGTCCATCGGTGCTGATGAATTCATTGAGCCGTTGGTCTGAGAGTATAAAGCGCTTTAGTCCGCGGCTCGACCCCCGATCGCTCATCGCTAGTTTTCTGGTTTGCCTGGCGATCGCCTCAGCTAGCGCACCTGCAGCCCGCGCGCAGGCAGCACCCACGAGTACGCTGCAGCCCTACATCGAGCGCGCCCTCGATCGCATCACAGAATTTACGCTCGAGAATGGCATGAAGTTTATCGTGTTTGAGCGGCGCGATGCTCCTGTGGTTTCCTTTATGACTTACGTCGATGTAGGGGCGGCGGAGGAAGAAGATGGGGAAACCGGTGCGGCACACTATCTAGAGCATTTGGCCTTTAAGGGGACCAGCCGCATTGGTACAACTAACTATGATGCTGAAAAGCGCCTGCTGAGCGAGCTAGACCAAGCTTTTGAGCAGCTCAAGGCAGCGCGGGCTACCGAAGACCCCGAGCAAATCGCCCAGGCCACCGCAGCCTTCGATGCCCTCAGAGCCGAGGCAAGCGAGTACGTCCGCCAGAACGAGCTGCCTCGCATCGTGGAGCAGGCCGGGGGAGTGGGCCTTAACGCCACCACCTCAGCCGACGCCACGCGCTATTTCTACAGCCTGCCCTCTAATAAGCTAGAGCTGTGGATGTCTCTGGAGTCGGAGCGCTTCCTCGACCCCGTTTTCCGAGAATTTTACGAGGAGAAGGACGTCATTCTTGAAGAGCGTCGCCTACGGGTTGATAACTCCCCCATCGGCAAGATGATCGAGGAATTTTTGGCGGCTGCGTTTGACACCCATCCCTACCAGCGCCCCTCCATTGGTTACGAGGACGATTTGCGGGCTATGGAGCGGGAAGATGTGCAAGATTTTTTTGAGCGCTATTACACCCCTGATCGCATGACCCTTGTGGTTGCGGGTGACGCCGACCCAGAAGAGGTCAAGCGGTTGGCAGAAGTCTACTTTGGTCGCTATCCGGCGCGGCCCGCTGCACCCCAGGCGGTCGCTGATGAACCGGAGCAGCAGGCGCCCCGAGAATTTACCCTACGGTTGCCGACCCAGCCTTGGTATTTGGAAGGCTATCACCGTCCCGGTCTCAATCACCCGGATGATACGGCCTATCAGATGCTGAGCGCCATTCTGTCCAATGGACGGACCTCGAGGCTCTACCAAAACTTAGTGGAAGGGGAGCAGATTGCCCTCACGGCCCAGACCCTAAATGGGTTTCCAGGCGATCGCTTCAACAATCTAATCGTGGTCTATGCCCTAACGGCGCCTGGCCATACGGTGGAGGAGCTGGGAGCGGCGATTGGCGCTGAGCTAGAGCGCCTCAAAACCGAACCAGTGACCCAAACCGAGCTTGACCGGGTAAAGACCCAGTCCCGCGCCGGCCTGCTGGGCCTGCTTGCCTCTAACCGAGGCATGGCGAGCCTGCTGGCGGAATACGAGGCGAAAACTGGAAGCTGGCGCAATCTATTTGACGAATTGGCTGAAATTGAAGCCGTGACGGCAGAGGACATTCAGCGCGTCGCCCAGGAGACGTTTCGACCTGAGAACCGTACGGTGGGTAAGCTCCTGCCAGTTGAAGACGCGAACTAGAGCAACGATCTAAACCAATCATGATGAAGTTAGGCATGCAGAAGACGCCCGTAAAGCGGCCCCACCATCCTAGACTGCGGCTCTCACGGCTGTGGCGCTACGGCGCTATATCCCTGGTCGTGGTCCTGCTCATCCTGGGGCTAGGGCGACAGCCTGCCCTAGCGACTCAGGCTCTGCACTACACCGAGCTAGAATTTTCTCCCCTGCCTGAGCTGCAGATTCCCGAATATGAAACGTTCCAGCTCGATAACGGCCTTCAGGTCTATTTAATGGAAGACCACGAGCTGCCGCTGATTGGTGGCACGGCCCTAATTCACACAGGCGATCGCTACGAACCCGCTGACAAAGTGGGGTTGGCCGGTATTGTCGGAACCGTGATGCGCAGCGGCGGGACGGAAACTTACCCAGCCGATGCCCTCAACCAGTTTTTAGAGCAGCGGGCCGCTAGCCTTGAAACGGGCATCGGTCTAGACTCCGGCAGCGCCACCTTCAGCGCCCTGAGTGAAGATTTGCCCGAGGTGTTTACCCGGTTTGCAGACGTGCTGCGCCATCCGGCGTTTCCCCAAGACAAGATCGATTTTACAGTGGCCCAAATCGAGGGCGGCATTGCTCGCCGCAACGACAATCCGGATGATATTCTATCCCGGGAGTTTGACAAGCTGGTCTATGGCAGCGACAGCCCCTATGCTCGCACCGTAGAATATAGCACCCTGGGCAATATTACCCGCGCCGATATCGTTGACTTCTACAACGCTTACTTTTACCCCAGCAATATGCTGCTGGGCATCAGCGGGGATTTTGAGCCGGCTGAGATGCGGCAAATGGTAGAAGCGGCCTTCGGAGATTGGTCCACTGGCGGAGCTGAGCCGCTGCCGGCTGAACCTGAGGTGTCCCAGGCCCAAACCTCTGGAATCTTTGTGGTCGATCAGCCCCAGCTCAGCCAGAGCTACATTCAGCTGGGTCACCTTGGCGGCACGCTTCGTGGCCCGGGCTATGCTGAGATGTCGGTGGTAAATGAGGTGCTCAATGGTCTGGGGGGGCGACTGGTCAACGAGGTGCGATCGCGCCAGGGCTTGGCCTACACCACCTATGCCTTCTGGGCGGCCCGCTACGACCATCCCGGCATTTTTATTGCGGGAGGGCAGACGCGCTCGGATGCCACTGTGCCGTTCATTCAGCTTACCCTGGCTGAGATTGAGCGCATTCGCCAAGAGCCGATTACTCCAGAGGAGCTTGCTCAGGCCAAAGATTCTGTGCTGAACTCGTTTGTCTTCAACTTTCAAACCCCCAGCCAGACCCTCTCGCGGGTAATGCGCTACGACTATTACGACTACCCCAGTGACTTTATTTTCCAGTACCGTCAAGATCTCCAGGCGGTTACCGCCGACTCGGTGCAGCAGGTCGCTTTCGAGCAGCTTAACCCCGATCAGCTGGTGACCCTAGTGGTGGGCAATCAGGCGGAGATTGATCCCCCGCTGCAGAGCCTTAATCCAGATAGCGTTACTCCAATTGACATTGCACTGTCTCCGCAAAGTCCATCTGAGGCAAGTGCCAACTAGCTACCGCTTTGACTAACCAATATGGGAAAGCCATGTGTCGTATTGTCGGATACGTGGGGCAGGCGATCGCCCTAGATCGCCTGCTCTATAAGCCTGAACATTCTCTAGTGCGCCAAAGCTACGCGCCTCAGGAAATGACTGCAGGCATCCTGAATGCCGATGGATTTGGCGTGGGCTGGTACGGCTGTGGAGATGGGGTGCAGTTTGCCCCAGTAAGCGGCGCCCCTGGCAGCGCAGCGCAGCCGGCCAGCGCCACTACCCCGTTTGTCTACCGCAGCATCGTGCCGATTTGGAACGACGCTAATCTACCCGACCTAAGCCGCTACGTTACCTCAGAAGTAGTTCTAGCGAGCGTCCGCAGCGCTACTCCCGGTCTTCCAGTGGATTTAAGCAACTGTCCTCCCTTCAGGCACGAAGGGACGCTGATGGTGCACAACGGCGCTATCCAAGATTTTCGGCAGACCCTCCTGACGCCGCTGCGCGATCGCCTCTCTCCAGAGTTTGCGCGTCTGATTACGGGCTGCACCGACTCAGAGCACCTGTTTGCCCTCATCCTGGACCTGTGGAGAAACACCGGCTCCCTGGAGGAGGCTCTAGCAGAAGCCATCTCAACCCTGCTATTTCTAGCAGACGAACATCGGGTTGAGGTGAGCGCTAACGTGATTCTCAGCAGCGGTCACCGGCTGGTTGCCTGCCGCGCTGGCAACAAATCTCCCCAACCTTCGCTGTACTGGCTGCAAGATGATTCCGAGGGTTCAGATGGGGTAGCGATCGCCTCTGAACCGCTGTGGTCAGGAAAATGGCAGCCGTTTCCAGAGCAAACCCTCCTTACTGTGGAAAACGATCTCAGTGTCAAACTCCAATCCCTCTAGTTTCTTCGGGGGACACCCCCAGGTCTTTACGGTGTTGCCCTCTGCCGAGCCGCAGCACCAGGCTGAAAACGTAGCTCCGAAGCAACTCATTGCCCTACTCCAGGAAGGCGACCTCGAGTCGATTCGGGATGTCCTGCGCTGTGAGTTTCAGGCCTGCCGTGCCGCTACGCTGGACCTATTCAGCGGAGATATCCAAAGTGGTGATCCGCAAAGTGGTGATCCGCGCTTTCGCCAGCAGGCACACCCCGACTTTAGCCCCACGGGCTGGCATCTGGGGCACATCGGCTTTACGGAGGCCCTGTGGGTGCTGGAGCACATGGCTCAGGTGCCACCTGCTTCAGAGTACCGGGTGCTGTTTGCTCAAGATGGTCTCCCTAAGGCAGAGCGTCAAAACCTACCGGCGATCGCTGAAATCGTGGACTACCTGGCTCGTATTCGCCGCCGCGTCCTGGATTACCTAGACGAAGCGCCCATCGACCATCAAATCCGCCTTTGGTGGTTTTTGCTGCAGCACGAGAGTCAGCACGCCGAAACCATCGCCATGGTTCATCGCCTCCTGGAGCGCTCCCATCACGCACTGCGGCGCGATCGCCAGGGGACCGATGCGCGATCGCCTCGCGCCAGCGGGGACATGGTGTACGTCCCCGCTGGCACTTTTAGTCTGGGGAGTGATGACCCAATTGCAGCCCTAGACAATGAGGGGCCCAGCCATCGGCGCAGGTTAGATGCGTACTGGATCGATCGGTTTCCTGTCACCTGTGCCAGCTATCGCCAGTTTATGCAGGCTGGGGGCTATCAGACCGAAGCTTGGTGGTCCCCAGCCGGATGGCAATGGCTCCAGCATCATCCGGTCTCCCAGCCGCTGTACTGGAACGACGAGCCGGGCTGGGACAGCCACCCCGTCTGCGGCGTCAGCTGGTATGAGGCAGAGGCCTATGCTACCTTTGCCGGAAAGCGATTACCCACCGAGGCAGAATGGGAGCGCGCAGCGCGCTGGTGCTCCCAAGCGGGCCAGTTGACTTACCCCTGGGGAGAACAGCCCCCATCACCCCAGCGCTGCAACTATGGCCATCGCATTGGCCAAACTACGCCGGTAGACGCCTTTGAGGGCAGCAAAAGCCCGTCTGGATGCGTCGACATGCTAGGAAACGTGTGGGAATGGACCGCCGAGCGGTTTGAGGGGTACCCGCAGTTTGCAGCCTACCCCTACGCTGGCTACTCAAAAGCCTATTTTGACCAGAAGCACTATGTCCTCCGGGGGGGAAGCTGGGCTACTCCGCGGTGGACCCTGCGTCCCTCGTTCCGCAATTGGTATACCCCTGACGTCCGCCAAGTCTTCGCCGGGTTTCGCTGCGCCTCTAGCGTAGGGTAAGACCTGTCGCGTTCAAAGACCATATGTTTGCAGGTTGCAGCACCCACAGTGAAGCGGTAAGTTCAAAAAGCGTGCGGCTGCGATCGCAGATGCCAGTTTTGCTGGCTTGCGAGGTTGCAGTCCCGCTGCTGAAGCCCATCGCACTCAAGCCTTAAAAAACAATGTCATCAACTTCTCCTCTGCAGAAGTCCGCTACGTCCGAGACTGTTGCGTCTGAAACAACTGCGTCTAAGACTATTGCGTCCGAGATAACTGTGTCCAAGACTGTTACACAGGGCTCTGCTGCACGGCTTACCATCGAGAACTTGATTCAGCCCGACGCGATCGCCCAGGCAAATCAGGAAGCCGATAGAGATGTCGTCGAGGGGCTAAGAAGCACGCCCAAGACCCTGCCACCCCAATACTTCTACGACGACCTGGGCTCTGAGCTGTTCGAGCAGATTTGCACCTTACCAGAGTACTACTTGACTCGCACCGAAACTGCTATTTTGACGACATGTGCGCCGGAGATTGCAGCCATTACTGGGCCGTGCGACATTGTCGAGCTGGGAAGCGGCAGCTCAACCAAAACCCGAATTTTACTGAACGCCTACGTTGAGCAGTCTCGCCTGATATACTGCCCTATCGACGTGAGCGCAGGCATTCTCAAGAGCAGCGCAGAAACCCTCTTGAAAGATTATCCTTCCCTTGAAGTTCACGGTCTAGTGAGCACTTACGAACAAGCCCTAGCATCGCTGCCGCCTGCTCAGCACCCCCATCGCCTTATATGTTTCATCGGCAGCACCTTGGGTAATCTGTCTCCCGAATCATGTGCGGTTTTCCTGCGACAGGTTCGAGAGTCGCTCCAACCAGGGGACTTCTTCTTGCTAGGCGTTGACCTAGAAAAGTCAGCAGAGGTTCTAGAGGACGCCTACAACGATGCGCAAGGCATCACTGCTGAGTTCAACCTCAATATGCTTCGCCACCTCAACCGCAAATTCGATGGTAATTTTGACCTGGCTCGCTTTGAGCACAGAGCCCAGTACAATCCTGAGTACCGTCAGATTGAGATGCATCTACGCAGCCTGACGGAGCAGACGGTCACGCTAAAGGCCCTGGATCTGAGCGTTAGCTTTGCGGAAGGAGAAACTATCCGCAGCGAAATTTCGCGCAAGTTTTCCCCCAAAGAAATTACTCAAAATCTGAGTGGTCAAGGCTTGACGCCCATAAAGACCTGGATGGACCCTAAAGGATGGTTTGCCGTCACGCTGTCTATCGCCTAGACAGACTCAGAAGCAGGAAACGCTTTCATCGAGCTAGACTCGGCGCTGCGAGTCTAGCTTGACTTGATGAGCGGGTTTGTGGGTAACATTGCCCCACTTTTGCTGCAGAACCATCCAGAGAAAGGGTAAGTCATCAATAAGGTATCGCCGCCAAAGCCGCCTAGGCTCTTTAAGCAGGCGAAAAAGCCACTCAGCTCCCAGAGAACTAACCCACTTTGGCGCTCGATCGATTCTGCGCGCTTCAAAATCGATTGTGGCTCCGATAGCCATGATTAATTTCACGTGCTCAAACCTATCCTTGTATTTGTGAATCCACTTCTCCTGTTTTGGCGCACCTACACCTACCGCTAATACCGTTGCTTTAGACGCATTGATCGCTTGGATGATTTCTTCACACTCTTGCTCGTCTTGTTCGAAACCATAGGACGGAGAATACGCCTTTACGACCATATTTCGCCCGACATGCTCATTAATGCGGCGTCGTGCTTGCTCTGCCACGCCTTCCGCCGCTCCCAAGATAAAAATAGTGATATCTTCGTCATCAGCATAGTGCTCGTAAAATGCCGGGAAGAGGTCAGAACCGGAAATTTTTTCACAAATTGGCGTGTTTAGAAATTTTGAGGCATAAACCAGAACTTGGCTATCACACGTTCTGTAAGTCGCTGACTGGTAGGCTTTGAAGAATTCCGGGTCTTTCTGAAGCTTGACAATATGATCGACATTTGGGGTAAATAATATACCACCATCTTTTAGTTTCCCAAGAAGCTCAAGCTGAGATAAGTTGTCGATAGGAACGTCTAAAATATTGACCTGCTTATGCATTGGAAATTTTTCTTCCATGGCGACTTGGTTGCTTGACGTGAACGGTTAAGCGGCGTGTTTGTGGCTACCTATACTAGATATACCCGATTCAGTCCATAAAACTGCAGTACAACGATGAACAATCGGTAAATTCCTCATGAACATCTTCGTATGGGTCTGTTTTTGAGCCAAAACAGCTCGTGTGGAACTTGCAGGAGAATTCAGACCTCTATATATTATTATGCTTTCTCTTTATAATCGTTTGATGTATGTTCAAAGAACAGACAAAACTAAACTTGATTTATGACAGCCTGTTAGCCTGTCATACACCGCCTTACATCTATTTAGCGCAATGCACGTCTCATTTGCAGCCGTCGCCATTCTGAACCTTACGTGCTGCGCTTGAACTTACAGTTGTTACAGGCTGTAAGGAGTTCCTATAAGCGATCGCGTTTGAGCTACTATGCAGTATGGATATCGCCAGTCGCGTTGATCTGCCCACTATGAAGATTTTTCTCACAAAAACGGCTATATTGGCGGCTGGCCTGTCGTCCGCCATCCTATCGTCCGTTGTGATGTCATCCGTGGCCCGAGCCGAGGATATTGCTCAGGTCCAGCAGCTCGTCTCAACCCGAATTTGTCGCGCCTGTGATCTGAGCCGCGCTAGCTTAGTTCATACCGACCTGTCGGGCATAGATGCGCAGGGCAGCAACTTTAGTTTTGCCAACCTCAATCGCTCTCGGTTAGCCGGAGCAGACTTGCGGGGCGCAGATTTGTCTAACGCAGTGCTCTTCAACGCTGATCTGACAGGGGCCGATCTGACGGGTGCCAATCTCCAGGGCGCTGACTTAAGGGACACGTTCCTGCACGGCGCTACCCTCGATGGCGTTATCCTTCAAGGGGCCAATCTTCAGGGGGCCGTTGGCCTACCCGAGCAGTTCTTGAGCGCACGAACCCTATATCAGTGGGGCCAGCAGGAAGCCGAACGGGGAAATTTTCAGGATGCCTACACCTACTACACCAGGGCGATCGCCATCGCGCCCGACGCCCCTTACCTTTATCTAGGCCGCAGCGTCATCCTCTATCGTTGGGGTCACACGGATGAGGCGATCGCCGATGCCCGGCAGGCAGAGCGACTGTTCATTGCCCAAGGCAACGTCAGCGCTCAGCAGACGGCGGCCTCGTTTGCCCAAACTCTGGGTGAGCAGCAGGAAGCCCGCGCCGAAGCGCAATCCCAAGGCAGCTCAGGCTTCCTCAACGTGGTGAGCGGCGTTGCCGGGCTGCTGCTGCGCTTCGGGCTACCGTTCTTCTAGGCGCTAGGCACATCGATTAATCAGAGGAGCGGCTATCGGGCGGGACATCGCCCGTGTTGCGCACGCGCACAACTTTGCCCAGCAGGCTATACCAAAAGGAGGCGCCCATGGAGATGGCGATGCCGGTGACCAGCCAGCCCGCAATGCGGCGCAGAATGGGGACGCGCCACTGGCCAGCCTGGTCGGTCTGAGCTGCTGTAATGACTGGATCCCAGCCTATAGGTAAAGGTAAATCCTCTAAGGCGGTGTTGACCGTTTCCTTGAGGGTCGCAAGCTTCTCATCGGTGAGACCCGCTGCATTTGGGTCAGGAGAGCCGGAGGACTGGAGAATCAGCGCGTTTGCAGCTTCAGTGATGGATGCTCTCAATCCCGCGTCCTTTGAAAGTCGATTGACCACATAGAGGGTGTCGGCGTTTGTCGAAACCGCAATTAGGCACCCGATAAGGATGGCGACACCCCGAGCATTCCGTTTGTAAACGCCTGATGCCCGCTCCATCGATCGGCTAAACCAGTTTTCAACCTGGTGCTCGAAGGCCTTAACCCGGCCTGTGACCGCATCGGCAGCTGTATCTGCATCTTTAGCGAGGGCAACTAAGGTGTTCTTGAGATGGTCGGGCACAGATTTTGAGGCCAGGATATTCTCGACGTGCTCAACCATAGTAGGCTCCTGCTCCCGGAGGGCGATCGCCTGACGCAGATAGGGGAGCTGGCGCCGCAGCGTAGCGCGAACCTCATCGGGGTCTTCCTCCAGCATCTTTTCAAGGGCTTCTAGGAAATGTAGACACTGGGAAATGACGGCATTTATAGAGGCTTCAAAGTTGACGCGACGGGTAAAGCAGTTGAAGTAGGTTGCTTCTAGCCGCTGCTCCAAGGCGTCAAGACTGACCATCAAATCAGACTGGGGACTGCTGCTGAGGGAGGTGATGAGGGAACGAATGAGCTGCAGTCGGTCATCGACGGCCCTGCGCAGCAGCTTACAGTTGTGTCCGTGGGTGAGGTCATCGATTTCCAGCTCGTTCAGGAGCGCAATGGCAAAGCTAGCCGCCGGGATGTAAGATGGGCCGCTGCGGAAATATTCCTTGCTGTTGGGATCGTCAGGGTATTTCTTGCCAAAGACCGCCCGTCCGCCGGTCACGTTGCGGTAGGCGGCCTCGAACCCGTGGGAGATACGACGAAAGAACTCTGCTAAGGGTCCTTTAGCCTGTTGATTGAGGGAGCGGACGATAGGGTTGCGATAGAGCCGATCTGCAAATTCAATCCCCAAACTTTCCTTGGCGCCTTCGCTGTCTCCGGTGAGCAGAATTTCGATGGATTTTTTCAGGTGTTCGGCGCGCCACTGCAGAACCGTTGCAATCAGCTCCTGAATTTCCGAGGCCAGCAGGCTCAGGATTAGGTAGAGAAAGATCAGGCCTAGGGTGAGATTTAATACGAGAGGTAAGTCCATCGGTCTGTCGCTGCCTCAAAGTAACGCCTGTGATTTAAGTCGGTGATTCCCCAAGCTCCTCTGGAATAATAAGAGCGGCGGGTAGGCGATCGCAAGTGTGGGTCTGATCGCCTGCTGTCGCCAACACGCATAAAAAAATCCCCTGGGGTTCAGGGGATGGGCGATTGGGCTAAGGGGGGCGCCTAGGCCTGCATATGGGCTTCAAGCAGTTGCTTTGCCCCCGGCTTGTAGAGTAAGTAGAAGATCATCTCGATATAGCGCAGCATATCTTCCCGGTTCTCTTTAGAGCTGTAGTTCCAGAATCCGTAGATCTTAGCTAGGGACATCAGCTTGCTGGAGTGAATTTTCCAGGTGTAGGTGGTGTAGACCCGGTCAATGGCGCGCTCAGAGATCTCGTCCCAGTAGCCTGGGTTTTGGTCGCATTTTTCCAGGAACTCCAAAATTACGTCCGCCATTTCCTGCAGGTGGGTGGGGTTAATGTAGAAGCCGTTGTACTTGTCCTGAATAATCTCCAGCGGTCCGCCGAACCGGGTGCCGAAGGTGGGCAGCCCAGAGATCATCGCCTCTAGAATGGTCAGACCGAAGGCCTCAAACAGGGCGGGCTGCACAAAGATGCCCTTACGGTCGGCAATCACCCGGTAGACCTCCCCGGAGTCAGACTTAGGCAGCCGCACCCCGAGCCAGCGCACTTTGTCGTACAGGCTGTACTGATCGATGATGCGGTAGAGCTTTTCCATTTCGGCCAGCTCTTCGCGATCGCTCGACTCCTCCGACCGCAGCTTACCGGCAATCAAAATTAGGTTACAGCGCTCCTGCAGCGCCTCGCTCTGGCCAAAGCACTCCGCCAAACCCGTCAGGTTTTTGATGCGGTCCAGACGGGCCATGGAAAAGATGGGGCGCTTAGTGGGGTCTTTCAGCTTGCCGTAAGCTTGGGCCGGATCCTCTAGGGTGAAGATTAGTTCGTCGAGCCGCTGGCGATCGCTCTGCAGCCGGTCTTCGCTGCGGGTATGGGGGAAGTAGGCCTGGACGTTAACGCCGGGGGGCACCACGTTGAACTTGGGGCTAAACAGGTCCACGCCGTTGACCACGTGATACAGCTCCGGCATGGTGAAGCGGCGGTAGGACTCGTACTGCCCCACGCTGGTGGGGGTTCCAGCAATCTCCTGGTAGGTGCTGCTGACGATGAAGTTAGCGGCGTTCATCGCCACTAGGTCCGCCGTGAACTGGAGCGAGAAGTGGTACTCGTGCTCTAGATCCTGCCAGTAGAGGTTGCTGAACAGGTACTTGGACTTTTCTAGGGCGTGGGCCACGTTGCACTGGGTCACCTTGAGGCGGCGCGACAGGAGGAACGCCACCAGGTTGCCGTCGGTGTAGTTGCCGATGATCAGGTCGGGCTTGCCCTGCATCTCCGCCAGCAGCTCGCGCTCGGCGTCGATGGCGTAGGTTTCCAGATAGGGCCAGATTTCGAAGCGGGAAATCCAGTTTTGGGTGAACTTAGGGTTGAGCTCGCGGAAAGGCACGCGCAAAATCCAGGCGTTGTGGGTGCCGTAGACCTTCTCTAGCCGCTGGTTACAGCTGGTGCCGTCGTTGTTAGGAATTAGACGGCTGAGGATAATCACCTTGGGGTGAGCCGATTGCACGTCTAGGCCCGCTAGCTCAATCTCTTCCTGAAGCTGGATTTCAATGCTGCGGGCCTGATCCAGCACATAGACCACCTGCCCGCCGGTATCCGGGCGACCCAGCACCCCCTCCTGGCCAAACCAGCCGTGCACCGACACTAGCACCACCTTGAAAATCATGGGGATGCGGGAGATGAAGGCCTCTAGGGCCTGGTGGTCTGGGGAATCCAGTAGATGGTCCAGCAGCTCCAGGGTTTCCCGCACGCGCCCGGCGGTGTTGCCCCACCCGGGCTCAAACCCCAAATCCTGAAACTCAAAGCGGAAGCGGTTGAACGGCTCATCAGCGGGCTTGCTGCCGACAAAGTTGATGGCCTGCTTCACCTGCCGGGAGAGCTTTTGCTGGGAGTTAACGCGCTCGTTGATCAAAAGCTGGGTGCTGTTGTGCTGGTGGAGGCTCAAAAACTGATAGAGCACCTCCAGCCAGCGGGCGGGATCCTGGAACAGCTTACTGGAGAGGTAGCGGTTCAAAAACTCCACGCCCTTACCGATGTTTTTAGGGTCGCGGATGCGGGGGGAGTAGTCGTAGAAAGGCAGCAGATCCAGCTCCAGCACGTCCCCTTCTTCGGGGTGGAAGTGGTTGACGAAGCGATCGCGCAGGTCCAAAATTTCCTGGACGCTCAGTTCCTCAACCGCCAGATTTTCCAGAACCCGGTACACCTCTTCATGGCCAATCGTCGGGCGAATGATCATGCACATGCTCTCCCGATCTAAAATCACCTCTTGGGTGTAGTCGATTAGGCGGCAGAGCTCCGACTTAGTCAGAAATTCTTCGCCCTTGTTGTAGGTGCTGCAGTAGTCCGCGAAGGCAGAGAGAATATCGTTGTGGAGCAGATAGCGCTGTTCGCTTTTGCGCAGCTCTCCCATGAAGCGACGGAGGTCTGTGCGCTCGGTCGGATGCTCTAGAACGGCCTGAATCAGTTCGGACATGAAGAATCTCCCTTAAGTGTATCTGCTGGATTGATGTGGACTGGGCTTTGGGTTGCGCTAGCTATGACACGGCACTTCAGGGATAGCTAATGCTGTAGCCATCAGTCAATATAAAGGACTAGAGGATAGAAATTGGGTGATTTAGGTTACAGGCGACATCGCGACCTTACCTAAGCCCAAGGGTCAGCGCGATAGGAGCCAACGTAACAAGGGACAACGCAACAGAGTGACACTGCCCTGTTGAAAGTAGGCATGAAGAAGGGCTGCTTGGAGTGGTCTCCTCACAGCCCAAAACTCAACCTTGTCTCAGTTGCGATCGCAAAGTCGCCGACTCACAGCACTGAATGAGCGAACTAGGCCGTCACAAGCTCAGGCTCAGAGCGCTTGCTGTTGCGAATGCCCTCAATCGCCTCAGAATAGTCGTCCGCCTTAAACACGGCTGAGCCTGCCACAATAGCGTTGGCACCAGCTTCCAGCACCTGCCAAGTGTTGTGGACCTTGAGGCCACCGTCCACCTCAATCCAGGGGTCAAGGCCGCGCTCGTCACAAATCTGGCGCAGCTTTTTGACTTTGGAAGTGACTGCAGGAATATAGCTCTGACCGCCGAACCCAGGGTTGACGCTCATCAGCAGGATCAGGTCACACACGTCCAAGACGTAGTCAATCAGGTCCAGGGGCGTTCCTGGGTTGAGGACCACACCGGCCTGCTTACCCAACTCCTTAATTTGGGTCAGGGTACGGTGCAGGTGAGGAGACGCGTTGTGCTCACAGTGGACCGAGATGATATCAGCCCCCGCGTTGGCGAATTCCTCGACGTACTTTTCGGGCTCCACAATCATCAGGTGGACGTCGATGGTCTTTTGAGTTAGCGGGCGAATGGCTTTAACGATTAGGGGGCCAATGGTGATGTTGGGGACGAAGCGGCCATCCATGACATCAACGTGAATCCAATCGGCTCCAGCCCGATCGACAGCCTGAATCTCTTCACCGAGGCGGCTGAAGTCAGCCGATAAAATTGACGGAGCCACAACAACGGGCTTAGTAGACTGGGTCATAGCGCAATGGGTCCTCTATTGTCCTGCATCATAAGATTATTTTAACAAAG
>JBHJHJ010000112.1:0-4782 GCA_050330955.1 Elainellaceae cyanobacterium | reverse complement strand
AGCGATCGCGTCGGGTTCTACTCACAGATTTCTTGATGGGGTCTTATCCGCCTACTTTCAGTTATCGGCACCTAGGGCGTTTAGTTTTTGTTCTATCGCTTCTATTTCTCCCAAAAGCCGCTCGGCCCGGACTTCAAGCTTTTTCTCGTCCACCAAACTAGAGGTTTCTTCCAAATGCGCATCTACGGTGGCTAGCTCCTCTTGTTTCACAGCGAGGCGTTTACTGTAGAGGTCTCGTCGGGCATTACTGACTGGCTTTGGGGTTGGTTGGGGTGAAATGGCATCTTTAGGTTGGGATTGTTCCAATTGACCACCCTGTACTGCTTCAAGAATCCTCTGCACAATTCCGGGCGTATCCTCCCCCGACTCCCAGCTCAACTGCTGCAGCGGCTCCAAATAGCTCCGCAGCGCATACCCCAGCGGCTCACTGCGAGGGAACTGCACCCGAACCGGCAAAATCACCGGCCGCACGGGCTCTCCCGCCCGCTCCCGCTGCCGTCGCAACTCCCGCGATCGCCTCACCTCCTCCCGTACCATATTGCTCTCTGCCGCCTGCGCCGACAGCAGCAGCACAAAGTAGTCACACCGCTCTAGGCCCTCATCTACCCGGTCTGACCAATCCTCCCCAAACTGAATACTCTCCGCCGCCAGAAACGCATCGTGCCCAGCCTGGGTCAGCGCCTGATACAGCGCCTTTGCCAAACCAGTGTCCGGCTCCACGCTGCGGTAACAGATAAATATGCTAGCCACGGTATATATCAGTGAGTATAGTAATACACCCCACCATCTTATAGCCTGGATCAGATCTAGGGCTTTCAATTACGCTAAATCCATAGGCGGAGACTTCAAAACAATGAAAAACTTGAAGCTAATAGCAGCAAGTACTTTGGCTTCTGCTCGGGTTCCCCCTTCGCGAAGCGTAGCCGGAGGCTGCGAATTGGGGGCGGAGGGGGCCTCCAGGACGCGCAACTTAGCTGCAAAACATTTTGCCAGCGGTATCTAAGGTTAGGAAAGGGGTTGTGGGTTGGGGCTACCCATAAATCGAAGCCGATGTACTACAGATGACACCTCACGCTTCATCTATGGCACTTCAAGTGCGATCAACCACACTTCAGATGCCATCGGCGACACATCAGGTCTAATCACTGACACCTAAAGTTAGACTAGCGACACCTCAAGTCTCACCACCGACATAAAATACGACACCAACGACACCTAAAGCGCGATCGCTGACACTTGAAACGAGACCAGCGACATTTGAAGTCTCACCAACGACACCTCAAGCGACACCGATGACACCCAAAGTCCCATCACTGACCGCTGAAGTGTCATCGCTACAGCCGCTCTCACCCCAGCCTAGGCAAAGCCTTTAACCCACGGGTCCATCCTCCAAATCCGGAGCGGAATTCACCGAACTTGCCGCCCCCACCAGCTCCCAACCCGTAAAAACCAGCCGCCCCAGACCATCTCACCATGGGTATCCAAAGTATAAGCCAAGTTTCATTGGCTACAAAACCACTTCGAAAATATACCCATGATTTCAAATCAAGTAGACGCCCAGCTCACCGCCCAAGACATCGAAGACGTCATGGAGGCGATCGCCACCATCCGCACCAAGCTCCCCTTCCTCGTCGGCCTTTCGATCGAAGAGCGCCGCCGCCTCTCCAAACTGGGCCGCAAATCCCAAACCTTCACCCACCAAGCCCTAGACGTCGCCGCCCAGCACCCCGAACTCATGCCCCGCTTCTTCGACGTCGACGCCGCCCGCCGCGACATGGCCCTGTTTGTCGCCCTCAACCCTGTACTCCAGGCCGTCAGCGAGCTACAGACCCTCGTCCGAGACACCCAAACCCTAGCGGGCAGCGAAGCCTACGCCGCCGCCCGCATGGCCTACTCGGCGGCCAAAACCATGGGCCAGCGCCTCGGCCTCAACGACGTGGTAGAGCAGCTCTCCCAGCGCTTTGACCGCACCGGGTCGTTTCCCCCCGAGCAGCCAGAGGACTAAACAGCCCCCAACCAACCGCCCTAAAACGCCCCCATCAGTGTAAACGCCGCCCTGTCCTGCGGGTCCGGGTGGGACTGCCGCGTCTGCAGCATTGCCTGCCGTAGCGCCTGGGCCTTGTTCAACCCCTGCAGCCGCTGCTGATAAAAAGCCATCATCAGCTTTTGGGTGGACTCATCCGGCACCGACCACAGCGACACCATCACACTGTCGGCCCCCGCCGCCATAAACGCCCGCGACAGCCCCACGACCCCGTCCCCGGTCACCTCGCCCCGCCCCGTGTTGCAGGCGCTCAGCACTACCAAGTCCGCCTGGAGCGACAGGTCAAAAATCTCGCGGGTGGTCAGCAGACCGGCGGAATCCGCTTCGACTGGCGCTGCTGGCGATCGCGCCAGTCCACCGTCCAGTCCACCCTCTGCAGGCGATAAATCAGGCGCCAAATCGGGCGCCAGGGCAATGGCCCCCGGCACATCCAGCACGCCGCTGTCAGGCTGGCCATAGTCCAGCAGCCCGTGGGTAGCGAGGTGAATGGTCGAGGCCTGGGAGATTTGCGCCAGCACGGCGGCTTCAGTGGCATCGGCGCCCGTCAGCGCCGTGGTGCCCAGCAGGTCGGCGATCGCCTTGGCCTCAATTTCAGCGTAGGGCAGCGCCGCTAAGGGCTGGGACACGCCCTGCTCCAGCGCCACCGTCGGCATCGTCGGATTCCCTACCACCAGCGCTTTCCCATCTGCTGGGGGGCCAGAGCCTGGTGACTCGCTGGTCAGCAGCTTAATGGCCGGAACGGTCACCAGGGTGTGGCGGTCGATCAAAAACTGGCCCTCATTCTTCAGGGCGGGAAACGCAAGCTGGAAGAGCGGCCCCTGGGGCACGATAATCACCGGCGCTTCGGGGTCGGACGGCAGCAGGTCGGCAATGGGGTCAATCAGCAGCCTGTGCAGCGCCTGCAGGTGGGGCTCAGTGGCAGGGCCCGCTGCCGCGCCCTCCTGCTCCACCAAAATGCCCCGCCCCCGGTCGAGCTGGGGCAGGGTGCGGCGGATGCGATCGCTGAGGGCCATGTCGCTGGGGTCGAGGATCACCTGGCGAAAGGCCACCTCTCCCTCGGGAGACACCACCCAAATGTGCACCTCCCCCACGCGCCCCCGCTGCTTGCCCTGCACCAGAAACTGGTTGTCCGGCACGAGGGCATATTCCACTACGGTGGCCTGGCGGATCTGCGCCACCTGCTGAATCTCTTCTAGCGTAGACGGCTCCGCCATGCCGGCCACTGCCCCCCGTCGCCCCAGCAGCTCCAAAAACGCCCGCGCCCGCCCGCGCTCTGCCACCTCCAGCGCCTTGCCGTGCTTGCCCTGGGCCACGAGAATCTGCTGCAGGAGGCTGTAGCTGAGGACGTGGGTGTCGAACAGGGAGACGTTGTAAAGGTCGGGGATATCTTCAGGCCGCAGGCGCTCAAGAGCGTTAAGGGCAGCCCAAAGGTTAGCTTCCGCTTCCTCCAGCCGCCCCGCCTGCAGCAGGGTGTGGCCCAGGTTGTTGAAGGCCTGCCCCGTGAGTCTTGGGTCCCCCAGCCCTTGGGCGATCGCTAACCCGCGCTGGTGGTACTCCACCGCCTGCTCGTAGTCCCCCTGTCGCTCTGCCGTGCTGCCCAAGCTGCCCAGGGCCTTGGCCTGCAGGGGGCGGTGGCCAATGTCTTCAGCGATGGCCAGGCTCCTTTGGTAGTGGTCTGTGGCCTGCGGCAGGTCTCCCTGCACCTGGTGGAGGTTGCCCAGGTTGAGCAGCCGGTGGCTCTCCCCCTCGCGATCGCCCATGGTTGTGGAAATCGCCAGGGCGCGGGTGTGGGCCTCAAGGGCGGCGGCGTAGTTGCCCTGGGTGGCGTAGACGGTGCCCAGGTTGCCGAGGGCGATGCCGGCCCCAGTGCGATCGCCCTCAGCCTCGGCGATGGTGAGGCTGGCCTCGTAGGCGGCGATGGCCTGGTCGTAGTCTCCTAAGGCTTCGTAGACGTTGCCCAGGTTGAGCTGGAGCTGGCCAATGGCTGGCTGGCTACCCTGCTGCTCCATTAGGGCTAGGGCCGCTTGGTTGGCGTCAAGGGCGCGGAGGTACTGGCCGGTTTCGAGGTAGGCGATGGCGAGGTTGCCCAGGGTGTGCGATCGCTGCTCGGGGGTGGCGGCGGTGGTGAGGGCCTGTTCCCTGTGGGCGATCGCGGCGGTGAGGTCGCCTTGGCGGTAGGCGGTGAGACCCTGCTGGAAGGGGGTGGTTTGGGCAAATTGCAGAGGAGCCGCCTTCGATACTGCTGTTGTTTGGGCGGCGTCAATGACTGGAATCAGTGAAACCGCAGCAGCTATCAGGAAAGATTGCAGATTCATCTGGTTTATCGGGTAGAAGGGCGATCGCTTAATGGCAAATTGGTATCGCTGTCAGGAAGCGGGTCTGACTCGGTGGAGTTGTTACAAGGATCGACAACCGTTTGCTCCGGGTTTTGTGGGGTATTCACCGTGACCAATAGGGCTGGATCAACGGTCAAAATGCCGTCATTGCTAACAGCAACGGGCTGTCTCTCTTCACAAATGGAGTCGTCGACTTCTGACTGAAAAGGCTGATTGCCTTGAGGCACTTCAGAGTCTGTCATGGGATTGGTGCCAGGACCAGGTTCGTCTGTGCCAGGTCCGTCTGTGACAGGTCCGTCTGTGACAGGGCCCTCTGTGACAGGGCCAACAGTGAAAGGGCAATCTATGAAAAGGCCAACAAAGACAAGGCAGACTCAGACTGAGCAAACAATCAAAAAGAAA
>JBHJHJ010000111.1:0-14128 GCA_050330955.1 Elainellaceae cyanobacterium | reverse complement strand
TCGCCCACAAACACTGTGGCTGTCGTCTATTTTGCTTCCTCAGCCTACTAATTTAGTGCCCCGTATCTAACGTTCGCTTCCGGGGGCCGCGCCCCCCGGGGGGGCCCGCTCCCCCTGACAGCTACATTTACTTACGGCGCTCTACTTATTACCTGTATGTTTGCTGAGAGGATGCCAATGTTACGTCTGCGATCGACCAATAATCATAGCTTGTGGCCAACGGCAGCTCGCATCGGCCTAATCGCCATCGCTGGACTGCTGTTTACAACGCCTGCCCTAGCGCACCATCCTTTTGGTGGTGAAACCCCATCCACTGCTGTAGAAGGCTTTCTGTCGGGGCTGGGACATCCCGTCGTTGGGCTCGACCACCTGGCCTTTGTAATCGCATCCGGGCTACTGGCGGCGGCGATGGGCCATCTGAGTATCCCGGTGAGCTTTGTGGCGGCCTCCCTAGCGGGCACCGGCCTTCATCTGATGGGGCTAGATTTGCCTGCCCCTGAATTTATGATTTCAGCGTCGGTGCTGCTGTTTGGCGCCCTGCTAGCCCTAAAGCAGCAGCCGGGGACGCTCGTAGTGGCTGCCCTCGCGGCCCTTGCCGGTTTGTTTCACGGCTACGCCTACGGGGAAGCTGTGGTTGGGGCCGAAATGACGCCGCTATTGGCCTACCTGCTGGGCTTTGCCGCCGTTCAGATGGCGATCGCTGTTGGCGCCTACGGAGTGGCTGACCGGCTGACCTCAGGTAAGCCTGCCCTCGGCCTCCGCTTTGCGGGATTTACCCTGGCGGGCATTGGCGCCGCGTTTTTGTCGGGCGTTGTTTTGGGCTAGTTCGTTTCTCACTCGCTTATCTAGGGCTGTTGACATGATGTTAACGGCCCTTTTCTTTTGACCGTCCTCAGAATTCTGCATCCACTATGACCGCAACAAAATGACTGCAACAAAACCCCTTGTCCCGCCCTTCGACCGTGAGATTGCGATCGCCAAAGTTCGCATGGCGGAAGACGCCTGGAATAGTCGCGACCCGGACCGGGTTTCCATGGCCTACAGCGAAGATAGCCACTGGCGCAATCGAGCCGAAGTCTTTCAGGGCCGAGACAAAATTCGCGCCTTTTTACGCCGCAAGTGGGACAAAGAGCTGGACTATCGCTTGGTGAAAGAAATGTGGGCCTTTGGCGAGAACCGCATCGCCGTGCGCTTCCAATACGAGTGGCACGACGACGCGGGGCAGTGGTACCGGGCCTACGGCAACGAGAACTGGGAGTTTGACGAGAATGGCCTCATGCGGCGGCGGGAGGCGAGCATCAACGATTTACCTATTGCCGCCAAGGACTGCCGCTTCGACTGGCCGGCCCCCGGCCCCCGGCCCAAAGATCACCCAGGGCTGATCGATTCTCCAGTCTGAGGTGAGCATGGGAAGGACGCTATTCTATATGCATAGGTCCTGCAAAACCCTGAATCTTTAACGGCATGGAAAATCTCAGCGTTGTTGTCGTTGGTGCAGGAATGGGTGGTCTAACCACAGCTCTAGCGATGAAGCAGGCAGGCTACGACGTTGAAATCTACGATCGCGTCAGCGCCTTGCGCCCTGCCGGGGCAGGCATTTCCCTTTGGTCCAATGGGGTCAAAATATTAAACCGGCTAGGGCTAGGCCACGAGATTGCCCAAATTGGCGGCCCCATGGAGCAGATGGCCTACTACGACAAAGCGGGGCAACTGCTCACCCGCTTTAGCCTCTCGCCCCTTGTCGATCGCGTTGGGCAGGCTCCTTACCCCGTAGCCCGCACCGACCTACAGCAGATGCTGCTAGCGGCGGTAGGACCGGACCAAGTGCAGCTTAATAAGCGCTGCGTGGCCGTCGAGCAGACCACAGGCAGCGCCACCGCTATCTTTGAAGACGGTTACCGCGCCACTGCCGACTTAGTGGTGGGGGCAGACGGCACCCACTCGGTGATTCGTGCCCACGTGCTGGGTCATCCTACAGAACGAGATTACGTCGGCTACGTTAACTGGAATGGCTTGGTTCCGGTCAGCGAAGACCTTGCGCCCTGCAACAGTTGGGATACCTACGTCGGCAACGGACAGCGGGCATCTCTTATGCCCGTGGGGGGCGATCGCTTCTACTTTTTCTTCGATGTGCCCTTGCCCAAAGGTACCGAAAGAAACCCGACAACCTTTCGCCATGAGCTTTCACAGCACTTTGAGGGCTGGGCTCAGCCAGTACAGACTTTGATTGAGCGGCTAGAGCCGGAGAAGACCAACCGGGTGGAAATTCACGACATTGAGCCGCTGCAGACCTTAGCGAAGGGACGGGTGGCGCTGATTGGGGATGCCGCCCACAGCACTGCGCCGGATCTGGGGCAGGGCGGCTGTCAGGCGATGGAAGACGCCTGGGCGCTGGCCAACTGCTTGCTGACGACCAATCTCAGCGTTGCCGATGCCCTGCAGCGCTACCAAGATAGCCGCGTGGAGCGGGTGGCCCAGGTGATCCTCAAAGCCCGAAAAAGAGCGGGGGTGACTCACGGGAAGGACAGGGCTAAGACAGAGCAGTGGTATGCTGAGCTGGCTCACGAGGATGGTACTGCAATTATGGACGCGATTTCTGAGACGATTCTTTTGGGGCCTCTGCATTGATTTTTTACGGGCAAATGGTCGTTTGCCTGTGCGATATTTTTTCGCATTCCGATTCCATTCATCGCAAAAACGCGTTTGTGCGGGCAAACGGCCGCTTGCCCCTAAGGCATCCCACGCATCCGTATTCCATTCACGGCGATCGCCATGACCGCAACCCCCACCGGCAAACTCACCACCCATGTCCTTGATACCGCCCACGGCTGCCCTGCTGCTGGGCTCAGGCTAGAGCTGTGGCGGATTACGCCAGAGGGAGACACCCACCTCCTCACCCAAACCACCAACGCCGATGGCCGCACCGATGTGCCGCTGCTCACAGAAGGGGCGATCGCTTCTGGAGAATACGAGCTACGGTTCTGGGTCGGCGATTACTTTGCTGCACGCGGTTTAGCGCTGCCCGACCCACCATTTCTCAGCTTAGTCCCCATTCGGTTTGGCATTGCAGACGTCAATGCCCATTATCACGTGCCGCTTCTGGTGTCGCCCTGGTCCTACAGCACCTATCGCGGCAGCTAATCGCCTCCAGACATTATCGATTTTGGGTGTGCATTTTTCGGGGCCATGGCAGTACTATGTCCCTACCGCTTGACCTTAGGCTCATCGATTGCGGCGCTGGTGCTCAGCATGGTACTGCCAAGGGCTTCGGGAGTCGTTATTGCGTCGTAGCGCGGTGTGCAACTCGCTCAGTGAACCAGAAAAAGTAAAATCGCCCATGGCCCAGTCCCCTCCCGAGCAGCGGCCCGAGCTGCGAATCCACGAGCTGCGATCGCTTTTGCAAAAGGCAAGCTACGCTTACTACAGCCTCGACGCCCCCGTCATGGAAGACAGCGTTTATGACGGGCTGTACCGGGAGCTGGAGGCCCTTGAGCGACAGCACCCCAGTCTTGTCACCCCCGACAGCCCCACCCAGCGTGTGGGGGACACCCCGGCTGAGCAGTTTGTCTCGGTGCGTCACCGCATCCCCCTCTACAGCCTGGAGAACGCGTTTAACCTAGATGAGCTGCGCAGCTGGGATGAGCGCTGGCGCCGGATTACCGACGCCTCGGCCCAGTACGTCTGTGAGCTGAAGATTGACGGGTCGGCGATCGCCCTAACTTACGAAAACGGTGCGCTGATTCGGGGGGCGACCCGCGGCGACGGGGTTACTGGAGAGGACATTACCCAAAACGTGCGCACCATCCGCTCTATTCCCCTGCGGCTGAACCTAGACCGTCCGCCGCCGGCCCTAGAGGTGCGGGGCGAGGCCTTTTTGCCGCTGGATGTGTTTGAGCAAATTAACGCCGAGCGCGCCCAGGCCAACGAGCCCCCCTTCGCCAACCCCCGCAACGCCGCCGCGGGCACCCTGCGCCAGCTCGACCCCAGGGTGGCGGCGCGGCGACGGCTAGACTTCTTTGCCTATAGCCTCTACACCCCAGAGGGGGGCCTTGCTCTCTCCTCCCAGGAGACGGCGCTGCAGACCCTCCAGGACCTGGGCTTTCGCGTCAACCCCAACCGCCGCACCTGCCAAACCCTAGAGGCGGTGATGGCCTACTACCAAGCCTGGGACACCCAGCGCCACGACTTGGGCTACCTCACCGATGGGGTTGTGGTGAAGCTCAACGACTTTCACCTGCAGACGGAGCTGGGCTTTACCCAAAAGTTTCCCCGCTGGGCGATCGCCCTCAAGTACCCGGCAGAGGAGGCGCCCACGGTGGTGGAGCGCATTAGCGTCAACGTGGGCCGCACCGGGGCGGTGACGCCGCTGGCAGAGCTGCGGCCCCTGCAGCTTGCGGGCACCACGGTATCGCGGGCCACGCTGCACAACCAGGACCACATCAACGCGCTCGACGTGCGGGTAGGGGATACGGTGGTGGTGCGCAAGGCGGGGGAAATTATCCCTGAGGTGGTGAGGGTGCTGCCGGAGCTGCGGCCCGAGGGCGCGCAGCCCTTTATGTTGCCCAGCCGCTGCCCGGAGTGCGGCGAGCCGGTGGTGGCCCCGGAGGACGAGGCCGTGGTGCGCTGCATCAATGCCTCATGCCCCGCCATCCTCAAGGGGGCCCTGGTGCACTGGGCCAGCCGAGGCGCCCTGGACATCGAGGGGCTGGGGGAGCGGTGGATTGAGCAGTTTGTGACCCTGGGGCTGGTGCAGACGGTGGCGGACCTGTATGACCTCACCTTTGAGCAGCTGGTGGCGCTGGAGCGGATGGGGCAAAAGTCGGCCCAAAACTTACTGGAGGCGATCGCCCGGTCTAAGGCACAGCCCTGGGAGCGGGTGCTTTACGGCCTGGGGATTCGCCACGTAGGGCGGGTGAACGCCCAAACCCTAGCGCAGGCGTTTCCGTTGGTTCAGGCGCTGATGGCGGCGGATACGGCGGCGATCGGGGCGGTGTACGGCATCGGGCCGGAGATCGCCCAGTCGGTGCACCAGTGGTTCCAGATTGCGGCCAATCAAACCCTCATGGAGCGGCTGCAAAACGCTGGGGTGACCCTCGCGGGGGCGCAGCGGGCTGTGCCGGCAGAAGGGGCATTGAACGGAAAAACCGTGGTCATCACGGGCACGTTGCCCACCCTGAGCCGGGAGGACGCCAAGGCCAAAATTCAGGCCGCTGGGGGGAAGGTGACCTCGGCGGTGAGTTCGAAGACGGATTATTTGCTGGTGGGGGCGGATGCGGGATCGAAGCTGGCGAAGGCGGAGAAGCTGGGGGTGGCGCAGCTAACGGAGGCGGAGCTGCTGGCGCTATTGGCGGATGGGTCGATAAATTTCGTCTAGGTTGGGAAGTGGCGTTTTCCAACCTGATTTTGGTTTATTGGACTGGTTCAATCGGGTTTTAGGCGTTGCCGCGCCACAGATACACCTCCGCCGGCTTTGAGCCGCCTTAAAAGACGGCCGACTCCTCGCGCACCGCATCGTCTTGCAATGGCGACTGCCCAATGCGATCGCCCCCCAGCCAGTCGTGCAGCAGCACGTAGAAGCACGGAATGATAAACAGAGTCAGCACCGTCGCCAGAGCTAGACCTGAAAATACCACAATGCCCAGCGGCTGCAAAAACTCTGACCCTTCCCCAATGCCCAGAGCTAGGGGGAACAAGCCCAGCACCGTGGTCACTGTTGTCATCAGAATCGGGCGCAGCCGCTGGGGAGCTGCGTTCAGCATGGCCACTGCAGTGCCGACGCTGTCGCGATCGCGGATTTGATTGGCCAGCTCCACCAGAATGATGGCGTTGTTGACCACGATGCCCACCAGCAGCACCGCCCCCACGATAACCGTGGCCCCCACCGCCGTCTGGGTAAAGAACAGGCCCCAGATGCCGCCCGCCAGCGCCAGCGGCACCGTCAAGATAATCACCAGCGGGTCAATCAGCGAGTTGTACTGCAGCGCCATGACCACAAATACTAAAAAGACCGCCAGCAGACTGAGGGTCCTAAGGGAGGACTGCAGCGCCTGGTTGGCGTCAGCAACGAAGCTAGGCAGCCGGATGACGTCCTCAGGCAGCTCCAAATCCGCCAGAATCGCGTCCACTTCCGCTAGGGCCTCGCTCAAACTCGCACCCTCGGCCAAGCTGCCCTCAATTAGCAAAATCTGCCGCTGGTTAATCCGCTGAATTTCTCCGGGGGCTTGCCCTGCTTCAATCTCGGCCACATCCCCAAGCTGCACCGCCTGATTGTCGGCTGTGAAGAGCGGTATGGCGGAGAGCTGTGAGGGGACCTGCACGCTACCAGGCGGGAGCTGGACCCGAATATCCACCAGGCGATCGCTACGCTGCAGCTGGGTGGGCACCGCGCCGTCCAGCGCCGTTTGGATCGTGTCCCCCAGCGCTCTCGCCGTTAGGCCAAGGTCCGCCGCCCGCTCCCAGTCGGGGCGAATCTGCACCTCCGGCAGCGGCGGCGCGGCGTCAAACTGATAGCGGGCCAGGGTGGCATTCTGGTTGAGCGCCTCTAGCACAATCCTGCCGGTTTCATCCAGGCTTTCGACGCTGGTGCCCTGGAACAGCACGTCGATGTCATCGCGGGTGGGGGAGTTGGTGAGAATCAGGCCACGCACCGAGTCAGGCCGGACGCGGATGGAGGTGTCTACCACCGGAATTTGCTCCCCAATGATCTGGTTGACCTGGTCCACATAGGTGGAGATGTTGCTGCCGGGTTTCAGGGTGACGGTGCTGGACCCGCGCAGGGCGTTTTCACTGGTGATGCTGGCGAACAGCGCCCCGCCGGAGGTGGTGAAGGCGTACTCGGTTTCCGGCTGTGCCAGCAGCAGATCATCGATGGCGCTCATCACCCGCTGGTTATCTTCAATGGGGGTGCTGGGGGGAAACTGCACCCGGAGTGAAGCCTGCCCGGTATCGATGCGGGGCAAGATCTCCTGCGGCAGCTGCCCTGCCATCCAGACGCTGCTGCCGCCTAGGATAAGAAAGGCGATCGCAATCACCAGCAACCGGTGGCGCAGCACCCAGCTCAGCCGGTCGCTGTAGCTCTGGGTGAGCCGGTCAAGCTGCCGCCCGAAGGCGAGAATGGGGCCTAGCTTATCAACACCGCTGGACCAGCGAATAGCGAACAGACGTGAGGCCAGGGCAGGCACCACAGTGAGGGCAATTATTAAAGAGGCTGCTACGGCGAAGCTGATGGTCAAAATGAGCTCGCTGAACAGCAGGGCGATAAAGCCGCCGATGAGCAGGAACGGCAGCACAGCCACCAGGTTAGTGGTGGTGGAGGCCAGCAAGGCCGACTCCAGCTCTCGGCTGCTCTCTTCGGCCTGCCGCATGATTTCGGCTCTACCTTGAGCGCGGTCAGCAGCCCTGCCGCTGGTTTCGTTAATTCTCCCGTTATTATTAATAGATCCCGCCGCCAGAGCCGCCTTTTTAGCGGGGATGGCCACGCCCTTGGCGATATTCTCCAGCATGACAATGGCGTTATCTACCACAATCCCGACCCCCAACGCCAAACCACCCAGGCTAAAGACGTTGAGCGACAGCCCGAACACCCCCATCAGCAGCAGCGCCGTCAGGGTTGCCAGGGGTATGGCCAGCACAATGACAATGGTTTGTCGCAGCGACCCCAGAAAGAACAGCACCGCGATCGCCGCCAGCGCAGCCCCGGTTAGGCCGGCGATCGCCACGTTTTTGATGGAGTTGCGGATGTACCTGGATTCATCCAGGGTGGCTACCATGTCCATGTCTGCTGGAATCAGCCCAGCGTCGCGCAGCGTGTCGAGCTTGGCCTTGACGCCGTCCACCACCGCAATGGTGTTGGCGTCGGGCTGCTTTTGTACGCTCACCTTCACCGCGGGCTGGCCGTTGAGGTTGACGCGGATGCGCTGCTCCTCGGTGCCGTCGATCACCTCGGCGATGTCCCTCAGGTAAACCTGCTGGGGCGGCGTGGTGTCTTCGATTTCAATCGCCAGGTTTCGCACCTCGTCTGCCGTGGAAAACTTGCCCACCAGCCGGGTGAGGGACTCTGCCCCGCCGCCGCGCACGAGTCCCCCTGACGTGTCTTGGTTGCGCTCTTCTAGAGCGTCCAGCACGTCTGTCAGGTCTAGACCAACCGCCTGCAAGCGCTGCAGATCGAGGTTCACTTGGACCTCTTCCTGCACCCCACCTGAGACATCTACGTTGGCCACCCCCGGAACCCGCAGCAGCTCGCGGGCCAGCTCCTCGTCGGCGAAAACTCTCAGCGCCACCGGTTCCAGGGAGGCCGAGGTCAAAGCGATTTCGTACACGGGGAGCTGGGACGGGTCAAACTTGAATAGCCGCGGCTGATCTACCGTATCGGGCAGGACGTCCCGAGCGCGGTTCAGGGTTGCGGTAGCGTCGTTGAGCGCCTGGTCAATGTCTTCCCCCGGCTTAAAAAATAGGTCGATGCTGATGCGGCCTTCGCGGGTCTGGGAGAAGATTTGCACCACCCCTTCTGTGGCGGCAAGGGCTTCTTCTAGGGGGCGGGTGACCTCATTGACCGCCACCTCAGGCACCACCCCTGGCGCATCGGCCCGCACCCCAATGCGGGGATAGGTAATCGACGGCAGCAGATCTACCGGCATGCGCCCGACGACGAACAGCCCCAGCACTACCACCGCTAGGGTAATCACCAGCGTGCCGATGTGCCGCCGAATGGCTAGTGTGCTTATTGTTGCGGGCGGCATCTGAGTCATGGGGAACTAGCTCAATGAGGGTCTTGTGTGCCTGTATTGGCCGGACGACGCGTCCCTGGGCATGGGAAACCTCAGGTCTCTGACAGCAGGCTGCGCTTGACGGTTTGCCCCGCCGTTAAGGGGCGATCGCTCTCGACGACGTAGGTTTCTCCAGACTCCAGACCCGCTAAAATTTCGATCCGGTTGTCCTGGCGCTGGCCAAGCTGCACGGGCCGCTCCTCTAAAGCGGGGCGGTCTCCTTCGCCATTCACGACGAACACCACTGAGCGATCACTGGTATTGGACTGCTCGGCGTCCCGCAAGTCGAGGGCGCTCTCAGGAATGGAGATGGCTCGGCGGGAACCCGTATCAACGTGAACTCGCGCCAGCAGGCCACTGCCAATGGCATCCTCAGGGTTCGGCATGGTAATTTCCACCGGAATCAGCCGCCCGGCGGCATCGGCCACTGGGGAGATGCGAGAGACCTGGCCTGAGAAAGTCTGACCCGGGAAGGCATCTAGCGTCACCTCAACCGGCTGGCCAACGTCGATGCTGGGGCGATCGCGATCAGAGACGTCAATCAGGACTTCCACTTCGCTCAAGTCCCCGATTTCCAGCACCGTCCCACCGGGCTGCACGATATCTCCCGGCTCAGCCGCCTTACTCAAAACAGTCCCAGAAATGGGGGAATCAAGGCGGGCATAGGTGAGTCGCTCCCGCGCCTGACGGGCGATGGCCTGCTGAGAATCCACCCGCTGTCGCGCTGAGGCGATCGCCTGCTCGCGGGTGCGCACCTGCTCCTCAGCAGACTTCAGAACCTGTTCAGCCGTCCGGCGGTCGGTTTCAGCGAGTTCTGCATCTTGCTCGGCAATGGCGCCGCTTTGGGCTAAGTCCTGCAGCCGTTTAGCATCGACTTCGGCCTGCTGCAGCGTCGCCCGCGCTAGCTCGACGCCCGTGCGGGCCTCCGCGAGCTGAGACTGCGCCTGGTCCACGTCAAACTGCCGTGCGGCGACCTCGGCTTCGGCTTCTTGCACAGCGGTGACGAGGAGACTGTCGTCTAGTCGGGCGATCGCCTGCCCTCGGCTTACCGCATCCCCCACATCAACCAGCAGGGTTAACAACTGCCCCTCGACTCGTGAGGTGAGGGAAATTTGCTGAACAGGCCGAGTCGTCCCAGTGTAGCTGAGCTGACTCAGGGCCGTATCGGGCTGTGCTATGGCTAGCTCGACGACAGGCGGCTGGTTTGCTTCCGCCTCGAGTGACCCAGATTGGGCACTACTTTTCGACTCGAAGGTGCAGCCCGCTGGCACCAAAAGCCCCGTTACCAAAAGCCAGGACACCATTCTTGTCTGAAAGGCCATAGAGCAACCTGCTTTGGCTATAACCGCGCCACAACTTTAGATTTCTTTAACAGTTATAGCACGGCTACCCGAGGCCAGATTCTAAAGCCCACTAGTGCCTATACTCGTAGTCTGTAGTGTTGGCCGCTTTACTCAGAACAACTTTACTCAGAACAATGGAACAGCAGATCCAAGGGAAACGGTTCAGTTGGACACCGTTTAAGTGGGCAGAGCCCGAGCGGTTTGGCCTCAGCCAGGGGACGATCGCCGCCGCGCTGCTGTTTTGGGTCGTGCTTGTCCTGCTGCTGCTGCACCGCCACTACAGCATGTACCCGTCCTACGCCTCCTTTGACCAGGGCATCTTCAACCAGGTGTTCTGGAACGGCAGCCACGGCAGGCTTTTCCAAAGCTCCCTATCCTCCACGCTCTCAACCCCCGTGGTGCACGACGGCCAGATTCCTGAGGTGGGCTATCACCGCCTGGGCCAGCACTTCACCCCAGCCCTAGTGCTGTGGCTTCCGCTGTACGCCCTGCTGCCCCACCCCGCCACGCTGCTGGTGCTGCAGATTACGCTGTTGACCATCGCAGGGCTTCTGCTGTACCGACTGGCCCGAGAGCGGTTGGGGGTGGCGATCGCCACCCTAATCACCGTTAGCTTCTACGCCGCCAATGCGGTGATTGGCCCTAGCTTGGCCAACTTCCACGATTTGTGCCAGGTCCCCCTGTTTACCTTCACCCTCTTCTTAGCCCTAGAACAGCGGCGCTGGTGGGTGTTTTGGCTGGCCGCTGCCGCCATCTTGGCTATTCGAGAAGATACCGGCGTCATTCTGTTCAGCATTGGCGCCTACCTGCTCGCGAGCCGCCGCGAGCCGCTGCTAGGGCTGACCACCTGCGTCATCAGTCTGGGCTATATGCTAGTGCTCACCAATGTAGTGATGCCGATGTTTTCTGAGGACATCTCCCGCCGCTTTATGATTGAGCAGTTTGCCCCTTACGTCGACAGCGATGAGGCGACCACCCTCGATGTTATCAGGGGGCTGTTGACCAAGCCGAGGCAGCTCGTCTCCGACCTCGTCACACCCGTTGACCGCACCCTAAGATACCTACTGGCCCAGTGGCTCCCCCTGGCGTTTATTCCCGCCATTTCTCCCTCGGCCTGGGCCCTAAACGCGTTTCCCTTGGCCAAGCTATTCATCCGCGACGATAGCACTGCCCTAGCCATCAACCTGCGCTACGCCCTGACGGTGGTGCCTGGATTCTTCTACGGCGCCATTTTGTGGTGGTCAGAACATCCCCAGGGACTAAAATTCCGGTGGCGGCAGCGGTTTTGGATATTCTGCATCGGACTATCCCTGCTGTTTACGGTGACGTCTAACCCCAACCGGGCACTGTCGTTTTTGGTGCCCGACTCATTTCAGCCCCGGGTCTACATCTCCCCAGCAAGGCAGTGGACCCACGTTAACGCCATTCGAGGTCTTATCGCCCAAATCCCCCTGGATGCCAGCGTCTCTGCGACGACCCACATCGTGCCCCACCTATCCAGCCGCCGGGAAATTATTCGGTTTCCGGCAATGCGCCTCATAACTGATGCAGGGGAGGAAACTTTAGTGACCTATGCGATCGCAGATCTGTGGCAACTGCAGCAGTATGGCGCTGCCTTTGCGGACGATGCGGACCGCCTGCATCGTATGGTGCCCCGAGTTGATCGTTTAATTGAGCGATCACAGTACGGGCTGGTTGAGTTTGAAGATGGGGTTGTTTTGCTACAGCAAAATGCAGCGACTCAGCCTAAAGCACTGATGCAGTGGCAAGACTTCAAATTGCTAAATAATTAGTGAAGGAGTAGCGAAGATGAAGAGAGCTCCTTTACAACACAATCTTCTGTCTAAAGCCACTGGTTTGCCATAACTTTGGTCTGCTTTCTTAGACAGTGAAAAAAGTCCGGCTTATCGCAAACAATCCTCATCTGAAGCCATCAAATCGTAAAGACACGATAAAAGCAGCTTCACTTTGACCGCTCTAGTAATTTTATATTGCTAGTGTAGGTATAGTCTGTGACAGACTTCCGAACTCCGCGACATATCACAAGGAATTTCAATAGTCTATCATTGATTTTCTACGCTAGTTCTATCATTTAGATTCAATGGCTTTGGTCTCAAGTGCCATGTCACCTAGATTATAGAAATACAGCCAACAGGATGCGTAACCTCCTCCCAAGTAGGAAGCTATCACAAGCGACGCTTTCAATAGGCGCTAGCCACACACTTACATGAGGAAGCTTTCCATAAAAAATGGAATCAGGGAACTGCAAATTTGATCAAATCCATCGATTTCTTGAGCGCTCAAAGAAATCGAATTAGCTTAGCTCTTTTCAAGCAGACTTAATTCTTGACTATGGAGCTGCTGTAATTTCATTTAAATTAGCAGTCGTTTTCAAAGATTGAAGCTGCTTTTAGCTCACCACTTTTTTACAAGCTAATATCTTACGCAAGATCTTAAACTTTTCATGTGTTTGAATATTCGCTTTGACATAATTTTTTGTGGGTAAGAACCGTCTTTTAGAAAAGAGCTAACTTTATCACTGCCATCTACTAATATTTCATCCGGCCTCAAAACCCAGGCTTGAAACCCGTCTAAGTTATACATTCGTCAACCTTAGTTAGATAGATTTTACTGAGCATGGCTGATCTAGTTAATTCACTTACTCCTCTATCTCTGGAAGAAGATAGCTCTATTTCGCTTTCAGAATTAGGTGCCAATCTTTTAGCCGATGGGCTAGGCGACCTCAATGGCGTCACTGTCAGCATCACTACGGGCTTTGATTCGGCCCAAGATGAGCTAACTTTTGCTGCACTTCCCGCAACAATCACAGCTGCATATGACGATGAAACAGGGGTGTTGACCCTGTCTGGAACAGCTTCTGAAGCAGATTATGAGGCTGCCCTACAGGCAATTACCTACGCCAACACGGCTGGAGTAGGTGATAAAGCCATTGAAATTGCAATTACAGAATTTGCAAACAATGGGGACAGAAAGTTTTTTGACGGTAGCTTTTATGAGTTTGTAGCCAGTGACATAAGTGCCACCGCCGCACAATCAGCAGCTGCCAATACCACTTTTCTTGGAGAGGCAGGGTTTCTCGCAACCATCACCTCCCAGGCAGAACAGGATTTCATCAATCCCCTAATCGCAGCAAATGCTTGGATTGGTGGGGTTGCCACTGAGGCTTTTGAGGGATGGGTTGTTGGCCCTGAGGCAAATCAGCCTTTTACCTTTAACAACTTTTTTGGCACCGAACCTAACGGCGGGGATGACGAGCCTGCCGTTGCAGTTTCTGATGCGACAACCTTTAATTTTGTTCCCCTCGGCCAATGGTTCGACGCCGTAGATGATCTAGCTTCTGTTAACGCATATATTGCAGAATTTGGCGGCGGCTCATTTACAACAAGCCAATCCGTTAACTTGGAAGTGACCGAACCTGAACCCACCGAGACTCCTGTAGAGACGCCCACCGAAACGCCAGCTGAAACTCCCGGTGAAACTCCAGCAGAGACTCCGAGCGCTCCTACGGAAACGCCAACTCCTCCTGTGACGGACGGTGAAACGCCTGTTGTTGACGCCCCAGATAATGACGGGGAAGTATTTCCAGACACCGACAACACTATTACGGGAACTGATGCCTCTGAGGAAATTAGCGGTACATCTGACAATGACGCCATCCAGGGTCAGGGCGGTGCCGATATTCTTCAGGGCCAAGCCGGAGATGACGACATCAGCGGCGGCAATGGCCGGGATCTCATCTTTGGCGGCACAGGCCGCGATCGCATCAAAGGTGGACGAAGCCGCGACTACATCAATGGAAACGGCGGCGCTGATTTCATCAACGGCGGGCAAGCTGGTGACACCATCAGCGGCGGCTCCGGCGATGACATCATTGTCGGTGGGGCCGGCAACGACGTGCTGTCGGGTAACAAGGGCGATGATGAGATCTTCGGTAACAACGGTCGCGACCAGATCTTCGGCAACAAAGGAAACGACTACATGGCTGGCGGCAATGGCCGT
>JBHJHJ010000110.1:0-6128 GCA_050330955.1 Elainellaceae cyanobacterium | reverse complement strand
GATGTCTGAGGGCAGGATGTCCGGCGTTAACTGAATCCGCCGAAAACCAGCTTTGATCGCCTGGGCTAGTACCTTAACCATCAGGGTTTTACCCACGCCGGGCACTCCTTCCAAAATGACATGCCCACCAGTTAGCAGGGCGATGAGCATCTGGCGAGCCACGGGGTCTTGACCCACAACCACACGGCCTAGAGCCTGTGTAATGCGTTCGAAAATGGAGTGAAGTTCTGCCATGGAAGCCGCTTAGGGTGAGTCGTTTAGGTTGAAGTGTCGAACGCTTTGGAGCACCTTGAGCCAGACTAGGACGTTTGGCGCGCTGGCAGGCCTCTGCCCAAATTCCAACAGACGCTGGAGGTCAGCCGCTGGCCGCTGAGTCTGCTGAACCCAGGCCTTCACAAGGGTGGCGTCATCTACTGGGGCTCGTCCCAGCCCCAGGGCCTGCTGCAGCCAGCGCTTTTCCGCTTTCGTCACCGTTTCTATCACAAATCCCGTGCTTTTGGCCCGGCGCAGCACGGTAGCAAGAGCTGTAATGTAGGCTTCACTGTTATTTTGAGCCGACTGTGGAAGCGCTGTCGGTGGCCCCAGACGTCGCTGCCCCCACATCAGCAAGAGCCCCAGCGCGATCGCCTGCACCAGAATAATCAGTAGCGGGGTCTGGGCTAGATAGGTGGCCCAACTGCGCTGTGTGGGTAGGGGGTCTTCTGTCTCCAGATCCCTGTAGCCGTGCAAATATTCATCGACCCAGACAGTGGCATTGGTCGTTGAGCCGCCCGTCGCTAAGCTGGCTAGAAAGGCAAAATTTCCCGGCGCTTCTTGATAGGCATTCGCTCCAAGATAGGGCGTTGTGGCTTGAATCAAAGCGCCCGAACCGATGGGCGATCGCCACACTACAGCGCCATGGCTATCCGCTAGCAGAGCCGTTTCGTCATTGGCCAATTGCTCATACCGGCGGCGCGTCTCGATGCGGACAGGTCCCGACCCACTCGTCAACAGACTGGAAAAGGGCGCAGCGGTCACTGACTGCTGGCCAGTGAGAACAATTACGGTATTGCCGCTCGCAATCCAGTCGGTCCATTGGTCATAGGCGGGCGTTAAACTGGGTGGCACAATTTGAAGCATCGTTATGGGCTGCTTAACGGTGCTATCTAGCGCTTCGGATAGTGCCTCTGGCAGCGCTTCCGGAGGGCGCTGCCAGCGCTGAATCGACGCGCCTCGCTCCTGCATATAGGCATACCAAGCGCCGTAGCCGTCGGGGGCACGGCTGAAGGTAGAGCCCTGTACTGCCGTACTGTTGGTTGGCGGCAGGAAGCTGAGGACACCGATGACTAGGGCGATGGCTGCACCAATCCAATACCAGCGGCGGGATATGGTCATTAGCCCGCTCAACCGACGCGAGGAGAGCCCGGTGCCGGATCAATCCCCTGCTTGATCAATTGATATGCTCGCTGACAGCGTTGAAAGACCTCTAGGGAAATATCGCTGTTTCCAAAACAGAGCTGCTCATGCACCGTCAGTAAAAGGCCGTAGGCTTCGGGCTGGGGCAGGAAGCGGGTATGGTCCTTATATTGTCCATCTGTGCGGCTCTGACTACGGGGGACCTGCTGAGTCTCGTGCAGGTGCTCTAGCATGGCCATATATAAGGCTCGGCAGGCCTGCCGGTAGTTGCCCTGGCGCTGCCAATTCTGCGATCGCCGTATCCAAACAGCGGCCCCAGGGAAAGCCTGGGAGCGGTCTATGGACGATGGAATAGCCTGTCTTTGTGCCAGCCACTGTTGGACAACAGGCCGGGCAATTTGGGTCGCGATCCACAGCAGCCAGGCAACGGCCAGGCCTAGGATGAGCCACAGTAGGGCCCTAACTACCCAGCCGGGTATGGTGGGAAATGCATCTAGCGGGATGTCGGGAGGATCATTCAAAAGCTGAAACTCTGCCCACTCAGACGCACGCTGTTGAAGCTGCTGCAGTTGCCAGCCCGCGCCATCTTCGGCAAACGAATTCCCAGTCATGGCCTCCACTTGTCCCTGCTAAAATTTGGCGATCGCCGCTGCTCGATTATATTGCATTTGCACGGCCCCTCAGGATTGTGTTTAGCTCCAGCCCCAGACACAACACCTAGACGCAACAAAGGCGATCGCCAAGGGTCAGATCAAACCGTTAAACGCCAGCCCTGCTAAAACCGATCCCGTGAACGCAAAGCCCAAATAGGCGTAAAATACCGGGCGGCGGGCCAGGGCAAACACCGCGATCATCGCTGGGATGCTAGTCGCGCCTCCAGCCAGCAGAAACGCCATCCCAGCCCCCGGACTCATGCCTTGAGAGATGAGCCCGTCGACTAAAGGCAAGGCCGCGTAGCCGTTGAGGTATGCTGGAATGCCGACCAGCGCCGCCCCGATTACCGCCAGCAGGCTGTTATCGCTGGCGACCGCCCCAATCCAGCCGTCAGGCACATAGGCAATCATTAAGCTCTCCAGCAAAAACGCTAGAGCGAGCCACTTGCCCAAAAACAGCGCATTTTTTCGCGCTCCTTTCCAAAACTTTTGCCGCCGCTTGGCCTCGGGCCAGAAACGCCACACGACTGGCTTAGGGTTACGAATCGCGCTGCCGCCGCAGCCACCGTCCCCCGCGCCTTCCTTCAGGGGGGATGCAAACGTCCGCGTCGCATAGACCTTCATCAGCAGAAGAGTGCCAAAGCCACCTAGTAGACCAATTGCAACTGTAGCCAGGGTTTTAGCGATCGCAAACTGCAGCCCCAGGGTGCCCACCGTGAGCATAAACATGGACGGATCCATCAGCGGAGAGGACAGCCAGAAAGCCATCACCGCTGCCACAGGCACCCCCATGGACAGCAGGGCCGAAATCAGCGGAATCACGCCGCAGGAGCAAAATGGAGACAGGGCGCCAATCAGGGAGGCGACGGAAATCATCACCGGCAGCCGCCCTTGAAAGGCGCGGGCAATCAGGTTATCGGCTCCGCTAGCTTGGGCATAGGCCGCGATGCCGATGGACAGCAGCAAAAACGGGGCAACCTGCAGCAGACTCGTTAAGGTGAAACGGATGCTCTGGGAAGCCTGCAGCGGGACGAGCAGGGTCAAAATCAGGAAAATTAGAGCGATCGCCAGCAGTACGCCATCCATTTGGCGAAAGCTGCGGTTGAGTCGGGTCACGACATTGGTGGTCATCGATGCCTCCTGTGGCGTATTCCAAGATTTAGGATCATTTAGAGCGTGTTCACCAGGCGCTTGAACTGTTGAAGCCTCTCAGTATTGACCTGGTAGCACGGCTGCTGTCCGGCCAGCTCACCGTCCACCAGGCCGACGCGCTTCAGCTCTCGCAGATGGGCCAGAACGGTGGCTTTCGAGAAGGAGGATACTTCAATAGACCCGCAGACGCAGGACTGTCGCGCCGAGAGAATCTTGAGGAGCTGAAGTCGAGCGGGATGGGAGAGGACGTTGAACATGTCAGTCAGCATCGGAACTTAACCTCAAAGCAGAAATATTGAAAATTGACGATGTTCGATATACGCAGCGCAGCAAATGTGTTTTCAGGCCAGACTCCATCATCTTCAGCCCATGCCGCTAATGCCTACAAATTCATAATCAGATGGGCCGCCTGCGGAAAGCTACTCATACACTCGCGGTTGATGCTGTAATACATGAAGTTGGCCTGACGCGCCGACGTAACAAACCCTCCGTCCCGAAGCACCTTGAGGTGATGGGAGATGGCAGGCTGACCGAGGTCGAAGTGACTGACAATGTCGCAGACGCAAAGGGGCTGACCATGGCGCGCCAGCAGGTTGAGAATGCGAATCCGCGTTGGGTCCGCCAGCACCTTAAACCAAGCGGCGTACTCTTGAGCCTGAGCTTCGTCAATCGCCAGTGGCGACACAGGAACACAGCAGCCTTCCTTGAGAGCGGACGGTGGTGCAACCAGAGGTAAACCTCCATAAACTGACGCTGTGTGGACCGACGACATATCAATTCGATTAGCAAGCATCGACAGATAATAGAATAAGCTCTGCATCGACGCTTGTCAATATTGACATTCACTAATATTGACATTCACTAATATTGGCGAGCACCAATATTGATGCCCATTGATGTTACGGACCACCTAGATAGCCACAATGAATCAGAGTAGCTTTTGCCCTGCGATCCACTGCCCCATCGTCTGCTGAATCTCAGCCTGAGGGGCCGGAAGCGCTTTAACCGAGCGACTGAATTCAGCGATCGCGACGGCGATGACAAAAAAGTTGATGCTGATCAGCACCGCGGCGACAACGGTGGTGATGACGCTGTCTCGGTCGGTTTCCTCCAAGTGAACAGCAACATCCTCTTCCGTCAGAACTTCAGAGACCAGGGACTCTGTGTTGCGAAGCTCGTGGGGGACGTAAAAATCAAACATGCGGGATTCCATCGTTTTTTCCCTCAACACTGATATACGCTGAACTAGATACGCTGGATGTAGCTCGTTCAGCTGGGCACGTTAATTTTTACTTAATCAGATTTACAGGTTGCGATCGCAGCTCGTTTAGAAAAATTTAGATCTGTTCAAACTTAATTATCTTTTGGGCGCTCACCCTTCCATCCCTTCTGCTTTCTACCCCTCATGATTTTTTATCCCTTGCGCCTTTATCGATATGGCCCAAGTCCCGCTCCGGCGCAATCTGATCCCGAACGCGCCGCTTCAACTCCGTGATCTCGGGGAAGCGGCCCTCTGCTTTTCGTGACCATACCAGTACATCGTTGGCGCTCACTTCAAAGACGCCGCCAGTGCCAGGTTTGAGGGTAAGCGCCGTAATCTCTTGGTCGAATGTGGTCAACAGCTCCTGGGCTATCCAAGCGGCGCGCAGGAGCCAGCGGCACTGAGTGCAGTAGGTAATAGTAACGCGTTGGTCTGTTGCGATGCCTTTGTCCGTGGCCATATAGCAATCTTGGATGATTTGTTGTTAGGATGCCATGGCACCCTCGCTGGTGTTCAGTCCGCCGCATCCTTTCTTAACCATGTCTAACCCAAAAGTCTACTTCGACGTCAGTGCTGACGGAGACGCCCTAGGCCGCATCACTATGGAGCTGTTTGCCGACGTCGTTCCCAAGACTGCTGAGAACTTCCGCCAGCTCTGTACGGGCGAACCCGGTTTTGGCTACCAAGGCAGCAGCTTCCACCGCATCATCCCCGATTTCATGTGCCAAGGGGGAGACTTTACGAATCACAACGGAACTGGCGGCAAATCAATCTATGGCCGCAAGTTTGAAGACGAGAACTTCCAGCTTAAGCATACCGAACCCGGTATTCTGTCCATGGCTAATGCTGGGCCTAACACCAACGGGTCGCAATTTTTCATCACCACCATCGTCACGGACTGGCTTGACGACAAGCACGTCGTTTTTGGCAAAGTCACCGACGGTATGGATGTCGTCAAAAAGCTCGAATCCTACGGGTCTCGGAGCGGCAAGCCAACTGCCAAGCTCGTAATTGACGAGTGCGGACAGCTCTAGGTATCTTGTTAATCTATCCATCAGTACTGGCAAGTGGCGCTGCGGTAGGTCTAGAGTTACGGTGAATCAAAGCTTCAGTAGGCTGTAGATTCTACCTAACGCTATGGAAAGTATGCTCAGGCTGCTGGTGGTCGATGATGACGAGTTCGATAGAATGGCGCTCCGGAGGGCTCTCCAAAAGTCAGATCTTCCTTTCTCTTTGCAAGAGATTGATAGTGCTGAAGCCGGCATGGCAATGCTGATGTCTCAGCCGTTTGACTGCGCCTTTTTAGATTATCTCTTGCCTGATTCTGATGGACTCACGTTGGTCAGAAAGCTCCGCGCATCAGGCGTTGAAATTCCGCTGATTGCTCTAACGGGACAGGGAAACGAGGAAACGGCAGTTAGCCTAATGAAGGCAGGGATGTCCGACTACCTGTTGAAGTCTAAGCTCTCCAGCAGTACGCTCGCACCCGCCATTCATCGGTCTATTCGCGTCTATCGCGCAGAACGTGAGGCCGCGCTAGCGAATCAGAACCTGAAGGCAGCTAACGAGCTACTGAAGCGGACTAACCAGGAGCTTGAAAAGCAGCGAGAGCAAATTCAGCGCCGGAATTTGCAGCTGCTTGAGGTCTCGCGCCTCAAGTCTGAGTT
>JBHJHJ010000109.1:0-36605 GCA_050330955.1 Elainellaceae cyanobacterium | reverse complement strand
CGTATCTACACCTTCATGCGGGTACTATCCTGGTACCTCAACTACTGGTTCCTCTCCGACGTTCTCTCCTCCGACTGGCTGCTCCTCTCCTGGGACTTCACCCCCCGGTACCTCACCGACGGGCATTTCGCCAACAGGGGGCTCCTCGCCTGGCACCTCACCCCCCGGCATCTCGCCGATGGGGGGTTCCTCAGGAACTTCGGGGTCTTCAACTGGCTGGCGAAAGACGTGCCCCGGAGCAAAGATCCCTTGGAGGGGACCCACGATAGATTCGCTGTAAATCTGTTCTCCGGACGTTGTGGAGCGCACGATCGCTACCGAATCAAAGATTTCAGTCCACGGAACCACGTCCAGCACGCCGTCATCGTCTGTGTCTAAGTCTTGGTCCAGGCCCCCGGTAAAATCTCTGACCAGCAGATGGGTGACGTTGTCGTTGTCCTCGAAGTTGAGGGTAGTGGTCAAGTCGGCGCTACCCAGGGTGAAGGTGTTCTCAGCCGCCACAAACAGGCCGTCGCCGTTGAGTACGCTGCCGCTGAGGTCGACCACTTCTTCAATCACCCCGCTGCCAGCGGTAGCGTCCGCAATACCGTCTCCGTCGGTATCGACGACTGTGGTATCGCCATCGCCAATCACGATGTAGGTCAGCCCATCTAGCGACGTGTTCGGCGTCCCCAGCAGCTCAAAGAAGTGGTCTGAATTGGCGCCGGGTTGATTGGTGCGGATCTCGTTAATGATGACCTCGGTCGATTCGTCGACGGCAGTAAAAATACCATAGACCGAGGTTGTCCCGCTGACTGCATTGGGAATAGCCAGCAGCGCGCCTCCGGTGGGGCTATCTTCCGCTGCAATAAACGTCGGGTTCTCAGGGCCCAAATCGCCAGCCGTGCTGGTCATTGGAATACCGCTAAAATCGCGATTGTTGATGTATTGCACAAAGCTGGCGTTAGCCGGGTCGGTGATGTCGTAGACGACAACGCCGCCAATTTGCTCCAGCGTCGTAAACGAGTAAGTGCGATCGCCCACTTGCCCCACAACAATGCCGTTGGGCTCAGGTCCGCTATCGTCACTGCGGGCGTCGAAGGTATCGACGGTATTGATGGTGTTGTCTGCGTTGAAGAACTGCGGAAACTCGGCTGCCGTAATTTGCTCAAAGGCTGCACCGCTATCGTAAACAATGCTGCCTGTTGGCACCGCAGTTTCTATGTTTGTGGCTGCAGTGCGGATTGAGAAGGAGCGCGACCCAAACGAAAAAAGCTGGTCGACGGCGCCATTGCCATCGATGTCGGCCCCCACGGTGGACACCGTCAGGTTCCCTAGGGCGGGATCGATCTGCTGCATTACGGGAGGAGGGGCGACTGGGGGTTCTGTCACCGGGGGTTCTGTCACCGGGGGGCCCGTCACTGGCGGTTCTGTGACTGGCGGCTCTGTCACCGGGGGTTCTATAACTGGCGGCTCGGTAACTGGCGGCACGGCCACTGGCGGGAACGCGACTGGATCCAGCACGAGGCCCCCAACGGTCGCCTCTTCGTTAAAGCCGACACTAGCGCGGCTGGCGCCCTCGTTTGCCAGCACCCAGAACGTTTCTCCATTGACGGTGTAGGTGGCGATCGCACCGGGCTGATAGAGGCCCTGCACTGGGGCCGGCGCAATGTTAATCGCACCGTCTATGTTGCTTGCGTCTAGCTCATTGCCGGGCAGGCTGTGATCCTGGGTGCCCAGAGGCGTGATTTCGGTGATGGTGGCGGTAGCCAGGTCTAAAGTCGCAACGGCGTTGTTTTCCTGTAGCGTGATGTAGGCCGTCAGAGAATCCCCAGACAGGGCGATCGCCTCTGGTTCCAAGTCCTGCGCCACCGAAGCCCCTGGCCCAAAGATGCGCACCCCAGCAGCACTTAAGGTGGCTTGCTGCTCATTAAAGGCGGCAAATCCTACCGTTTGGGCGATCGCAGCCGCTGGCCCAGCCGTTAAGTCAATAATGCTGATCGAGCCCTCAGGGTCAACGGTGTAGTCGGCACTGGGTTCTCCAGCGTTGGCGACTAGCAGACGGCTGCCATCAGGCGTAAACGTCAGCGCTCTGGGAGTTGCGCCGACCGGCACAGACCCTAAAAACTGACCCAGGGTGTCGAAGAAGACCACGGAACCGGGCTCTTGCGGCGTGGGTCCCTCCACGGCCACGGCCACAATACCCGTGCTGCTCACGGCCACGCTGCTGGGGTTTGGCCCAAAGGGCGTTACGTCAATCGAGAATAAGCGGAACGGATCTGCTGGGTCGCTTAGGCTGAGTACGTCGATAGCTTGGGTGGTGCGATTGACTACGAACAGCCGCTGTAAATCCCCATCGTAGGCCGCTGACTCCGCCGCCCCGCTATTGAAAATTCCCGTGGCGTAGGTGCCCAGTACGCTTAAATTAATTGTCATGGTAGAGCTCTGATGTGTGGAATAACTGGTTGCTATCGGCGCGCACAGCCCAGGGCAAACGCCGTGAAAGTATGGATGGTTTTGCAAGCCGAAGATCGAGCTTTTCAGTAGAGGCGATCGCCGCCAGCACTAGCTTAGTCTGCGGTTAGAAAACCGTTTATTTAGATTCCATTTAGATAAGAAGGGTATTGATATAGCCTCGGTCACGATGAATTTCCAGCAGACCCCCTCTAGAGCGCTGCCATAGTGGAACATACCCACTTCGCCGCAATATCACGTCTTTTTCAAGCGGTAATTGGGAGGTCATAACTAAACGACGCTAGCAAGGGGGTTAGCCCCCCGGCGAGGAGCTAACCCCAACATCGTTTACTGGTGGACAGCCGCTTATTGGTCAACTCGGTTTAGGTGAATCGCTCTCTGGGCGACAGAGGTGCTAAAGCTGAGCCAGAAATCTAGACTCTATCTCATCGGCCGTGAGCGCCTCTGAAAATAGGTAGCCTTGGCCGAACTCGCAGCCGAGCTGCTGGAGCTGCTGAAACTGCGAGCTAGTCTCAATGCCTTCAGCGATGACCGCCAGCTCCAGCCGATTGCTCAAGGTAACAATAGTATCGACGACTTGATAGTTGCGATTCTGGGGCTCCATGCATTTAATAAATGAGCTATCGATTTTGATGTAATGAATTGGCAGGTGGTGCAGATAGCTTAAAGATGAATAACCCGTACCAAAATCGTCGATGCTAATGCGAATACCCCGAGAGGCGAGCTGGCTTAAGACATCAATAGTCCAGTGAATATCATTGATTAGCAGACTTTCGGTGATCTCAAGGGTGACGGCGTGGGCCTCTAGACCAGTTTCAGTTAAAACAACATCAATATCCTGAATTAAGCTGGCTCTGCGCAGGTCTTGCACCGATAAATTGATACTGACTCTAAGGGTATCTGCACTGTTAAAGCGCTGTCTCCAGCGGGACATCTGCTGGCAGGCATTTTGAAAGGTCCAGCTATCCAGTGCTCCAATCAGACCCATGTCTTCAGCTAAGGGAACAAACTCATCTGGGGAGACAAGCTGGCGGGTGGGATGATGCCAGCGCACTAGCGCTTCAAACCCGACAAGCTCTCGATTAACCAACTTGATAATGGGCTGATAATAAACCATCAGCTCTCTTTGATCGATGGCCCGGCGTAAATCGGTTTCTAGCCTCAAGCGATTGAGCATCCGGGTATGCATGGCTGCATCAAAAAACTGGTATCGGTTGCCGCCCTGAGACTTTGCCTGATACATGGCAATGTCGGCATCCCGAATCAGGTCGGCAGGTTGCGTATAGTCCGAGCTGCCTAAGGTAACCCCGATGCTCATGCCCGTAAAAACCTCGTGGCCTTCAATGGTAAACGGCTTTCGGACATCTTCTAGAATGCGTTCGATGAGGTGAACTATGGTTTCGCTATCAGCGACTCCCTCCAGGAGAATCACGAACTCATCACCGCCTAGACGCGCGACGCAGCCCACTACGCCCTGTAGGCACTGGCTCAGCCGTTCCGCGATCGCCATCAGCAGTTGGTCACCGATGGCGTGGCCTAGGCTATCGTTGATGACTTTAAATCGGTCCAAATCGAGAAACAGAACCGCATAACGGCAGGCTTCAATCCGTTTAGATCGGGCGATCGCCTCCTCTAGCTGTCCTGTGAAGAAGAGTCGATTGGCTAAGCCCGTGAGCGAGTCGTGTAGGGCATTGTGGATCAGGCGCTGCTGGGTGCGCTTGAAGTCGCTGATATCGTGAATCAAGGCGTAGTAGCCGTGAACTTGGCCCTTGGGGTTTGCATTAGGCACAAGCACAGCCGAGACATAGCGGGGCTCTACTCCTTTGTAAGGCATATCCATCTCGTAGGAGACAGTTTCACCGGCCAAAGCGCGTTCAATATAGGGCTGCGCTAAACGGTAGGCATCCAGTCCAATCACTTCCTGAACAGTACAGCCTAAAATGGACTGCTTGGAGCGGTTGAACCACACTTCGTAGCTGCGGTTGACAAACCGATAGCGTTGGGATGAATCGGTGTAAGAAATGCAGGCCCGGACAGAATCTGTAATCAAACGCAGCCGGGCTTCGCTCTGCTTCAGCGCAATTTCGACCTGCTTACGGGCAGTAATGTCCTGGTACGTGCCCAAAACTCCGACGACCTCACCGTCAAGGTTGTGTAGGGGCAGTTTATTGGTATCTAGCCATCGGAGCTGCCGAATCGTCCGAAGCTGGGTTTCCTCAACATTGAGCCTCGGTATATTGGAGGTCATCACGTTGCGATCGCCAGCGCGGTAGGCCTCAGCCTCAGCCGGAAGTAAGGGCAAATCATAATCGGTTTTACCGACAAGGTCAGCGACAGAGTCTAGCCCCATGTCCGACAAAAAGTTACGGTTACCGCCCTGGTAGACTGAGTTTCGGTCTTTCCAAAAGACAACAATCGGAAACGTATCTAATACTGTCTGCAGAAACTGCTTTTGCTCCTGTAGCTCCCGCGTGCGCCACTGCAGTTCCTGGGTTCGCGCTTCAACCCGCGTTTCTAAATCTTGATTGAGCTGCTCTAGCGCCGCTTGGGCACGCTGACGATCTAGCTCTGCCGCAGCGCGGGCGGTAAAAATTTTGAGGATAGCCTCAGCCCGCTGCAGATTAGCCAGCGGCTGCCGACTCACAATACACAGATTGCCAATGACGCCACCATCGCTTCCACGCATGGCGACGCCCAGATAGCTTTGTGCCCCCATTTTCTCCAGCATGACCGCCTGAGGAAACTGCTGCTGAAGATCGCAATCGCAATAGAATCGACCCTTCTGAAACACCCACTTGCAGGGCGTTGGCTCAAAATGATAGTTAAACTCGGGTTGAAGCGCACCGTCAGACCAGAAGGCTAGGGTCCGCGAGCGATCGCCAAGACGTTCGGTGACCATCACGTGCGGAACCTCTAGGGCTTGAGCAGCGTGCTGGACCAGCGCAGCAAAGAAATCCTGGCCCAGCGTAGCCGATGTGGCTTCTACGAGAGTCTTCAGCTGCTGCTCAGCCAGTTTTTGAGTCGCTTCCAGTCGTTTGCGATCGCTGATGTCGGTGTGGGTGCCGATCATTCGCAGCGGCTGACCGTCGTCAGCCCATTCGATGACCTTTCCACGAGCTAGAATCCACTTGTAGCTGCCATCCTTACACCGGAGCCGGTGCTCGTTTTGGTAAACCTCTGTCTCTCCGCGCAGATGGCGATTGTTTTCGGCATAGCATTGGGCTTTGTCGTCGGGGTGAACGCGGCTGTTCCACTCAGATGCGTCATTGCCGATATCGCCGTCAGTGTAGCCCAGCATGGTCTTCCATCGTTGAGAGTAGAACGTGTCATTGGTCTCAATGTCCCAATCCCACACTGCATCCCCCACGCTATCTAAGGCAAACTGCCAGCGGGCTTCGCTCAGCTTCAGCGCCTTTGTCCGCTGTGCTATACACACCTCTAGCTGCTGATTGAGCTGCTGTAGCTTTTTCTCCGCCTGGTCCTGCTCAGCTTCCGCACGTTTCCGTTCGGCTTCGTGCCGCTTCCTCTCGCTAATATCGTTGAGAACGGCAATAGTATGTTGGGGCTGACCGTCCTCGTCTTTGAATAGCGAAACCGTCGTGCTGCCCCAAAAGGTGGAGCCATCTTTGCGAAGATACTGTTTCTCTAAGGTGAACGATTGGATTTCTCCGGCAAAAAGCTGCTGCCGCAGTGCTAGATGTCCTTCAACATCACCACTAGGGGTAATGTCATAAATAGTCTTGCCTAGCAATTCTTCCAGGGAGTAGCCCAGCATGGTGCAAACCTGCTGGTTACAGTCCAGCAATTCACCCTGCGCATTAACGAAGCCCATTCCCACCGCTGCTTGCTCGTAAAGGCCGCGATACTTAAATTCGCACTCTTTCAGCAGTTGTGCCTCATGATTCCCAGTCCGCTGCGAAAGTGCCCAGCCTATGAACACTCCGACCAGAAGCACTAGCTCACTAGAGAGGACCAGGCTACACCAACGAGCAATGTGCTCTGGGGGCTGACCGTTGGGAAAAATGCCATAGAGTACGCTGATGTAACCAATACAGCTAATTGCTAATACTGCTAAATAAGCAGCTAGGGACTTGGGATAAGGCAATGTCTGGCGTATGGCGTTCAACCGTGATCGAAAGTAGCCTGTTTTAGGCCCCATTGCTTTTAGGCCCCATTGCACTGAGTTTCCATATATCTGAGCGTCGAAGAGTAGATTACTAGGCTAAATCAAAACGCCACTTCTCATAATAGACGAGGGTTACGGCTCATCCTTTGCAATTCCATTTTGCGCGTCTCCACGAGCGATCGCCGCCTTTGCCATTCGAGTGGCGTAGACCCCTGCTCCAACGGTGAGCACCACTCCACCAGCCTTGAATATCAGCATCTTCGTAGAGTTTTCACCCCCGAAGAGGCTGCTTCCAAAGTAGCCCAGGTAAACGTAAAGTCCAATCACCGGCAGCATTCCGAGCCACGTGGACAAGATGTAGGGCCAAAAGCCAACCTTGGTACAGCTAAACCCGTAATTCAGTAAATTGGAGGGAATCATCGGCGAGAGTCGGCTCAGCAGGAGAATTTTCCATCCCTCACGGCCTACGGCATTATCAATTGAGGCTAGATCGGGGTATTGCCTCATCCACTTCAGCACCCACTGCCGGGCAATTGTGCGCCCTAGCACAAAGCAAATTATCGCACCCAGCGTATCGGCCACTGAAGCCGCCGCAATTCCCTTAGGCAAGCCAAACACCGTGCCAGCGACCAAAATCAGCGCAACGTTTGGCAAGCAAGCGACGGTCACTAGAACGTATACGGCGACGAACACTGGAATGGCCCAAAGGCCGAGCGATCGCAGCCAGCTCGTTCCAACAGCAGACCACTCTCGAACCGGTAGCGCCATCCCAGCGACGACGAGTAGGACGACTGCTAGAAGCAATAACCAAAGTTTTCGGCGCCGCAAAATGTTCATTGGTATAGATGTTCCCTCTTTAGGTATACTCTAGTACCCGTCCAAAGACTAGGGGTATCAAAATTCACTCCTACACCAGGTGCAGATAACAGCTTAGTTAATGAATCTACACAATAGGTAGCATAAGTCCTTGCAAACGTCTGTATTGACACCTGCGAGACATTAACTGTAACTAGGATACTTATGAAGCGCCTAGCCCTTACAACTCTTTCCCTGCTGACATTCGCTATGATTGCGTCACCGCTCAGCGCCCTCAAGGCAAATGCCCAACTGTTCGAGAGCACGCCTCCAGAAGGTGCTGACCCCGCAGTGACTAATGAAGATACGACCGACCCCGACTACAACAACGCCGAAGCAGAGGTCGATATGGAGATGGAAACCGACTCAGACGAAATGGAAGCAGGCGCTTCTATGCAAACTGAATCCACCGAAGGTGAAACTGTATCGGAGGAATTCGACGGTGAGGCCGACGGTGAAGGCCTCAGCCCCCGATTTGAGGAAGAGAACCGCGAGACCCTCAATAACGGTTAATCTTTTCTCTAAACTTTATCTGTAGGGCAGTGGTGGCACGTCACCACTGCCCTAATTTGTACTTGACGCAATTGGGGACCGCTATGGTCGTAGCGCGTTACGGAATTTGCCAAATGCGATCGTGGTATTGGGCAGGGATGGCGTATGGATCAGGCTGTCCATGGTCATGCCCATGATGGTGACCGTGATGACCATGATGGTGATGGCCGTGGGATGCCTCACCCGCCGCCAGCCGAAACTTACACATCTCGCAGTTCATCTGCACCTGGCCCAGCTGAGTTTCGATTTCCCGCGATCGCAGCACTCGAAAGAGCTGGGGATGCAGCCCCATTTCCGGTAAACACTGCACCTGGATATGGGGATACTCGGCCTGCTGCTGGGCGGCGATGTCAGCGATTTTTTCCATCAGCACCCCGGTAAAAAGAAAGTAGGGCAACACCACAATGCGCTTGGGAGAGTGGAGGCGCGATCGCCGGAAGCCTTCTTCCATGCGCGGATGGGTAATGCCGATGAAGCAGGTTTCCACCACGCCATAGCCGCTGCCCTCCCACAGCAGGCGGGCCAGCTTGCACAGGTCGCCGTTGGCGTCAGGATCGCTAGAGCCGCGCCCCACCACCAGCAGCACGGTGTCGGCTCGGCTGATTTGGTGCGGGTTCCAGGTGGGGGTGTCCAGTTCAGCTAAACGCGATCGCCACAGCTCTAGGATGGTGGGGGTGATGCCGAAGTGACGCCCGTAGTGGAAGGTCACCTTGGGGTGGCGCTGGCGGGCGCGATCGAGTTCATTGGTGACGTCGAACTTGTTGTGGCGGGCGGCAAACAGCAGCACCGGCAGAGCCGACAGGTCGGTGTAGCCCTGCTTAACGCAAGCGTCTACCCCCTGCTGGATGGTGGGCTCGGTGAGTTCTAAAAAGCAGGGCACCACCGGACGGCTGCGGTCGAGATCCTGATAGGCGGCGGCAAAATCTAGCACGTCTTGCCGACCGCGATCGCTGCGGCTGCCGTGGCCAATGAGCAGCACTGGGCGCCGCAGCGGCAGCGGTTCTAGCGGCGGTACGGAATGGGCCGAGTTAAGAATCTCGGCTGAAACAAAAGATTTGGTTTGGGGCATTACACTCTCCCATGCGACGCAGGAAAGCAGAGTGGAGCGGCGAATGGCATGCTGACTGACGAGCCTGTACTCACGCGAGCACCCTCGATCACAGCTGCGGCACAGCGCCGGATTCGTTGCAGTGCAACCCACCGGACTTTCCCATTTCACCACTGGTCATCATACTTGCTTGGTCATCATAGCGCTTCTGTTGAATGTTTCTCTGGACACTGGCCAGATTCTAGGGGCGATCGCCTTGAAAACCATGACTGCCGCCGCAACTTTCAGTCCTGTAGGGTACGGGCCTGGCACCATAAGCCTGGGTTTGGCCGACTCCATAAAATTATTCACTCAACATTTTTTAATCTCTTTCTAATTTATCCGGATTTCCAGACAATCTACCGCAATACAGTTATTACAGTGATGCTATCTAGCTTTTTCCAGGTTTTTATGGTGTACGTTGATCTTTTTGAACCCGACTTCACATCAGACGACAAAATAACATCTATCTATGAGCAGATTTCTACCGAGCTGGGCTTTGGTGTGGTCCCCAATTTGTTTAAGTCTATGGCGGTAAATCCTGATTTTCTTGAAGCGAATTGGCATAAGTTTCGCTCGATTATCTTGGAGGGAGAGATGCCTCGGACGCTAAAGGAAATGGTGGGAGTTGCAGTTTCCCAGGCAAATCAAAGTGAGTACGCGCTTAAGGTCCATCTTCACGGCTTATCTGTCCTTGGCATCAGTGAAGAGGTTTTACGAACTTTAGTCACAGATTTTGAAAACTGCCCTTTGCCAAACCGCGAAAAGGCCATCATTAGCTTTGGGCTTCGTGCCGCAACTGCTCCCCAAAGTTTGGCGGACACCGATTACCAAAATCTTCGTGACCACGGCTTAGACAACAAAGAGATTTTTGAAGTTATCGCGACGGCGAACCTTTTTACCCAGATAAATCAGTACACTGATGCTATTGGTTTAGAGGTTGACGCACTTTAGTCGCCTTACCTTTGGCTTCTTGGCTAAGCTGAGATTACTTGAGGAAGTGGTTTTTTCGCCATGGAAAAACCACTTCCTCAAGTAATTTAGGCGTGATTCGCATTGCCATAAAGGGATGAATTAGGCGCGCTTTATCGGCAGGATTGAAATCAACCAACAGGGATGTGTTGTTTGCGTGGTGAACGTTGCAAAAGATTTACGGAATCAGAACCCTCTGGCATCAGCCCAGGCGCTTTCCAGTCGGATTGCGACTATTAATGAGATTGCGGTTGCGATTAACCGTTCCCTCAATTCTAGTGAAATATTCCAAATCTTTGGTAAAAAGTCGAAGTGGCTACTTGACTTTACCCATCTCAGTATTTACCTGCCGTGCTCAGGATCAAAAAGCCCGCTGATTAATCTGTTTGGACCTAGCTTGACGTTGAGCCAAATTAACCGGCTTAAGCGTAATCCCATTAATACTGCTTTAGCATCAGGGCAGCCCCAGCTAATCCACCGGTCGGACGATATGTTCTGGCCTGACCACTCAGCCGCGATGGTTATTCCACTTGAGCATCAAATGGAGCGATTTGGCGCCATTGTTTTTTCATCTACGACCCCTACCGCTTACAGCCTAGATGATATTCGCGTTGGCTATCTGTTGGGGCTGCAGCTTTCCTCTGCCCTGCAAAACGCTAAGCGATTTGAAGAGATCAATCGACTCTACGCCGTTCTTGAAGAAGAACAGCGTCGGTCTGAGAACCTACTGTTGAATATCTTACCAGCTGCGATCGCAAAAGAATTAAGAAACACGGGCAAAGTAGATCCCGTTCACTACGAGTGCGCGTCAGTTCTTTTTGCTGACTTCAAGGGGTTTACCAAGCTTTCAGAATACTTTGGCCCAGAGATTCTCGTAAATGAACTGGATGCTTGCTTCTCATATTTTGACGAAATTGTCGAAAAGTATGGTTTAGAAAAACTCAAGACGATTGGCGATGGTTACATGTGCGTCGGTGGCATTCCAACTCCGAACCCAACCCATGCCATTGATGCAGTTTTAGCGGCTCTAGAGATGCAGATGTTTATTCGCCTCCGGAAAAACCAAAAGCGAGAGTCGAATCAGCCCTACTGGAACATTCGCATTGGCATCCATTCTGGGCCGGTCATGGCTGGAATTATTGGCCGGAAAAAATTTGCTTACGACGTTTGGGGGAATACGGTTAATGTGGCATCCCGTATGGAATCTTTCGGTGTACCTGGCAGGGTCAATGTTTCTAAAGCTACGGCCGACTTAGTCAAATGCTTTTTCAACTTCGAGCATCGCGGTGATGTCTTGGTCAAAGACAAAGGATATTTAGAAATGCATCTGGTCGAAGGCATTCGTAGGCCACTCTCTCGCGATGCGGCTGGGACGCTCCCCAACGGAAAATTTGTCGATCGCTACAAGGCTATCAATCCAGATACTGAGATGGACCAGGCCCCAAGGTGGCTGCAGACGGTTTCCTCCTGAAGCTTTGTCCGCCACCGCCTAGGGAACGATGTATCGCCATCGCGGTGAGATGTGGGATAACTACATTGTCCCAATAGTGGTCCAGCAAGGGCCACTTGCCTTTATTAAAATCATGCCGTCTACAACGCCAACTCCCCAGGAAATTCTCGCAGCCCTGCTGCCCCACCTGCGGGTGGCAGCCGCCTACTCCGGCCATATCCAGGCCCGCATTGCCGCCCACCCCGAAAAGGGCGCAGGGGATAACTTTTTTGCCGCCGCCCTCACCGACGCCGACCTGTCGGTGCAAACCTTTGTAGAAGTGGCGCTGCTGGGGCTATTTCCCGACATTCGCTTCCACGGCGAAGAATACGAAAAGACCTACAACACCAAATATTTCCGCGCCACCGACCTCGGCCCGAACGGCGACTACCTCGTCACCCTCGACCCCATTGATGGCACCCGCTTCTACCTCGACAACCACCCAAATTACCAAATTATTCTGGGGGTACTCAACGCCGATGACTTCGAGGCCGTCATCGCCCTCACCCCCGCCCAGGACTGCTACTACTACGCCCTGCGTAACGAGGGGGCCTTTGTAGGGAAGCTGACCGACGACCTAGAAGACTGCCAGCCGCTGCAGGTGGACCCGTCCACCAACCGGATTTTTCTGGGTTGGGACATGGGCCGCTACGCCAAGGGCCTCGATCGCTACCAGTTGATTGACATCAAGGCCGACTACTCTAAAACCACGCTAGTTCCCAACGTGAATGGGCTGCTGAGCGGCGACCTCTCCGGGGCGCTGCTGCGGGGCGGAAAATTCATTGATGGGGCAGCGATCGCCTTTTTAGCGCAGCAGGCCGGCTGCATTGTGACCACGCTGACGGGAGAGCCCTTAGCGCCGCTACACGCCTGCGAAAACTATCAGCGCTCGGGCTTGGCGATCGGCGCCTCCGAAGCAATTCATTCTGACTTACTGAGCGCCTATGCCTCAGCCCAGACCTAACAAAAACTCCGCCACGGCTTGAATGTAGGCGGAGTCAGGCGGTGGGGACATGGCGTGCCATGTCCCTAAAAATTCATATCTCTACAACGAGCGCTACTGAAGTATTCGCGTAATCCGGACGTCAAGCTCAGCGGCATTTGGGAAATCGTGTCCTGCGTGGGAGCGAGCGGCGTAGTCAGCGCTGTGAGCAGATTCAGCAGCGATTTCGTATCGTGCCGACATCCTGCGGCTGTTGGCACAGGCCATTCCCTCGCATTCGCGGATATCTACGAAGACTTCATACGTATGGCTCATCGCAATCACCTCTTTTGGTATTAGTTGAGCGTGTAACATTAAGGTCAGTATAAGAAGCGATGATGAAAGCGGCATTGTAGTGCAGACACGGCTTTGCAAAGATCTGCACTTCTACAAGAAAGTTTACAGAAATTAATATTGCAATCTGCTAAATAGCCAGCCACTTAGATAGCTCTATCGAACGGTTATGGAAAAAGACTTTAATCTCTATCAGCGTGAAGATGTTTTATCCTATAAAACTGTCAAATAATGAAAGTAGGAGCAGTTATCAGCACTTGAAGAAGTATCTGAGGCAGATCTTAGTAAGAGATAGCTTTAGATTGGCTGAAATCGCTCTTTATAAAGTATTAGCAGCTTGTATAAAAGCAGACTTCTGAGGTTAATAATATGGTAGGAAATCTTGTTGTGTGGCTCGCGATAGTGCTGAGCTTGCTCGTTGTCGACATTATTGTTCCTGGTGTAGAACTAAAAACGCTTCCAGCGGCGCTGATTGCTGGCGTGGCCCTGGGGGTCGTTAATGCACTCGTCAAGCCCGTTATCTCTACACTGTCTATGCCGCTAACGTTTCTGAGCTTTGGTTTGTTTACGCTGGTGGTCAACGGCATTTGTTTCTGGCTAGCGTCCCTTGTCGTTCCCGGTTTTGTGGTGACCAACATCTTAGGCTTCGTTCTAGGACCTGTTGTGCTGTCTTTCGTCAGCTCCTTCTTAGGGAAATACTTTGCTGAGAAGTATCCCAATCTGCAGCTCGGCGGCAAGTCTGAGATTACGACTACTGACAGCTAACGCTTTTAGAGCGTTGAGTTCGTCGACCCATGCTGTAACAAATGTGCTGAATTCAGTTCCTAGAGGCGGTATATTGCCGCCTCTTTTTCTATTAATTTATACTGCTTCAACTTGCTTAATAAATCTGCTTACTATAAACTCAGACGGACAATTTTATGAACTGTCCATTTTGGCGATTCAATCTAGAGCTTAGCTCTACTCTAGAATCAATAAGAAACCGCCTGGACGCTAATCCAGGCGGAGTATGGTGTGAGGAGTGAACGGAAACAGATTGTCTCCGCTATGCCTCCTATTGTAAGCGAGCGATGAGGATTTGCCAGCTTCTAGAGGAAGGATTTTTATTTTTGTGTTCAGCGTTACCAATACACCTTAGCTATTTACCCATACCGAGCTGCTGCGCTTTTTGATAAACCTTCCCTTCTGTTAACAGCGAGGGTGCAATCACCACATCCACCTGCTGCATTTCGCGAATATTTTTTGCTCCCAAGGTTCCCATACTGGCACGAAGAGCCCCGAGAAGATTATGGGTGCCATCATCAAGTTGAGCCGGTCCCCGCAAAATCTGTTCTAAAGTGCCGGTGGTTCCCACATCAATTCGGGTTCCGCGGGGTAAAACTGGGCTCGGGGTTGCCATTCCCCAGTGGTAGCCTCGCCCAGGCGCTTCCGCAGCGCGGGCAAAAGGCGAGCCAATCATCACGCCGTCTGCCCCGCAGGCAATGCATTTACAGATGTCGCCACCAGTCACCAAACCGCCGTCCGCAATCACGGGGACATACCGACCAGTTTCCTGCTCAAAATTGTCCCGAGCTGCGGCACAGTCAGCGATCGCCGTCGCCTGGGGCACCCCGCCGCCCAGCACGCCCCGTGACGTGCAGGCCGCCCCCGGCCCAATGCCCACCATCACCGCCGCCGCCCCCGCTTTCATCAAGCTTAGGGCGACCTCATCAGTGACGCAGTTGCCCAGCGCCACAGGCATAGGCATTTCTGCACAGAATTCAGCCAAATCCAGCGGCGTCACTGTCTCGGGCGATAGGTGCGCCGTGGAAACCACCGTAGCTTGGATAAAAACCAAATCAGCCCCAGCCTCTGCAATCACCTTACCGAATCGACTTGCGCCTGCAGGCGTAACGCTGACGGCAGCGATGCCGCCGCGCTCTTTTATTTCTCGAATACGGCGCGTAATCAACGCCGGCTGAATCGGCTCAGCGTAAAGTCTCTGCATGAGGGTGACAAATTCAGTCTTGGGCACCGACGCAATTTTATCGAGTATCGGATTGGGATCGTCGTAGCGGGTCTGCAGTCCCTCTAAATTGAGCACCCCCATCGCCCCTATTGTGGTCAGTTGAACCGCCATGTTGACGTCGATCACGCCGTCCATAGCGCTAGCAATAATGGGAATTTCCCGCTCAATTCCTCCGATGCGCCAGCGGGTATCCGCCAGCGACGGGTCTAACGTTCTGCGCCCTGGTACCAGCGCAATTTCATCAATACCGTACGCCCTACGAGCTGTTTTTCCTTTGCCAATTTGAATATCCACGCAACTCAAGCCCCCGCGACAGTAGTGATCTGAATATTTGAACTAGAGTATCAAATTTTTTGGATCCATTTCACGGGTGAACGGCGCTAATCTGGCAAATCGTCAGCATCTGAATCGCTGGCGGCACTGACGGTATCAAATAGCGTCGAGAGGATGACATTGGAAAATAAGAAGCCGTCAGGATCGCTTAGACGGAAGCGATCATCAGGGCCGTAGATAACCCACCCCTTGGCGTAAAACGGCGCCATCGCTCGGGTCACTCCATGAACCAAGTCTGAGCCAAAGGCCCGCACCAGCTTGCGAAGGGAAAGCCCCTCTGAGAGCCGCAGCCCCAGCATAAGCGTATCGAGCAGACGCTCTGTCAGGGAATCTGGGCAAGCTGTGCGTTGAGACAGGCGATCGCGCACCCAAGCCCGGTAGGCAACCTGGGTTCGCGGCCGCGTGACGCGCTGCTGCTGTATGTAGCTCGCGGCCCCCATGCCAAACCCATAAAAAGGCCGATTTTCCCAGTACACCCGATTGTGGCGGCACTGGAAACCGGGTTTGGCGTAATTTGAAATCTCGTAGTGCTCGTAGCCGGCCTGGGTGAGCAGCGCCTGGGCCTGCCGGTACATCTGAACCGTGGCTGTATCGGAGGGAAGGGGATGCTCCCCAGGACTGTACCAGCGGCTAAACGCCGTCTGCGGCTCCACAATTAGGTCATACACCGAAAGGTGGGGCACTCCGGTGGCGATCGCCCGCTGCAGGGACTCGGTCCACTGATCTAGGGTTTGGTGGGGCAGGCCCGAGATTAAGTCGAGGCTGACGTTAGTCAACCCAGCGCGGTGGAGCTGCCCAAGGGCGTAGTCAATATGTCGGCGGCGGTGGGTGCGACCGCAGGCGGTAAGCAGCTCGTCTTGAAACGCCTGCACCCCCAGACTGACCCGGTTAATGCCCATCTCGCGGTACCGCGCCAGCATGCCGTCGCGGACGGTGTCTGGATCCACCTCAATGGAAATTTCGGCGCCCTGGGCAATGCCAAACTGACGCGCTAGGACCGCTAAAAGCCGCTCAAGCTGCTGGCTTGACAGCAGCGATGGGGTACCGCCCCCGAAAAAGAGGGTCTGCAGCGGTGGTCCCTTTGGCGTCGCCTCAATTTCTTCGCACAGCACGTCTAGGTAGGCGGCGATCGCCTGAGAGCCGTGGCCGTCTGTTTGTTCAGGGGCTAGCTCAGATGTGATAGCGACAGGGGGGCGATTGCCCACAATGGAAACCGCAAAGTCGCAGTAGTAGCAGCGGCGGCGGCAAAACGGAATGTGAACGTAGGCCGCTGTGGGTGAGGCAACTGATGAATCGACTGGAGTAAGCCCCTGAGAGGGCGCTGAGGATTGGGTTGTCGCCATTTAAGGGTGCGAGGCAGTGGGCAAATATCCTGCTTTCTATTCTAAGGGGCGCGATCGCTGCACCCGCTGACCAGCGACTCAGAAAAGGGCTTGCTTCTCCCTCCTGGGGAAGAGAGACAAGGGTAGAAAAAACCTCGATTCTAGAATGTCAGTCACGCTCAGAACCGTTTCCCTGAGCTGCGTCATCGGGAGGCCCGCCATGCTTTTTCTCGTGGAACCCGTTTCTGAAACCCTGCGAGAGCCGGTCACCACCTTCGTGCTGCTGCTAGCGATCGTTTTGGTCACGCCGCCTCTATTCGAGCGGCTGCGGCTGCCGGGGCTAATTGGCCTCCTGGTTGCCGGCGTGCTGTTTGGCAGCAGCGGGCTGGGGTGGCTACAGGCCGAATCTGAAACGATGGCGCTGTTTTCAGAGATTGGCAAAATTTACCTCATGTTTGTGGCGGGGCTCGAAATTGACCTAGCCCTGTTTCAGCGGACCCGCGATCGCGCCATTGGCTTTGGCATTGCCACCTTTGCCCTGCCGATGCTGGGGGGCATTGCCGTGGGGCTGGTGCTGGGCTACGGCTGGCTTGCCGCAGTGCTGATTGGGTCGCTGCTGGCCTCCCATACCCTGCTGGCCTACCCCATCGTGCAGCGGCTGGGGGTGGTGAGCGACGAAGCGGTGACGGTGACGGTGGGGGCGACAATCTTTACCGATGTGGCAGCACTGCTGGTGCTGGCCATTTGCCTAGGCATCAGCCAGGGAGATTTTTCAGCGGTGAAGCTGTTCGGGCTGCTGGGCTCCATGACGGCCTACGCGATCGCTGTATTAGTGGGGCTGAAGTATCTGGGTCGGGCCTTCTTTCGCAGCACCGGGCAAGACGAGGGCAACCAGTTCTTGTTTGTTCTACTGTCGGTCTTTCTATGCGCGTTGGGGGCCCAGCTCATTGGCGTGGAAAACATCATCGGCGCCTTTCTCGCGGGTCTTGCCATCAATGGCATCATCGGGGACGGGCCAGTGAAGGAGAAAACCGAATTTTTGGGCAGCGTGCTGTTCATTCCCATGTTTTTCGTGGCTATGGGGCTGCTGCTCGACCTCAATGTGTTTGAGAGCCTGCTGACGTTCATTGAAATTCCCCTCCTGATTGTGGCCACGCTGCTGGTCACCAAGCTGCTGGCGGCTCTGGCCGTGGGACGGACTTTTGGCTATAGCTGGCCCCAGATCTGGACCATGTGGTCGCTGTCGGTGCCCCAGGTGGCGGCCACCCTAGCCGCAGCGCTGGTGGGCTACGAGGCCGAAATCATCAACGCTCAGGTGTTCAACAGCGTAATTCTACTCATGCTGGTGACCGCTATTTTAGGGCCGCTGGTGACGGCGCGAACTGCTCGGCAAATTGTGGACCAAGACAGCCTCGACAAGCCCATCGATAGGCCCCAGCTCCTAGAGTGGCTGCCCCAACCCAACGCGATTCCAGAGTCTTTTGCGGTGGTGGTGCCGGTCTACAATCCCGACACCGAGCGATCGCTGCTGGAGCTGGCGGCGCTGGTGGCCCGCTACGAGGGCGGACGAATGATTCCCTTGGCGATCGCCCTGGCCCAGCCCAAAATGGATTCGCCCCAGCTTGCCCGGGCCATCGCCCGCAGCCGCCAGCGGCTTGAAGCTGCCGAGATGATTAGCCAGGCTTTTGAGACCCCAATTGAGCCGAAGCTGCGCATCGAGTACAGCGTGGCCCAGGCGATCTGCCACGTGGGACTGGAGGAGAACGCCAGCCTAATCGTCTTGGGGATGGGTCGCCGGTCTCGGCAAGGAGTACGGCTGACTAGCCCCATTCAAGATAATGTCCTGTGGGCGGCCCACTGCCCGGTGGTGGTCGCCCAATTGCAACAGCCGCCGAGCCGCATCAAAACCATTCTGCTGCCGGTCGAGGTTCCCTCCCCCTCGGTGCTGCGATCGCTGCGGTTTGCCCAAGTGCTGGCCAGCGTCAACCAGGGTTCCGTTACGCTGCTGCACGTCCACAGCCCCCGCGCGCCTCAAGTTCGCCGGGCTAGGCTGCAAAAGCAGCTAGAGCTTTTGGTAGGCCAGATGCCCGCCGCAGACTGCGCCATTGAGATTCAACTGCTGGGCCACGATAGCGCGGTGAGCGCCATTGCCCAAACCGCCCGCAGCTACGACCTAGTGGTGCTGCGGCTGCAGCGCCGCCGCGTCGGCGATCGCTTCACGATAGGAGAGCAGGCGTCACCGTTGCTTAAGCAGTTGAGAACATCCGTGATTTTAGTCGGGGAGCCCTACCCACAGCGTTTGCGCCAGGTTAGGGCTGTAGAAAAACCCCGCACCGTATCAACGGAAACCTAGATGACTATAATGAACATCGAATGTCCTCCATAAGGCTTAAAAGCTCTATGCCCTCAAAGACCAGCGCCCTGCATGGGGTCCGCCTTTGGCTCAAAAGTTCCCCCCTGGGTCTGACGCTCACCCTCTCTATCGCAATCCAGGTGTGGCTGTGTCCATCGGCCAAGGCGACGCCTCAGTTTGACAGCAGCGATCCGTTTCCCCTCTCTTCCCCTACTGCTGCTTCCCCCTATGCCCAGTGCCCGCAGATTCACAGTCAAATTCAGCGCATCATTGACCAGCAAACATTTCAAACCGCGCAGTGGGGCATCGTGGCCGAGACGCTCTCTGGCCAGGTGCTGTTTCACCGCAACCGCGATCGCCTCTTCATCCCAGCATCAAACATCAAGCTGCTGACCACCGCTGCCGCCCTGCAGACCTTGGGCAGCTGGAATTCGTCGCTCCAGACCTGGGTTGGCATCGTCAATCGTGAGAGCAACAACAGCTCAGCTGACGCGCTACTGGCACGCCTGGGCGGCCCTGGACAGGTTCAAGCCGCGCTGGCATCCCTGGGCATCGATCCTTTGAGCTATCGTCAGATCGACGGCTCAGGGCTAAGCCGCTACAATGCAGCTCAGCCCGATACCTTTGTGACCGTGCTGAAAGCCATGTGGAGCGCACCAGGAGGCCACGTCTTCTACGAGTCACTTCCAGTTGCTGGCCAAAGCGGCACCCTCAGGCGTCGGTTTCTGGGGACCCCGTTGCAGGGGCGGGTGCGGGCAAAGACAGGCACGCTGCGGGGGGTTAGAGCGCTATCGGGCTACCTCAGCCACGCCAGCTACGGCCCCGTTGCCTTTAGTATTATCGTCAATCAGCCTGGGCAGTCCGGAGATCAGATGCTGCAGGCTATCGACCGCGTTGTGTTAGAGCTATCACGGGCAGCGTGCCAGTAGCCGCTCAACGCTATTCCAGGGGGGCTGCTGGTGCAGGGGCAGGGTCTACGGGAACCCCTGAAGGCGTTTCTGAAGGCGTTTCTGAAGGCGCTTCCGGGGCCACCTCTGCAGCCGTATTGGTTTGGAATCGCAGCTGCCGTAGCGATCGCCGCACTTCTGGCAGGTTGAGGAGCTGCTCTGTCTGCGCTAGTAGCTTGGGTCCCCAGAGGTTGACCTCAAGAAATTCAAGGTCTGCGTAGCGGAAGTCTAGTCTGAGGGCGGCGATCGCTTGCGCCACAGCTGCGTCTTGCTCACCTTGGGCAAACTGGGCCACCGCGATCGCCATCAGCGGCTCGGCTTCGGTCTCCTCAGTCATCGCCACCGCATCTTCCCAGCGGTCAATGGCTTCGTCCACATCCCCTTTCTCGTACAGCACCAGGCCAATATTGTTGATGGCAAACCAAAAGTCTTCCTCTAAGTCCACGGCCTCCTCGTAGCGATCGATGGCCTGCTCATAGCGGTTGAGTTTATAGTAAGCGTTTGCCAAGTCGAACCAGGCACCGGCCACTTCTGGGCTGGCGTCTAAACCAGACTCGAGATACTCGATCGACTTTTGATAGTCCTCTAGCCGAAAATAGACGTCTCCCAAGTTGAACAGGGCCACTGAGTCCTCAGGATTGAGGGAGCGGGCCTTCTCCAGAGCAATCACAGAGGGCTGCAGCTCTCCAACCTGGAGATAAAGCTGACCGAGCAGCAGCCAAACCTCGGGGATGTCATTAGCGAGCTGCGCCGCCAGCTGTGCTAGGGGTATGGCGCTCTCAAACTGCTGAATTTGGGCCAGCTGCGCCGCCTGCTGCCATAGCACCAACCCCTGCTGTTCAAGCTGTTCAGGCTCAATAGGGGGAACGCGGGGCACCACCGCCTGGGCGCGGACCGCTTCTGGGGTGACGAGTAACGTTACAGAGGTGAGGCCAGCGATCAGAGTAGTCAGGAAGTGGCGCGGGGTCATTGCAAACGAGTGGAGAAGAGGATGTAATGTTCGTAGCTTAAACGATTTACTCAGGCGTCAGCACGCTATGAGCTGAGATTGCGCTGTGAAAACCGAAATTGATGACTTAGTCAGACAGGTGTTCATCATCGTGCGCAAGATTCGCCGCAGCGTTTCGCCGCAGCATAGGCAGCTTGACGCGGCGCAGCGCCGAGGCAGGAAATCGAGCCTCATACGCCTCGGCGGAGAGGTGTGCCAGCTCGGTTAGCGTTGGTGCAATATTCACGGGATAGGGCTGGAAATCAGGAACGTCCGTGGGTTGGGCAAACCGCTGATTCCAAGGGCAAACGTCTTGACAGATGTCGCAGCCTGCAACCCAGCCACCCAGGCGATCGCCTACATGAGCCGGCAGGGTTTCCGCCCGGTTTTCGATAGTGTGGTACGCAATGCAGCGGTTGGCGTCCACCATAAAAGGCGGGTCGATGGCCTGGGTGGGGCAGGCGTCGATGCAGCGGGTGCAGGTGCCGCAGTGGGCCGTGTGGGGGCGATCGGGGGTGAGAGGCAGGTTGGTGAGCAGCTCCCCCAGAAATACCCAGGAACCATATTCGCGGGTGATTAAATTACTGTTTTTGGCCACCCAGCCCAGGCCGGCCTGCTGAGCCCAGTACTTATCTTGCACGGGGCCTGTGTCGGCATAGTGGCGAGCTTGAATAGGGCTAGCACTTTCCTGCTCAGCGCTTTCGTGTCCAGTGAGCCAAGCTGCCAGCGCCTTGAGCCGCTTGGTCATGACCCGGTGATAATCCCGCCCCCAGCCGTAGCGGGCAATTTTGGCGTACTGGGCGCCCTCGGGCCGCTGGTGGTTGGTGTAGTAGTTGAGGGCGACGCAGATGATAGAGCGCACCTCTGGCATGATGCAGCGCGGGTCACGCCGCTTGGGGTTGTCCATCCAGGCCATATCGGCGTGATACCCCATAGCGAGCCAGCGCTCTAAGGCAGCTCGATTCGCCGCGCCCGCCTCAGCATAGAGGGCTTCTGGGGCGGCGATGCCGACCTTGTGAAACCCCAGTTCAAGGGCCTTTTGCTTGATTTGGTCGCGGGTGGGTGCTGCAGTCACGCTAAGCCACGAGAATTACCTAGAGTTTAGTCTAGCCTGAGTTCCCTCGGCCTACAGATGACAGAGGGGCGATCGCCCTCTTAAATACAGTCAAGCAAATGTAATCAAGACACCACCACAGCATCGGCATGGCCAACCCACCCGTCAACGCGCCCCCCAATTCCAAGGCAAGTTCCAATGCGAACGCTCCAGTCCTGCCCGACTTGGGCCATGCCACCCTCAGCCAATACTTTGAAACTATTAACGCTGGCGCCTTTGAGCAAACTGCTGCCCTGTTTACCCCAAACGGCGAAATGCGTGCTCCGTTCGAGGCGCCCATCCCCCAGTCCAACATTGCCGCTTACCTAGAGAAAGAGGCCAGCGGCATGACGCTCCACCCCCGCCAGGCCGAGTCACTGGAGCACCATACCGATGATCTTCTAGGCAACTATGACATTAAGGTTACAGGCTACGTCCAGACCCCTCTATTCGGCGTCAACGTGGCCTGGCTTTTTGCGCTGGAAGATGAGGCCATTAGGGCGGTGCGCATCAAGCTGCTGGCTTCCCCGCAAGAGCTGCTCAAGCTGCGCCACTAGCTAATCTGCCAGATCGGGAAAAACCGTTCTCACCTCAGGATGGATCAAGCGCCCTTCGCGGACGTTCATGCCCATAGCGAAACCGACGTCGACTTTCATGGCCTCTAACCCCTGATTGGCCAGGGTCAGCACAAACGGAAACGTGCTGTTGTTCAGGGCCTGAGTTGCAGTCCACGGCACCGCCCCCGGCATATTGGCCACCCCATAGTGCACCACCCCCGCCTCAACATAAGTGGGATTTGTGTGAGAGGTAGGTCGCACCGTCTCAATGCAGCCGCCTTGGTCCACCGCAACATCCACAATCACCGAGCCGGGCCGCATTTTTTCCACGATTGCTCTTGTGACGAGCTGGGGCGGGCGCCGCCCCGGAACCAGCACCGCGCCAATAATTAGATCGGCGCTAGGCACAATGGCCTCGATCTGCGGGGCACTGCTGTACAGTAGCTCAACCCGTGAGCCAAACAGGCTCTCAAGCTGGTTAAGCCGCTCCACGCTGATATCCACAATTTGCACCTGCGCCCCCAGCCCAACAGCGATTTTAGCGGCTTCGGTGCCCACTACGCCGCCACCTAGCACCACAACTCGCCCTGGAGAAACCCCAGGCACGCCCCCCATCAGTACCCCCCGTCCCCCCTGACGGCGCTCTAAAAAATGAGCCCCAAACTGCACGGAGAGCCGCCCCGCAATAATGCTCATTGGTGCTAGAAGCGGTAAAGTTTGGTTGCGCTCAACGGTTTCGTAGGCGATCGCTGTCACCTTAGAGGTCATCAGGGTTTCGGTGAGGCTGCGGCTCGCGGCGAGATGGAGATAGGTGAACAAAAGCTGCTCTGAGCGCAGGTGGCCGTACTCTTCAGGTAAGGGCTCCTTCACTTTGACCACCAGGTCGCGATCCCAAGCGCGTTTCGCGTCCACAAGATCGGCGCCTGCAGCAGCGTAGGCTTCATCTGAGAACCCTGCACCCTGCCCTGCCCCGGCCTCCACCGCAACTCCGTGGCCTTGATCTATCAAAACGCGAACGCTGCTGGGGCTAAGCCCGACGCGAAACTCTTGATCCTTGATCTCTTTCGGGACCCCGATATCCATACATACCTCAACCTTAGTTTATGAATCCGCAGCGCAGCGGCGGCTAATCCTGTCCTATCGCAGAAGCGGATTTCCGTATACCATCTTATTAATTACTATTAAGCCAGTCGTGCTGAGGTCGCCAAAATGACATCTGACACCAAACCTACCGTCACCGAGCCCTCCACCCTACCCGATCTCTACGAACCTAAATTTGGGTTTAATGACTATGCAGAGCGGCTCAACGGTCGGGCCGCGATGGTGGGCTTTGTCGCAACCCTTGCCATCGAATACTTTTCGGGTCAGGGGCTGCTGTCTTGGCTGGGGCTGATTTAAACCTCCAGGTGGCTCAAGCCTTGCGAAGCCCTAGCGGCTGGACTTTCATTTACGAGATGTCACTGGCGAGATTTTTGGGCCCTGTACAGCGCACCCTTGAGCCACAGCGCATGGCAGCTCAAAATTCCGGCGGCCCAGACCGCCTGCTTCATGATCAGGCGACCCAAGATTTCCCAGCCCATGCTGTGGCCCTGCGCAAGCAGGGGAAACACTAACGCAATTAGCCCCTGGTATACCGCGACGCTGCCGAAAAACGCGATCGCTGCCCAGAACCAATAGCCCGTCCACGTCCACCGCAGCGGATCTAGACGGCGGCTAGAGAGGTTCACCGCCAACAAAGCGCCAATTCCCATCACAAAGCCCCAGGCGATCGCTGTGGGCTCTAGCGGATATCCTCGCAGCGTGAAACCCAAGGCTTGATTAATGCCCCAAATCGCCACGACCACGACAAAGGCGCGGCGTCGAGGAAGCGTCATCCCTGAGGCAGTGGCAAATGCTGGCAGCGGCGCGTGGGCAAAAATCAGGCTGCTGGCGACCCCAGCTCCCAGCAAAACCATCGACCAGAGACGGCTATAGGCGATCGCCTGCCATCCTTTCACAAATAGCGATGTCTGAATCGACGTATCCCGGCGCGTTGTCATAGCAGCAATCCTCCCTACCCATATCCTAGACAATTGCCGCTGGGAGCGCAGAATTAACTTGGCGGGCTGCTCACACGGAGCACTGACGAGGGCAAGACAAAAAAAACGCACCCCGGCGATTAAGCCAGCGTGCGTACGGTATAGAACCAAGCCTTCTACCTCTAGTACGACAGCCAGATCTGTTTGGATCCATCAATTTGAAAAACCTTTGGATAGACATTGCAACGTGCGCTGTCAAAAAGCCCAAATAACAAGAGGAAGGACTTGCCGCGCCCGTCCTTCCTCATCACTTAATCATTCAGGATTACGATAAGTGGAGCGCTGTAAGTAAACGTAGCTGTCAGGGGGAGCGGCCCCCGGCGGGGGCCGCTCCCCCTTTCGTTTAATTGTGGCTACGCACTTATCCAGCATTGCAAAAAGCTAGATCCGGACAAGCTCTGGATATTCTGCCACTAGCTCGTCAGCCGTCAGGGTTTCCCCATCTGCCTGTGGCGTCCACAGGACTTCTAGGGCAACCATCTCGTCGGCGCAAACGGAGCCCACTTGGCTCAAGGCCTGCCGAAGATCCTGGGTAGAGGAAACCTTGGGCAAGTCTAGCTTGCGGCGCGTTGCCACCAGCAGCGTTGCCACAATGTATTCACCCGACATCTCAGATTCGACGATAGCGCTGCCAGCCTTGGCTTCACGGTCAGCGCGCTTCAGCAGGTTATTGACGTTAGACACCGACTCACCAGTGAATTTACTACGCTCAGTCAGTGCAAGTCGGTTAAACTTAGCCTCTGCACTCTCCAGCCGGGCCTGGTCTGACTCGGCTGCGGCATAAATCCAGTACTCTGGATGGCGCAGCAGCGATAGAGTTGCCTCCTGCAAGACTTGAGAGAGGCCAGAAGCTCCACTCGTATCAGCGCTCTCAGCCATCCGGTTCAAGTCTTGCTGCAGATAGCGCGCTTCTGCCAGAAGGCCGACTTGAACTTTTGCCACCGATAGCTTGGCGGCGCCGGTGCCATAGTCCTCTTCAACACCAGCGTTGCGGAAGCTGCGCACAATGAAGTTGGCTACAGAGATGAAGATCAAAATCGTGAACAGCCCGCCGAACCCTCCACCGAACCCGAAGAAGGGCAGCAAAAAGGGAAAACCAAAGCCTCCGCCACCATAGCCGTATCCGCCACCACGATAGGGCGCTGTTCGAGGAGAGCTGTAGCTGCGAGGGGCCGAATAGCTGCGGGGGGCTGAGCGAAAACTGCCGCCACCAATTCGCCCTCCAGAACGAGCCGCTAGGGCTGAGTTAGCTTGGCCAAAAACCAACACAGCGATTAGGCCTAGTGCCAGTAGGGTTTTAGTGAGCGCTTTTATCTGAGGCGCGATTCTATCAAACAGTGTTCTCATATCAGTCGTTTAACGGTCAATTTCTTGGGTCACATCAGCGAAAGAGGCCTAACCTGCAATCACGGCTGTAGACCAGTCCATTTTGAGAAGCTCGCCGCGCGGGTAGACCCTTTTCTCCTACAGTAGCGTCTCAGCAGCGATCGCGCGTCCAATTTAAGGTTGATTACAGGGGCGATTCCCGTACCTTGAGCGCTAAATTTGCTGGTGTTGATCCGCTAGATTCAGGTCAAATTCAGACGCCGCCCCCCACAATGGTGACAATTTCAAGGCGATCGCCCGCCTGCATCAGGGTGGTCTCCCAGTGCTGGCGGTGCAGAATCTCGCCGTTGTATTCCACCGCCACGAGGCGTGGGTTAAGGCCAATATCTTTCAGGAGCTGCGGGAGGGAGGTTGCCGTGGTGCAGCTTCGGGGCTCACCATTGACCTGAATCTGAATTGGGCTTGAAGTCGCCATCGCCTCGAAATTACCAGTGCATCAAATAATCAAGGCCGGAGCCTGCTGACCCCAGCCTTATTATCTATCATGGACGCTATTCGAAACGCTGTTGCTAAAAGCAGGGCGTCACTACCACAGACCGCGAACAGGCTCAGATGCGGCTGGCTGAGATGCTGCAGGCGCCGGCTGAAGCAGCGCTTGCAGTTCAGATATAGCGGAATCGGGTACAAGCACCGCATCGATGACGTGAATAATGCCGTTGCTGGCCTCAATATCGGGCTGAATCACCGTCGCGCCATCCACCGTGATAGTGTCTCCCACCGCCACCGTGAGCGAATCTTCAGAGAGGGTTGGCACAGGGCCCGAAGTCACAGCGCTGGAGGGAACCTCGCCCGACACGACGTGGTAGGTGAGAATATCGACTAGGAGATCGCGGTTCTCAGGCTGCAGCAGCGCTTCAACGGCCCCGTCTGGCAGTTCAGCAAAGGCGTCATCTGTGGGCGCGAATACGGTGAACGGCCCTTCACCGGCAAGGGTGTCGACTAGCTCAGCGGTTTGAAGCGCTTGAACCAGGGTCTCGAAATTGTCGTTACCTGCGGCAATGTCGACAATTGTGGCTGATTGAGCGAGACGCACTTCAGACTCAGCAACATCAGAAAACTGTGCTACAGCCTGCTGACCTGATAGAAGCGCGGCTGCTCCGCCGAGAACGGCACCCACTAGCATGACAAACGGACGTGGAGAAAAAGACATAAGCTTAAACAAATTTTAAGGTTTGTGAACGAGCTCTGTTACAGAATAGTCGTCTATCTTCACTAATATGTTCCGTCCCTGGCTAGAGTTCTTTCGTCACTGCATGGATTAACACCCACAAAAGCTGTCATATGCCATACGTCTATTTCTGACTCTTTTGTAGATCCGGCCAGTGGCGAATGAGCTCAGCCACCGACCACGCCTGAGCGATCGCCCCCTGGGCATGGTGGGGGGCGTCACCGTCGAACACCTCCGAGACTGAACCGATGCAGCCGTCGTAGTCCAAGTGGTTGAGCAATAGGTCTAGGCTCACCGGCAGCGGCTCCTGAGGGCAAAAGCGCTGCCACGCTCGGATAAACGGTCCCAAGAGCCAGGTCCAAACCGTGCCCTGGTGATAGGCCCTGTCCCGATCTATCACCTTCCCCGCATACTGCCCTTGATAGGCAGCATCTGTGGGACTCAGCGATCGCAGTCCATAGGGCGTCAGCAGGCGATCGCGGGCCAGCAGCAGGGCGGCCTGGCCATGGCGAGCTGCGAAGCTACAGTGGGACAACGACAGCGCCACAATAGCATTGGGACGAATGCGATCGTCGGGGCGATCGTCCGGGCCAATGACGTCGTAGAAATAGCCCTGCTGGGGGTTCCAAAACTTCTGCAGTGAAAGGCTCACCTGCTCAGCCTGCTGCTGATAGCGGCGGGCTTGCCGGTGGGCTCCAGGCACGTCGGCATTAGTCTGTAGCCACAGGGCCCAGCGGTTAGCCCAACACAGGCTAGAGTACCAGAGGGCGTTGATTTCAATCGGCTTACCCCGCCGGGGCGTCACGGGTTGGCCATAGACCGTTGCATCCATCCAGGTGAGGGCAAGGCGGGGCGCGTCCCAAGTCAGCAGTCCGTCTCCCGCGTCTACCCGGATGTTGTGCAGAGTGCCAATAGTGAAGGCTTTATAGATTCTCTGCACGGTAGCGTACTGCTCAACTAGAAAGTCCCAGTCTTGAGTGGCCTCGACATAGAGACCCAGGGTCTCTATCCACCACAGCGAGGCGTCTAAACAGTTATAGAAGGGTCGATCCCCTGCATCGGGGAAGCTATTGGGAATCAAGCCGCTGTCGCAGTAGCGGGCGAAGGTGCGCAGCAGCCCCTTTGCCACGGTAAACTGCCCTGTGGCTAGGGCCAGCCCCGGCAGCGCAATCAGGGTGTCGCGTCCCCAGTCGCTAAACCAGGGGTAGCCCGCTAATACCGTCGGCCCCGACACCGAACGCCGGTAAACCACAAACTGATTCCCTGCCAGCAGCAGGTGGCGCAGCGCCGTTTTAGGGGGAGCCGACAGCCCTGGGTTTATGGTGAGAGCGTGCTCAACCCTTCGGTCCAATCGAGCAATCTCACCCCCTAGAGCGTCTTTAAAGCTGCGAGAATTGAGGGGCACGAGGCTATCGTCACCCAAGCAAGCTTCTAGGGTGACGCTGTCGCCTGGCTGGAGGTGAATCACCAAATATCCTGGGCTGTAGAGATCTTCGCGATCGCCCAGTCCCCGGCGTGTCTCTTCGGGGTAGCAATAGTCCCAGTACCATACGCCCTCAGGATAATAGTCCCCCTGGGTCCACTGCAGGGTCCAGTAAGTGCCCGCTTGCTGAGGACGCACCGCCTGGATCTGCAGCTGGCGATCGCCCACCTCCTGTGAGAACTGCACACCGTCGTCGGCGGACTGCTGGTGGTGAAAGCCGCGATCGCCGATGATGGGGCGGAGGTTGAGGGTGACGGTGGCTTCGCCTTCGTACTGATAGTGCACCAGCAGACGCTGGCGTCCTATGACATCAACGCTGCTGTCAATAAAGTTACTGTCAATAAGGCTATTGTCAGTAGCGCTACCGTGAGGAGCATCTTCCTCCTGCCAGGCTCGGGGCATCAACAGCCGTCGGGTCAGGCACCAGTCCCCGCGGCCCCAGGTCCAAGTTGGGACTGGGTAGCGTTGAAAGGACTGCAGCAGACGGTAGCCAGACGGATTGACAGCGCCGCTGCCCCAATAGTTTGTGCCTAGGTCGTACCGCCTGCGCTGGTCGTCTAAAGAGGCCTCTATCCCGGCTAATAGCAGCGTGCGCTGCGTCGGTGGGTTTAAGGCCGCAACCAGCCAGCCATGATAGGTGCGGGTGCGGGCATCGCTAACGGTGCCGCAGGCGAAGCTGCCCAGTCCGTTGGTTAAGAGCCATTCTCGCGTATCTAATTTATCCATCCGCCACGGAAAGTACTGACAGCTCATCAAGTAAAGACTATACGTCAGTCATCAGCGTCCTGGCGTATCTGTTGTACTCAGACTGCATACTCTCTCAAGTATCATGGCGAAGTGCCGCCGCTAAACTCCTTTTTTTGCTTTTGGCACCGTCAATATTCACAGACCCATGACCTTAAATCTGCTGACCTGGCGCATGGACCTCATCAAACAGCGCGTTGTTCGGGCGGTTGCCGGTGCGGCGATCGCCTCCCTGACTTCAGTAACCCTGGCGATGCCGATGGGTCCCCTAGCGCTCGCCCAAACCGGCCAGGCTGTGTCCGAGGCCAGCCGCCTGATTGAGCGGGGGCTGCAGGCCATCCAGCAGGGCGACCTCAACGGGGCGATCGCCGCCTTTCAGCAAGCCACCCAGGCCGATCCCAGCTCCGCCGCCGCTTTCTACAATCTCGGGCTGGCGCTGCGGCAGCAGGGGCAGCTGCAGCAGAGCGCCAACGCCTTCTATCGCGCCACCCAGGCTGACCCGGCTTTTGCCGTGGCCTACGCTAACCTAGGGGCTGCGCTGCTAGAGGGTGGTCAGCTCGACGGGGCGGCAGCGCAGCTGCAGGAGGCGATCGCCCTGGATAATGAGCTGGGGCTGGCTTACTACAACCTGGGGCTGGTGTACCAGGCCCAGGGGAACCTAGACGCAGCGCTTACGACCCTTGAGCAAGCCCACCAGCTCAGCGAAAACGCCGCTGAGCCTGCCTACTATCAGGGGCAAATTTACCTGCAGCAGCAGCAGCCAGATCAGGCCATTGTCGCATTCGACCAGGCCATCGCTAGGCGGCCTGACTACCCCGAAGCGCACTACAGCCGCGGATTAGCCCTCTATCAACAGGGTCAGTTCTCTGAGGCTCTGGGCGCGTTTCGGCGCGCCACCCAAATTAACCCCGCCTACGCCAGCGCCTACTACAGCGCCGGGCTGATCTTTGCCCAGCAAGGTCAGCCTGACGACGCCCGCCGGGTGCTCACCTACGCCCAAACTTTATTTGAAGCTCAGGGCCTTGACGAGTGGGCAACTCAAACTGCGCAACTACTCCAGGACCTGCCCGCGCAATAAAGATAGGACAAGGCACTACATTGTCCCTACAGGATCATTCGCGGGTTCAGTCGTGCCACCAGAACCGCCAGAACCGCCCCGATCGCCTCTGCTAAGGTGCTTACCAATCGATATAGGGCGATCGCCCCCAGCAGCACGGCAGCAGGCAGAACTGGATCCAGCAGCGCCAGCGCCGTTGCTTCGAAGACGCCAATGCCCCCCGGCGCACCGGGGATGATCAGTCCAAGCATCCAGGCTAAGCTGAAGCCACTCATCAGCGGAGGGATGTCGCCCAGCGCGACCGGCGTGAGGGCGCGAACCGCCACTAAAAAGCCCGCCCCCCGCAGCAGCAGGAATCCCAGCTCCCCTAGCAGCGGCTGCAGGGGATAGCGCTTCAGAATCGTGGGGGTAGGGACCGATGGATGGCCAGCGCTTTGGGGCGCCCCATCTTGAAACGCTTCCCCTTTCAAAGACTTGCCCTTCGAGCGGGCCAGCCGCCCCAGCAGCGGGTTGAGCAGCCGGGGATGCACCGCCGCCAGCCCTATGAGCAGCCCCACCCACGGCAAGATCCCATAGCGGCTTCCCGTCAGCGCCACCACCAGCGCCGCGATCGCCATCAGCAGCGCCTCCATCACCACGCTTACCACCGCCACTGCTACGGGAATGTCTACGGCCTTGGCCGCCATCACCCGCCCGTAGAAGTGCCACACGTTCCCCGGCAGGTATTTAGCGACGTTGGTCTTGAGATATACCAAGGTGCTCCAGAGACCGCTGACAGGCTGAGTCAAGGCGCGCAAAATCCAGCCCCACACCCAACCTGTCCAGACGTGGGCCAGGAGAGTCACCCCGAGGGACAGCCCTAAAAATAGCCACCCTCCCGAACCCAGCCGCAGGGCAGCCACCTCCCGCCAGTGATCTTTGACGGCTTGGGCCACAAAAAACAGGGTGCCGCCGAGAATGCCCCAGCGGATGAAGGGCTTGAGGCGGCGCATCAGCACTGGAACGGTCTGCTCTGGGGCCGATAGCTCTCCATCACGCGCCCCGCCCCCCGAAGTTGACGGTAATAGGTCTGGCTCACCTCATCCCCTTTCGCTGAGAGCACGTCAATGCCGATGCCGTTGCGCCCCTGCTGCCGCCCCGAGCTGTGGAGGTAGCGATCGCCCCCCAGCGAGAGGGCCACGTGGGTGACGCGCGCCTTGCCAAAGAAAATTAGGTCCCCCGGCGCTAGCGCGTCTGCGGCAATGGGCTGGGTAAAGGCCGCCTGCTGGTAGGAATCGCGGGGGAGCCACACGCCTGCTGAAGCAAATGCCGCCTGTACCAGGCCAGAGCAGTCGTAATTGGGGCCGAGGGTGCCACCCCAAAGGTAGGTATTGGGCACCGCTAGGGCAGCTTTGGCAAACTCAATCACTGCGGGCAGGCGATCGCTAATTTGGCTGCGGGAAAGGACGGGCGCTTGGTAGGGCGTAGCCGACTGAAGCGAGCCCAGGGAAGATGCCGCAGTCCAGCCAGCGTAGTCGTCTTCGCACAGCAGCACTTCAACCGCTGCCTTGGACTTTCCCAAAGCGGCCAAAGACGGTGAGCTTAAAGACGATGAACCCGAAGACGGTGATAAGATACGCAGTTGACGCCCCGCCGCCGCCTGGGTTGCCAGCTCTGACAGACCGGGGGATGCGTAAAGATTCAGCGGTGACCCGCAGGCGTATTCACAATCAGAAAGAAGTTGAGAGGCCATATGCCGTTTTTTCAACGTGATGAGTCGCTTCAAAAGCTGGGCGATCGCCTGCTCGATGCCCTTTGGGCTGAGTTTCCCAAGCTAGCGAAAAACCAGGTGGCGCTCACCTGGATCATCTACGATGATCCGGTTCCTGTAAATACCGGCGGTGCCCTCAGCGCCGAAAACTTTTGGGCCTTGCCCATTCGCGGGTTTTCCTATCGGGGGGTGGAGCGCATCTACCCCGCTAGCGTGGTGAAGCTGTTTTACCTCGTGGCTATCCAAGAGTGGATGGAGAACGGCATGATTGCGACAACCCCAGAGCTGGCGCGGGCGATCGCCGACATGATTGTCGCTTCTAGCAACGACGCCACCGGCCTGGTGGTAGATACCCTCACGGGCACCACCAGCGGCCCCGAGATTCCCCCTGGCCCCTTTGAGACCTGGCAGCAGCAGCGCAACCTGGTTAACCGCTATTACCATGCTTTGGGCTGGGAGGAGCTAGACACCATCAATGTCAACCAAAAAACCTGGTGTGACGGTCCCTATGGCCGGGAGCGGGCTTTCCTTGGCCCTGCCCTAGAGAACCGCAATATGCTTACCACCGATGCCACGGCCCGGTTGCTCCACAGCATTGTTGGCGGCGTAGCCGTGACGGCCCAGCGCTCACAAGCCATGATGGATCTGATGCGGCGCAGCCTCGACCCGACCGAGCTAGCTCAAGACCCCGAGAACCAAGTCACAGGATTTTTAGGGGCAGGGCTGCCCCAGAGGGCGCGGGTCTGGTCGAAGGCCGGATTGACCAGCCGGGTGCGTCACGACGCGGCCTATGTGGAACTGCAAGATGCTCAACCCTTCCTGCTGGTGGCCTTTACAGAGGGGCACAGTCAAAGTGAGGCTATCCTACCGTTCGTGGCTAGCGAGGTATGCCGCCTGGCCTACCGGCGAAATACGCCGAACCCGTAGTAGCACGGCTCAACCTCACAGCCATACATGGTCACCTCCATCTGCTGCGCCCCTACACTGGGGCTAACGGTCAAAATGGGGTAGGCATCGGATTCGGTGTCCCGCACCACTTCGCTGCCCGACTCATACCACACCAAATCGAGATCGGCGCAGTCAGAATCGCAGACCGCAGTGACCACGTAGCTGTGTCCCACATCGAGCTGCAGGTCCCACTGATGGGACTCTGTCTCGCCGAGCCCCCTCGTGTCAACGTAACGCTTCACCTGAACGTAGCCTTCCTGCTCTAGGACCGCTTGAGCGTCGTTGAGCTGGTGGTCTACCTGAAGCTGAAACTCGTTCAGATTCTGGGTATCTAGATTCTGGGCATTTAGATTCTGCACCTCTGGGCTAGCCAACAGTGGCCTGGCAGGGGCTGCAGCCAGCAAAATTCCGAAAGTGACAACAAACCTTGCGCCTCGGGCTCTAAGCATATCGCTCCCCTAAAAAAGCAGTAAGGCTTCCAACCTTGGAAGCCCTACATACGATCGTTTCAAATCTGTCCCTCACCATCAGGACAATTGGTGTAGCCAGTGCCTAACCAGCAGAACCAACGCCTGAATATGAGCCGTAGAAAAACAGGCCAAGGACTGCTAGGGCGCCCAGCCCTGCAATAGTTGCCACAATCCAGAGGGGAATTTTACCGCTTTGAGCCATGGTTTCGTCTCCTAAATAGAGTTAAAGCAAGCTAACGAATTAGTTAAAGAAGTAGCTAGAAAATAGAATGCCGAGCACAAAGACGAGCAGCAATCCGAGGTAAAGCGAGGTTCGATTAAGCTCGACCGGCTGCTTATTGGGATTTTGATTTCTGTCTAATGCCATGGGTGTTGTTGTCCTAACGTTGGATAAACTGCATCGCGGCGATCGCGCCCACGAAGAATACGGAGGGAACGGCTAGCGTGTGAACAGCCAACCAGCGTACGGTGAAAATAGGATAAACGACGGGCTCGTTTGGGCTTTGACTGGTCATAATTTATTTAAACCTTTTTAACGCTAAACGACGGTTATTTTGAGCGGCTATTTGCCTTGATTGAACTCTTGGATCTGCTGCTTTGCATCCAGGCGATCGCTCACAATGGGAAGCTGCTCCTGGCGCTGCTGAGTGAAGTACTCATCGGGACGGGGAGTGCCAAAAGCATCGTAAGCAAGCCCCGTGCTGACGAATAGCCAACCCGCAATAAACAGTGCAGGAATGGTAATGCTGTGAATTACCCAGTAGCGAATGCTAGTAATAATGTCTGAAAACGGACGTTCACCAGTAGTACCGGCCATCTTAACTTTCTCCCTTTCGGCAATTGTTAATGCGCTTAATAAATATGATACGAGAGTGCGGAGATCCCAACAAGGTCCGCTAAGCGGTTTCCGCACCTTCTGGATACCCTGCGTAGCGGAGGATAATGTTGTCCTGCCCTAAAATAAAGCCTTGCTTAGGGTTAAGAAACACGATTCGGTAGAGATTAGAGGGGACATCCTCGACCTCGCGATCTTTCAGCCAGGTTTTACCGCCGTCGGTGCTGCGGAGCAAGTTGCCGCTGCCCCCCGAAATCCACATTTCGTCGGGGGTACGGTAGGCCAGGTCCAGCAGCCCCCAGCTGGTAGAAAACTCAGGAGCGACCGCCTCGCTCCAATTTTCTAAATCGTCAGATTCGCTGAAGCGCACCAAGCCGCCCCGCGCCAGAAGCCACAGCCTGCCGTCTTGGCCAAAGCCCATATTCTGCAGCCGCCGAGAGCTTTCCCGATTGTGCTGCTCCCAAGCCATCTGACCCGGCTTCCAGGTGGAGTAAAAGTTACCCCGTGCGGAGACGGTGACGTACTCACCGCTGGGCGATCGCGAGATGTTGCGATAAACGCCCACCGCTTGGGCCACCATCGCTTTCCAGTGATAGCCGCCGTCTTCGGTGCGGTAGATAGCGCCGACGTCGGTGGTCATCTCAGCTTGGTCGGGGCCGAGAGCTGTGATCGTGCTGGTTACGCCGGGGAGCTGATCGCTCAGCGGCACCCTCGACCAAGACTCTCCCCCGTCTTTGGTGTGCAGCAGCAGACTGGGCTCTCCCACAATCCAGCCGTCGTCTCCTTCAAAACTCACCGAGTTGAGGTTATACACCTGCTCATCCCCGTCTAAATCCAGCTCGCGGGGCTCCCAGGTGCGGCCTCCGTCTGTGGTTTCTAGCAGGGTCGTCTTCTTACCCACCAGCCAGCCATGCTGGCTATCGATAAAGCCCACGTCTAGCATCGTGGTCTCTACGGGTAGGGTCACCACCTCCCAGGGATTGCTCTCTAAGGAGTCGAGGTAGGCACCGCCGCAGCTGCTGCAGAACAGCAGTGCAGCCATCAACGCCATGACTTGCTGCAGGGGCCTAAAGCGGCTGGGCTTGAAAATAGACGACATGAAACGGGAATGAAGTAGCATCGTGAGCCTAGAGCGAGATGGAAAAGACAAAAAGGAAAGTTTGAGGCTGTGGCCTACCTAAGACCGTACAGGCTGAGGAAGAACAAAAATCCCAAAAACAGTCCCCCAAAAATGAGAATATTTTTCTGCCCCGGCGTCAAGGTGTTCACCCCAAATCCGTAGCTGAGGTTCTCTTTAAATCCAGAGGGGTTGCCCACGGGGCCAAGGTTGCTGAACTGTCGCTTAGAAGCGCCGCAGACAGGGCAGCGCCAGCCGGGATCGATGTCTTCAAAGCGAGTTCCAGGAGCAACGGTGTCGCCATCGCCCTTTAGCGGTTCGTAGGTGTAGCCGCAGGAGCGACATTCGTAGCGATCTAGTTCAGGCTCGTCAGGCTCGCTGGGGGCTTCAGTCACTGCATCTAAAGCAGATTTGGCTTCGTCCGCCGCCCCCTCATGGGATGCGTTAGGCTCAGTGTTATTGGATTCAGTTGCCTCAGTGCTCATGGTGGTACCTCCTTGCGCGATCTCCTCTTGGTATCCCAATGGCGTGACCCGATGGGTCAGCAGGATAGGCCTGCTGAATTAGCCAACCTTAAAAACTGTTACATATTATGACATAGTGAGCTACCCATAACGCGACGACGCAATGAATTACGACTGATCAGCCATGGGAATACCCAATCGCTCGGTATTTACGCTCAGCAGCAATCAGATCAAGGGGCTCGCCGCTATCCTCATGGTTGTGGACCACGTTGGAGTCGTTTTCTTCCCTCAGACCCAACTGCTGCGCTACTTGGGGCGGCTGAGCTTTCCGCTGTTTTGCTGGCTGATTGCCCAGGGAGAGCAGCGCACCCGCAACGTCTATCGCTACGGACTGCGGCTGCTGGTGTTCGGTCTCATCAGCCAGCCTATTTACGCGGCCCTGTTTGAGACTTGGCAGCTCAATGTTCTATTCACGCTGCTGGTAGGGCTTGTGACGCTGAGAGTGGGGCGAGAGCTGCCGCAGGTCAAACTCCTTGTCTGGATGCTGGGGGTGCTGGTCGCCACGGCAATTTCGATGGACGGTGGCGGTTATGGGGTGGTGATTGTGCTGCTGATGGCCCATCCGCTCACGCTGCGGTGGTGGGCCGTTTGGATAGTGATGCATGGATTGCTCGCGGCCTCTGAGCAAATTCG
>JBHJHJ010000108.1:0-9568 GCA_050330955.1 Elainellaceae cyanobacterium | reverse complement strand
ATACTAGTGTAGTTATGGATGCATCGCCAATGTTTCGTGAGAGATTCCCGGGATATGACATAAAAAGCTTGTACTACTCTTGCGGCCCGTTCCCCAATACGCTAATGTCTTGTCTTGAGAGCTGCCCTCCGCAGCTTGGCTCCCAAGAATTTGGCCTCAGACGGGAGCGGTTGCCGTTAGCCCCGACAACTGCCCCCTAACCCCCTCAGCAGATCACGCCTGCTTCGGCGGCTATCGGTAGCATACGCGACCCGACAGCCATCCCGAAACAAGTACCGCTCAAGGGAAGGCTGAATTCTTGGCTTCCTTAACCCATATCTATAAAGAGGAATCCAAGAATGACAATTCAATATCGCCCGTCATCCCATCCCACCGATGAGGCGGCACAGGCTGCTATGCCCGAATCTGAAGCCCTCAGAATTGGAGGTTTAGGGGCCTCCAGCACCGAAGCCGCCCCCACCCTAAACCTCCCCAACCCCAGCCCCGACGCCAACTATGACTACATCCATCACATCCTCATCGGCTCCCCCCAAGGCGTCACCGACGCCATAAACCGCCTACACCTCGGCCACCGCATAGAGCGCCACCGCTGGACCCCGCTCATCGCCGTCCGGGAAGCTGGCATCCACATCACTCCCGCACAAGGCCAAGTGATCAGCTACCTCATCCAGCAGCGCCCCAAAGACTAGCCCCCGCTCATGTCAGGGCGACCGGTGTATCTGTTTAGCGCAACGCTGGCCCACTCTGCAGAAGGAGCAAAGCTCTACACCCCCGGCCCCTCTTCCAACATTGCCCAACGTTGGAAGAGGAGAGCCTGGTCCCCTTCCCTCAGAATTGGGGGAAGGGCTAGGGATGGGGGCTTTCCAGGACGCTAAACACGCACGAAGCAGAGCTTCCCAAAAGGGTTCTGGTTTACTACGATACTTTAAAATCCTTCCGGCCACGACTTGTTGAAGTGATATTGAATACAGTGGAATCTGATTTGTTCCATCTGTACAGCCCGATAAACGGCATAGAATGTATCTTTTGCAGCAGAAGATACATTCTATGCCAAATATGGTCAAAGAAGCCTGCGCCAAAAGATCGCCCCAGGCTGGGCTGAACCGACCTCAAGCTCTACAACAGGGTCTATCTATGACAAATCATCTGTGACAAATTATCTGCGACAAAGCCAGCGCCCCATGACAAATACCCTATCAGCACAAATCTCCGTCCCCACCGTCGCCCCCAGGGTCAACGGCGATCGCCTCATGCAGGCGATCGCTGAGGTAGGCGCCATTGGAGCCCTACCCAACGGCGGTGTGCGGCGGCTGGCCTTTAGCCCAGAAGACCAGCAAGCGCGCCGCATTGTGGGGAACTGGATGCGTGAGGTCGGAATGCGCACCATTACGGATGCCGCCGGTAACTTGGTTGGCCGCTATCCGGGGCGCTACCCGAAGGCTCCAGCTTTGGCCACCGGCTCCCACTTAGACACCGTCCCTAAAGCTGGAATTTATGACGGCACCTACGGGGTGCTGGCGGGGCTAGAGGTGGTGCGCACTTTACACGAGCAAGGCCTGCAGCTCGACCATTCCCTAGAAGTGATTGTCTTTGCCGATGAAGAGCGCACCATGATCGGCAGCAAAGCCATGGCGGGGCGAGCTAGCTTAGATCCCGCCCACTACAACAACCCCAACTACGCGCCGATTCAATTGGGCGTTGCGGCCATCGGCGGCAGCTGGCCCGTCCTCTCTACCGCACAGCGCCCGGCGGGTAGCTTAGCCGCCTTTGTGGAGCTCCACGTAGAGCAGGGGCCGGTGCTAGAGGCGGCGGGCATTCCTGTCGGGCTTGTCACCGGAATTGTAGGGCAGCGGCGCTTCCTCGTCACTGTCGTGGGTCAAGCCAGCCACGCGGGCACCACGCCCATGGATATGCGCCAAGATGCCCTGGTGGCGGCAGCGCAGATGGTTCTGGCCGTCAACCGGCTCGCCTGCCTCTGCGACGACATGGTCAGCGGGGACCAAGTGGCGACGGTGGGCTCCATGACCCTGACGCCGAACGTGGTCAACACGGTGCCGGGACGGGTGGAGTTGACGGTGGATATGCGGGACCTGTCCAACGACTCGTTAGATCGGATGGTTGCCATGCTAGAAGAGGAGGCTGGGGCGATCGCCGCCGCCACCCACACCAGCATCCACATCGCGCCGCAGTTGCGCAATGAGCCGGTTCCCGCCAGCCCCCACGTTTACAATGCGATCGCCCAAGTGTGCAGCGACCTGGGTCTAGAGACCCTGCCTCTGCCCAGCCGCGCCAGCCACGATGCTCAAGTGATGGCGAGCCTGACCGACATGGGCATGATTTTTGTCCCCAGCCAGGGCGGCATCAGCCATGCGGAGACTGAGCACACTACCCCAGCCCACTGTATTGCCGGGGCGAATGTGCTGCTGCACACGCTGCTGCAGCTCGATCAGCACTACCCTTACGTGGGTCGGGAGGGCTAGATGCCTGGCGTTGCTGATTTGACATACAAACCTTGGAAGAACATGGCACGCCATGTCCTTGCGCCCGACCTGACAACGATACCTGCGTAAATAACCATGGCGGTTAGCACCAATCAGCGCTCATCTATCCCCAGTCAAACCCAGCAGCCCCTATCTCTGACCGCCGCCCAAGTCGCCCTACGCTCGGTGACCAAAACCTACGGCAGCGTTGTCGCCATCGAAAATCTCACCTTAGATATTCCGGCGGGGAGCTACTGCTGCCTGCTAGGCCCCAGCGGCTGCGGCAAGACCACCACGCTGCGGCTGATTTCGGGCCATGAGGCGGTGACCCAGGGCCAGGTACTCATTGGCGATCGCTGCGTTAACCACCTGCCGCCCGCCCAGCGCAACACGGCGATGATGTTCCAAAACTACGCCCTGTTTCCCCACAAGACGGTGTGGCAAAACGTGGAATTTGGCCTGAAGATGCAGCAAGTGCCTGCCCCGGAGCGGCGTCAGCGGGTGGATGAAATGCTAGAGCTTGTCGGGCTAAGCCATACGGGCGATCGCAAACCCCACCAGCTCAGCGGTGGCCAGCAGCAGCGCATCGCGTTGGCAAGAGCTTTGGTGACGCGGCCCCAGGTGCTGATGCTGGATGAGCCCCTCAGCGCCCTAGACGAAAACCTGCGGGTCCGGATGCGGCGAGAGCTGCGCAAAATCCAGCAGCAGTTCGGCCTTACCTTCATCCAGGTGACCCATCACGTTGAGGAGGCCTTCTCCCTGTCGGATCAGATTGTGGTGATGAACCACGGCCACATCGACCAGGTGGCCACACCGGCTGAGCTGTTCAACGCCCCTGCCTCGCGGTTTGTGGCCAAGTTTATCGGTGATAACAATGTATTTGTGGGCAATGTGAGGCGCTGCGTTCCTGACGGGTCTGGCAAAGAGCTGATTGAGCTGGATGTGCCAGAGATTGGCACCTTGGTGGCAGTGGGTCACGGCGTGCCGCAGGGAAGCGAGGCGGCCTGTTCGGTGCGGCCTGATCTGCTGCAAATAGAGGAGGCAGCGCCACCGTCGGCCCGTCCTGTGGGAGAGCACCTCAACCGTCTTGCAGCCCGCATCACCGCAGTGGAGATGATAGGCTACGTCACCCGCGTATCTCTGGTCGCAGACGCGACGGGACAAGATTTGTTACATACCTTACGAACCGAGGACTGGAACAGGCTTACTCTGCAGGAGGGCCAGACGGTTTCCATTCAGTGGCCCGCTAGCGACTGCGTCTTTCTGCCCCATTGAATTCGGCAATCGACCTGCATTGCAGAAAATCGAGCTTTAGATTAAACCTGAGGAGACGACCGATGATCCCTATTTCCCGACGTAAACTGCTCTACACCGGCCTTGCAGCTGGCGCGGCGGTGGCCACTTCCCGGTGCGCGGCCCCCAAGGGCACCCCCAATAACCCCGCATCCGGTCCGGAGGTCAACGCCAACAAATCTAAAGACGTCACCCTGCGACTCATCGGTACCGGCGTCTCCCAAATCAACGAAATCCGCGATAAAGCCCAAGAAGACCTGGGCTTCAAGCTGGAAATGCGGGCCCTGAGCACGGAAGAGAACAATCAAATCGCCATTACCCAGGCCGATCAATACGACATCTTCGATGGGGAGTACTTTAGCCTGCCGCTAGTAGTGCCTTCGGGCAACCTGCAGGCGATCGATGTCACCAAGATCAAGGCCTGGGACAAAATCGTGCCCTTTTTCACCTCAGGCAAGTTTGAAGGTTTACCCGTTGAAAGCTCCCAAGGCACTGCGCCCTACAGGGTGATGTACCTCCAAGGGCCAGACTCCACCGAGTTCTCTGATTCCCCCACCGACTCCGCCACCCTCATTCCGTTTCAGTACAACGCCGACACCTTGGGCTACCGCCCCGACCTGGTGGGTCGCCAAATTGAAAGCTGGGGCGAGTTGTTTAACGAGGAGTTTAGCGGCAAGACTTCGATTCTCGACATTCCTCAAATTGGCATCATGGATGCCGCCATGGTGGCAGAGGCGCTGGGGCTGATGACCTTTGGCGACAAAGGCGACATGACCCAGGCTGAGATTGACCAGCTCACTGAGATTCTTAAAGAGCAGAAGGCTAACGGCCAGTTCCGCGCCTTTTGGAAGACGTTCGATGAATCGGTGAACCTGATGTCCTCTGGCGAAGTGGTGCTGCAGTCCATGTGGTCTCCGGCGGTGACGGCGGTGCAGGCCCAGGGCATTGAGTGCGTCTATGCGCCGCTGAAGGAGGGCTACCGCGGCTGGGGCGGCGGCGTGGGTTTATCAAAGAATTTAACCGGCATGGCGCTGGATGCGGCCTACGAATACCTCAACTGGATGCTAGAGGGCTGGGTCGGCGCTTTCTTAGGGCGCCAGGGCTACTACAGCGCTGCACCGGAGAACTCAAAGACCTACATGTCCGATGCGGAGTGGGCCTACTGGTATGAGGGGCAAGCTGCGTCGGAGGATATCGTTGACCCGTTCGGTAAGACCCTGGCCAAGGCCGGTGCGACACGGGACGGCGGCTCATTTGAGGAGCGCTTTGGCAACATCGTAGTATGGAATTCGACTATGGGCGAGAACACATACCTTGTCCAAAAGTGGAACGAATTTATCGCGTCGTAAGTGGAAACATTCAGGGATACCGCCTTCCAGCATAGGGCGGTATCCCTAGGTAGCATCGCTCAGCCAAGCGCTCCACACGACTTGGCAAAGTTCAGTCGTGGGCTGGTCGATAGCGGACCACATACGCACCGAGCTTGTCCTGACTGATTCTACGCAGGCAGAGACGGCAGCCTCATCATGCGAGATATAATAGAGGCCCTGCCGACGTTAGCTGAGCCGCGTTTATGACCACTACTGCTCCAACCAAAACAAAGCCCGCCGGAACAGAATACGAGGCCATCATCGGTCTGGAAACCCACTGCCAGCTCAGCACCAACACCAAAATTTTCTCCAACAGCCCCACCGACTTCGGGGCGGATCCCAACACCAACATTGACCCCATCTGTATGGGTCTGCCTGGGGTGCTGCCCGTGCTCAACGAAAAGGTGCTCGAGTACGCCGTCAAAGCAGGGCTGGCGCTCAACTGCCAAATTGCCCCCTACAGCAAGTTTGACCGCAAGCAGTACTTCTACCCCGACCTGCCCAAAAACTACCAGATTTCCCAGTACGACCTGCCCATCGCCGAGCACGGCTGGCTGGAGATTGAGCTAACTGATAAGGACGGCAACCCGCAGCGCAAGCGCATCGGCATCACCCGGCTGCACATGGAAGAGGACGCGGGCAAGCTGGTGCACGGCGGCAGCGATCGCCTCGCGGGCTCCACCTTCTCCCTGGTGGACTACAATCGGGCCGGGGTGCCGCTAGTGGAAATCGTCTCCGAGCCCGACATGCGCTCCGGGGAAGAGGCGGCGGAGTATGCCCAAGAGCTGCGGCGCATCGTGCGCTATCTAGGGGTGAGCGACGGCAATATGCAGGAGGGCTCTCTGCGCTGCGACGTGAATATTTCGGTGCGTCCTGTGGGCCAAGAGAAGTTTGGCACCAAGGTGGAGATCAAGAACATGAACTCCTTCAACGCGATCGCCCGCGCCATCGACTTTGAGATCGAGCGGCAGATTGCGGCGGTGGAGGCCGGGGAAGAGATTATCCAAGAGACGCGGCTGTGGGACGAGTCCTCCCAGCAGACCTTCACCATGCGCACTAAGGAAGGGGCGAGCGACTATCGGTATTTCCCCGAGCCGGATTTGGGGCCGATTGAGGTTTCAGAAGAGCGGCGGGAAGCGTGGCGCTCAGAGCTCCCGGAGCTGCCGGCTCAGAAGCGGCACCGCTACGAGGAAGATCTGGAGCTGTCGCCCTACGATGCTCGCGTACTAACGGACGATGGGGCGATCGCCCAGTACTTCGAGGCGGCGGTGGCGGCGGGGGGCAACCCCAAGCTGGTGGCCAACTGGCTGACCCAAGACATTGGGGCGCACCTGAACAAGACGAAGCAGTCCGTGGATGAGCTGGCCCTGACCCCTGAGGGGCTAGCCGAGCTGGTGGGCCTGATCGAAAAGAGCACCATCAGCAACAAAATTGGCAAAGACATTCTGCCCGAGCTGCTGGAGCACGGCGGTTCGCCGAAGGCGCTGGTCGAAAAGAAGGGCCTAGTGCAGGTGTCTGACCCCAGCGCCATTGAGCCCATCATTGACGAGGTGATTGCCGCCCACCCGGACGAGCTAGAGAAGTATCGCGGCGGCAAGACCAAGCTGCTGGGCTTCTTTGTGGGCCAGGTGATGAAGAAGTCGCGAGGCAAGGCGGACCCGAAGCTGACCAATCAGCTTTTGAAGAAGAAGCTGGACGGGTAGCGTCTACTCTACGCCTAAACCACTCGAATTATGACGCTGCTGAGTTTTGGCGCGAAGCCGCTATTGGAAAAGGTTATGGGCCTTGCGCCATGACCTTTTCTACCCACACCAGTCCCCCCACCAAAAGTCGAGGCCGTTTTTGCAACAGCGTCAGCCCATGCTAGGAGAAGCCAGGGAGGATTCAAGGTAGTAAAATTCTTGTAGTAAGCCTAGAGGCATGTGACGAAAATTTGCAGAAAACGCAATAGGCCCACTTCACGCGATAATCCCACATGTCACACTTCTTAAGGCGATCGCTCTACCTCATATTTGGCCTATCTCTGGCGCTGGTTTTAGCCTTTTCCCAGGGCATCATTCAGGCCGTCGTGGGTCAGGGCATAGCCCAGCCCCCCTCTAATGCCCAAGTGCTGCTGGAAACTGGGCGTAGCGCCTATCAAAATCAGCAGACGGACGAAGCGATTGCCGCTTGGCAAGCCGCGGCCCAGGACTTTGAGCAGCAAGGCGATCGCCTCCAGCAGGCGCTGGTGCTTAGCTACCTGTCTATGGCCTACCAAAACCAGGGCGCATGGCCCCAGGCGGAAGCGACGATTGAGCAAAGCCTAGACCAGCTCGAACAGTGGCAGTCTAGTTCGGATTTTAGTAGCTCAGCGCGATCGCTGACGATTCAAGGTCAGGTGCTCAACACCCGAGGCGCACTGCAGTTTAGCCAAGGAGCAATGACCTCGGCCTTAGAGAGCTGGCGGCAGTCTGGCCGCTTCTACCAACAGGCCGACGACACCCAGCGCTACACCGGCAGCCTCATCAACCAGGCCCGTACCCTGCAGGCGCTGGGCTACTTTCTTCAGGCCCGCGCTGCCTTAGACGAAGTCCGAGCCCAGCTTGACCAGGTGGACCCTGCACTGCGGGTCGTTGGGCTGCAGAGCCTGGGAGATACCCTGCGCGCCATTGGGGATCTAGAAGGGGCAGAGGCGGTTTACACTCAGGGATTAGAAACGGCCCAGGCGCAGTCGCTGCCGCGCGAGGTGGCGGCATTGCTTTTGAGCCTCGGACAGCTCGCACAACTGCAGCAGCAGCCTGAGGAGGCTCTATTTTTCTACCAGAAAGCGGGAACGATGGCTCCAGAGCCGCTGCAGCAGGCACAGGCACAGGTAGCTGAATTTAGCCTATTAATAGACACCAAGTCCTACGATGTCGCCGATAGCCTAGCGGAGTCGCTGCAGGCCCAGCTCAAGGCACTGCCCGTCAGTCGCGCTAGCCTCTATACCCAGGCCAATTTTGGCCAGCGCCTTATACAGTCTGATCGCCCAGGTGCTATTGAGCAGGCAGCAGACTTGCTAGGAACCACGGTGTGGCAGGCCAAAGCATTGGGCGATCGCTACTCGGAAGCCTACGCCACGGGCTATCTCGGCGGCGCTTACGAAACAACCCAGCAGTGGGCAATCGCCGAAACCCTGACGGAAGAAGCACTATTGATTGCCCAATCTCTCAATGCCACCGATATCGCCTATCAGTGGCAGTGGCAGCTGGGTCGGATTTTGAAAGCGCAGAACAAAACGGATGCTGCGATCGCCGCCTACAAAACAGCGTTTCAATCTCTCCAGGCGCTGCGCTATGACTTGGCCTCTATCGCCCCTGACCAGCAGTTCTCCTTTCGCGAAAGCGTTGAGCCGGTGTACCGAAACTATGTAGATCTGCTGCTGACCTCTACCGATCCCAATCCAGGGCGGCTGCAGGAGGCCCGCCAGGTGATTGAGTCGTTGCAAATCGCGGAGCTGAACAACTTCTTTCGCTCCACCTGCATTGAAGGGCAGACCATTGCCCTAGATGAGGTGGACCAGACCAACGCGGCGGTCATCTACCCAATTATTCTCAGCGATCGCTTGGAAGTGGTGGTCAGCCTGCCTGACCAACCGCTGCAGCACCACGCGACCCCAGTGACTCGTGAGCAGGTGGACGTCACCCTAGACGAGCTGCGGGTCAGCCTGGTGCGACCTTTTGTCACCGCCGCCAGCAAGAACTTGAGCGAAGACGTCTATAGCTGGCTGATTCGACCCATTGAGGACGACCTGCGCCAGAGCCAGGTAGACACCCTGGTATTCGTGCTAGACGGGGCTCTGCGGTCAGTGCCCATGGCGGCGCTGTTCAACGGCGATCGCTACCTAGTCGAAGACTACAACATCGCCCTGACGCCGGGTCTACAGCTCATCGCTCCGCAACCGCTGCAGCAGCAGGGGGTGCAGACCATTGCCGGGGGTCTGACGGAGGCGCGTCACGGTTTCAGCGCCTTATCAAATGTGGAGCTGGAGCTGGAGAAAGTTGAGAACACGGTGCCCAGCCGGGTGCTAATAGATCAGGGCTTTACCAGCGATGCCCTGCGGCAGCAGGTTGAGACGCTACCCTACCCAGTGGTGCACCTGGCGACCCACGGCCAGTTCAGCTCCCGTGCGGAAGACACCTTCATTTTGGCCTGGGACCGGCCTTTGAACGTAAATGAGATCAGCGCCATTTTGCAGACGGGTGACCAGACCCGCCAGGCCCCTATTGAGCTGCTAATCTTGAGCGCTTGCGAGACAGCGGCGGGGGATGACCGCGCGGCCCTGGGGCTAGCGGGTGTGGCGGTGCAGGCGGGAGCCCGCAGCACGATTGCCTCGCTGTGGAGCTTGGATGATGAGTCGGGGGCGGTGCTGGTGGGCAATTTGTATGAGCAGTTGGCCAACGCGGA
>JBHJHJ010000107.1:0-11567 GCA_050330955.1 Elainellaceae cyanobacterium | reverse complement strand
GGGCTGCCTTCATTGGCTCTGGCGATTGGCGACCTTTAACAGGTAACAATCACCAATGAGTACTTCAGCCGTTTTGGGAAGTGGACGCTAATTCCTTAACAGTTCGCAAGAACTACGTTGTGCCAATTCCGTGAGATTGGTACCCGACTATAGCTGTGCGATCGCAGCGCTCTTTGGAGACTGCACATTAAAGATCGATGTCTGCATACTCAATACGCATCGCTTCGCACTAAAGATCGATACCTCAACACTAAAGATCAACGGCTGCGTACTAAAGATCGATGCCTCAACACTAAAGATCAACGGCTGCGCACTAAAGATCGATGCCTCAACGCTAAAGATCAACGGCTGCGCACTCAATACGCATCGCCCCACACTAAAGATCGCGCCAACAGCATCCTTTAGCTGCGGGTGGGGTTAAAGCGCAGGCCAATCGCGAATGGAGGATCTGCCCCCTATTCGCCAACGGCCTGCTGTGATCAGCGGCACGCAAAACAAGCCAATTACCCCAGCAGCGCGATCGCCTGTTTTTTCAGGGCCTCCGCTGTAATCCCGTTTAAGTCCATCAGCAGAGCGGCGCTGTTGGTGGTCTCGCCCCGCTTCCAGGCAAAGGTGTCTCGGGGCGCATTGGACCGCAGCATCACCGGCTCCAGCATGGTGCTGGCTCCCCCCGTCACCGCGATAACCGCATCCCCGCCAAACAGCTGCTCAAACCCGGCATCATCCAAAAAGCCGTCGTCAGGCTCAGTGCAGGTCTCCCAGGCTACGTCCGAAGGGCGGTATAGCCGCCTGGGGTTCACCACCGACACAATGCGGGTGCCGATGCCTTCCTGCTCTAAAATAGCGGCGGCGTCAAACACCGGCAGCAGCACCATATCTCCCAGCACCGCAAACACAACTGTTTTGCTGCCTTCCGATTCGTACAGCGTCACCCCGCCCTCTCGCAGGGCCTGCTGGGTTTGCTCAAAAGTAGTGCGTACTGGCAGCGGCGTCTTGCTGGCGGTAATGGTTATGCCTTTGTTGCGCTGCTCCAGCGCCCAGGCGTAGCAGGCCTGGATGCTGTTGGCGTCGGTGGGAAACAGCGGGAAGATGTTGCCGTTGCGCATCATCGCCGCTAGGTAGGCTTCGATTTCGGGGCGCTGGTGGGTCCAGCCGTTGCGCCCCTGCTCTAAGGCCCCAGCGGTAAATAGCGTGACCGTAGCGGGGGTGGAGCGACGCAGCTCGGCCATGGCCTGGGTCACCGTCTGCCAGATGGGTAAGCCGTTAATGGCAAACGACTCGTAGGAGCACCACAGGGTGCGGCCCCCCATGAGGCACAGCCCCGCCGCTAGGCCAGAGCAGGCATCCTCGCTCAAAGGCTCATACACCTGACCTTTAGGACCTTGGTTGTACAGGTCGTCGGTGGTGGGGTGCAGCACCTTCAGGGCCTGGTTAATATTTTTGATGCCTGAGGCTTCGTTGCCGTCGGCGTTGGTGACCAAAAAGTCTGGGTCCTGCTGACCTACGTGGGCCACGAGCTGCCCCATGGCGGTGGTGGCCACCTTGCGATCGCCCTCCACTGTATACTCCTCCAGAGGCAGCGCGCCCAAATCCGGCAGCGATCGCTCCGTCTCAGTCACCGCCACTTTAGCTGCCGGGCCACCCCCGGCGCGGACGCAGTTCGTGCGCACCAGGTCCCAAGCCTCTTGCGGCAGGGCCCGCGTCTTCAGGGCGTTGACCAAATCGGGATTTTCTAAGGTGTGGAAGGCGTAAAGGTTGTGGGATTTAGAGCCTTGGGCGTGAGTGCCCGCCCCCTTGAGCTGTTTGATAATCAGCACGGTGAGAGTCCCATTCAGGGCAGATTGCGCCGCCTCTTGGGCCGCCATCAGCATCGCCTTAGTGAAGGCAACGCGCCGGTCTATGGAAAACAGGGTGCTGTCCACGTAGTCACCGTCTTGGTGCTGGTCGTCGAAGCCCTTGGCGTCCACCAGCACCACCTTCTTAAAGCCGTTCCCCAGCCAGTATTCTTCCATCTGGGCGTTGGTGAAGGTGGAGACCATGCTGTGGTGCTCCTGGGAATAGCCATTCCACACCAGCACCGGCAAGAAGTTAGTCACTGCAGGAATTGCAGTGTGGAAGTGGGCCATGGCGCTCATCACATAGGGCTCGCCTAGGCCGCCGTCGCCCACCGTGAAGGGAAACAGCACGTCCCGGTTGAGCATTGCCGCCGCCATGGCAAAGTGCTGCCCCTGGCCCAGAGGGCCGGCAGGGGACAAAATTCCTGGAATGTAGCCCGACAGGTGACCCAGCAGGCCGTGCAGCTCGCGGAAGCGATCGCGCATTTCCTGCACGGTATTGATGCCCATGTCTTCTAGGGAGCTGTCGAGGAACATGGCGCTGTAGAACCCCGGTGCGTGGTGCCCCACCTCCGTGAGAATGTTCTTGTGGCCCAGCAGGACCAGTGCCGCGTAGGCCTCGGCCTGGCTGGCAAATCCGCCAGGGTGTCCGGAGGCCTTACTGCCCGTAATCTGCAGCGTCAGGTAGCGCAGGGCGTCGGCGTAGAGCATGGTTTGGTATGCCGCAGTATCGTCATTGGGATCTGCGATCGCCGTCGCCCCCTCAGAAATAACTGGCGATTGGCCGTGCTGCTCGTAGCCAGTGGGTGGGTCGCCAAAATACTGAATACCTTCCCAGAAGGCGGGCCGGGTGACAGCCGTCATAGATAGATCCTCGCTTATAGCCTGAATGACGCAGCCCGCTCGCGAGATCGCAGTTTCAGACCATTCAGTGGCCAACTCTCATCAAGCGGTCTGAAGCGATCCTACCGCTAAACCGTCATGGCAGATGACGGTGGCGGGACTAATTCAAGGCTCAGATCTAAATTGGGCTGGTTCCACATCTTGCCGTCTAGGGCCATCTGGTCAATCAGGCTAGCAAGCCGCAGCGCTTTGAGGGCCTGCTCTCCGCCGACAGAGGGCTGAAACCCACCCCGGACACAGTGCACAAAGTGCTCCAGCTCCGCGTGCAGCGGCTCGATATTGCTGGTGTAGACCTTCTCAATCAGGCCATCCTGTCGGTACAGCACCTGACCGTGGTCGGTGGAGCAGTTGGCCGTGGTCTGGCGGTGGATCAAAATTTCGCTGTTGAGAAAATCTGCTTCGGTGAGGGACTGCTTACAGTGGGCCACGATGCGGCGAATTTTGCGGTGGGTAATCTTGCTCGCAGTTAGGGTGGCCACAATGCCGTTGGCAAACCCCAGAGTCGCCGTCACATAGTCGAGCTGGCCCGAGTCGGAGGCGCGGCTGCCGCTGGCGGTGAGGTGCACCGCCGGGGAGCCCACCAGCTCCAGCAGGAGGTCAATGTCGTGGATCATCAAATCCAGCACGACGGAAACGTCGTTGGCCCGGTCAGAATAGGGGCTCATGCGGTGGGCCTCAATGGCCAGCAGTTCCTCAGCCTTGAGCACCTGGCTCAGCTCCTGGAACGCCGGGTTGAAGCGCTCAATGTGCCCCACTTGAAGAATGCACTTGAACTGAGCTGCCGCGTTGACGAGGGACTCTGCCTCGCTGATGCTGGCCGCGATAGGCTTTTCAATCAGCACATGAACGCCGGACTTAAGGCAGGCCATGCCCACCTCATAGTGCAGCCGCGTCGGCACCGCGATGCAGACGGCGTCGACCTGGGGCAGCAGGTCGCGATAGTGTTCAAAAAATCGGGCCTGATATTTGCTGGCCGTATCCAAGCCCCGCTCAACGTTAATGTCGGCGACGCCAACAAAAGAGACATCCTTTAGCAGACTTAAAACGCGAGCATGGTGCTGTCCCATGCTGCCAACGCCGATGATGCCGACTCGCAGAGGCTTCTGTTTCCCATGAACCTGAGGGGTGGTCTGCTCGGCGGTTCGATTCGCTTGCACGCCTTTTGTAGCCTCCTAAAATCCACAGAATTCGCCCGAGACAAGCCTTAGACAGATCTGTATGACGCTTTAATTCAGCGCTAGCTGCCAATGAGCGTGGCAATTAAGCCCTGGAATCAATCGCTTGTCAGTCCGCCAACACAGCCCGCCTTTGATCCTACCACGACTAACTTTATCCAAAATATACAACTGCCTGGGGCGGCTTGTGACACATCACTAAACTGAACGCTGGCCCTTTAAATAGTGATTCTGGGCGGTGACTCTGGGCGGGCCGCCCTAAAATACTGCGCAGAAGACGCACGGAGACAGGCTTTAGAATAGCGGTGTGGGAATAACGGTATGGCAAGCCGGAAGGAAACTAGCCTACTTTTCGCCACATTTTTACTGCCTTGCCCCAAGCTAGGTTGGAGACTGTCAAGCATGGCCCTAACGATATTAGTTGTGGATGACGATGTTGGTATTCGGATGGCCGTTGCGGACTGTCTACAGATGTCGGGATACCTCACCGTTGAGGCGAAAGACGGCAAAGATGCTTTGGGAAAAATCAAGCAATATCAGCCCCACCTTGTCATCGCCGATATCGCCATGCCGCGCATGACCGGGTACGAGTTCATTCAGCAGGTGCGCCGTCAGCCCGAGTTTCGTCTTTTGCCCATCGTCTTTTTAACTGAGCGGACAACCACGGCAGAGCGCGTCCGGGGGTACGAAACCGGATGCGATGTCTACTTGCCTAAGCCCTTCGAGCTAAAAGAACTCAAGGCGGTGGTACGCAACCTGCTGGAGCGATCGCAGCTCATTCAAGCGGCCATACAGCTCCAGCGTCATCAGTCCCAGCCTGCTGCCGCAGCCGATGAGGCGGTTCACCCGGCCCCGATCCCAACTTCCGCTGAAGCTGCCATCAGCCTGACGTCCCGGGAGCAAGAGGTCCTAGATTTCCTCACGGAAGGCCTGTCCAACGCCCAGATCGGTGAAGCCCTCCACCTCAGCGCCCGCACTATTGAAAAATATGTTAGCAGTCTGCTGCGTAAGACGGAGGTGAGCAACCGCGCCGAACTGGTTCGGTTTGCCATCGATCATCACCTGATCTAGCTCACTTGGTCTAAATTAGTCTGGGCGGCTCGCGGTTTGTTTGATGTGGGTGAGTAATCCCTGGCACGCATCCAGCAGCAGGTCCACTACGTGACTGAACCCGTCACTTCCCCCGTAGTAGGGATCAGGGACTTCTGGGTCACTGTGCTGTGAGGCAAACTCGCACATCTGCCGCACCTTTTCACTGTGGGTCTCGTTTGGATCCATTCGCAGGATGTCGCGGTAGTTGGCCTGGTCCATGGCGACAATGAGATCAAAAGCGTCGAAGTCTTCAGCGGTGAACTGGCGCGCCCGGCCTGAAAGGGCAATGCCTCGCTGCTTAGCCGCCAGAGTCATGCGGCTGTCGGGGGCGCTGCCAACGTGGTAGCTAGAGGTGCCTGCAGAGTCGCACTGAATTTTGCCCTGTAGGCCCTGCTCTTGAATCAGGTGATTCATGATTCCTTCAGCAGAAGGCGATCGGCAGATGTTGCCGAGGCAGACAAACAGAATTTTGTAAGGCATGGTGAGTTGGCGTTTTTCGCGACGGATAGGGTTAAGGGCGATTGGTGTAAAGGCGATTGGCGGGAAGGCGATCGCCCGCGAAAGGCGGGGATTGAAGACAGACGCTGTGGGGCGTTAGTCCCTCACGTCCTAGCCAAGCCATAACCGCGCCATAACCAAGACAGAGGTGCTATACTCGCAGCAGAGTTGGCCTAATCCAGCCAGCGCGTTAGGGCATGTAGCTCAGTGGATAGAGCATCAGATTCCGGTTCTGAGGGTCGGGGGTTCGAATCCCTCCATGCTCGTTCAGTTTAACCTGTGGTGGTTTTGGGCCTCGCCTGATCCAGTTTGGTTTTTGCCTGCTGGGGCTTCGGTCCGAAGTGATTTACCGCTACCCTGGAGAGTACCAATACTGATTTTGTCGCTGTGTTCTCTCCCATTGACCTGCTATGGGCTCTGATTGGTCTGCTGTTGACCATAGGCGGTACGTTCTTGGAAGCCTCCATGGCTGGGGTTCCGCTCAACTGGTTTAATCCCTCCATTCCAGTGCTATCGCTACGGGTGACGTGGCAGGTGGGCGCAGTGCTGCTGATTGGCAGCCTAGGCGGACGCAACGCCGCGGCGATTTCTCAGATTGCTTACCTACTTTTGGGGCTAACCTGGTTCAACGTGTTCACCAACGGGGGCGGGCCAGGCTATGTCTTTCATCCCACCTTTGGCTACCTCCTAGGCTTTGTCCCTGCGGCTTGGATTTGCGGCTGGCTAGCCTTTCAACTTCCCCGCCGCTTAGAGTCCATTGCCTTTAGTAATCTGTGTGGGCTGTTCACCATCCATGCGGCGGGGCTGAGCTACCTTGCCATCGCCCACGCGGTAAACTGGAGCGGCACAGGCCTAGGGTCGCTGCTGCGCATGGTGATTCACTATTCCCTCATTCCGCTGCCGGGGCAGCTTGTTCTGGTGTGCGCTGTCGCGGTGATTGCCTTTTTCCTGCGCCATCTTCTACTGTACTAATACTGCATTTGGCCCCGTGACCCTCTCCGCAATGCCGTTTAAGAATCGTTTGTTTTGGATTGCTGCAGCGATCGCGATCGCCCTAGACCAGCTCACCAAGTACTGGGTGGTACAGGGTATGAGGCTCCAGGAGACGATTCCCCTATGGGAAGAGGTGTTTCACTTCACCTACGTGCTCAATACTGGTGCTGCCTTCAGTCTGTTTAGCAACAGCGGCGGCTGGCTGCGGTGGCTGTCGCTAATTGTGAGCTTAGGGCTAATGGCCTTAGCGCTGCTGGGGCCGCCAATGACGCTCTGGGAGCAGTGGGGCTTTGGCTTTATCTTAGGAGGGGCGCTGGGCAACGGAATCGATCGGTTCGCCAGCGGCGCGGTGGTGGACTTTCTAGACTTCCGGCTGATTCGGTTTCCGATTTTCAATCTAGCCGACGTGTTCATCAACCTTGGTATTGCCTGCCTGCTGATCACCGCATTTTGGCAATCTGGACCCTCTAACCGTACCGATCGCCCGTCTTGATATGCCGCTTAGCCTAGCTTGCTGTGGGCACCGCCGCAGGCTGAGCGGCAGATAGGGGTAGGCCGTGGTTCCGGGTCCAAGTCACCAAATCCTCTAGGGCGCGATCGCGGTACCTACCGTAGCGTTCCTGCTTCTTGCGCACCCGCTGCGGCAGCCCGGGAATAATGCCAAAGTTGGGGGGCATGGGCTGAAAGTGCTTCGGCTCCGCTGAGCTAATGAACCCGAACAGCGCCCCCATCATGGTGGTATCGGGGAGGGAAAGGGGAGTAAGACCCCGCACCACCCGAGCCGCGTTGGTGCCCGCTAGCCAGCCCCCCGCCGCTGCAGCAGTGTAGCCCTCCGTGCCCACAAGCTGGCCTGCCGCCAGTAGGGTGGGGCGATCGCGAAACTGCAGAGTTGACGCTAAAAGCTGAGGTGAGTTGATGAAGGTGTTGCGGTGCATCACCCCCATGCGTACAAACTCGGCATTCTCCAAGCCGGGAATCATGCGGAATACTCGCTTTTGCTCTCCCCAGCGCAGATTGGTCTGAAAGCCCACCATATTCCACAGCTGCCCCGCCTTGTCCTCCTGCCGCAGCTGCACGACGGCATAGGGACGCAGGTGGCGGTTTTCGGGGGCGCGGAAGTCGCCGTGGCGGGCGTCGAACAGGCCCACGGGTTTCAGCGGTCCGTAGCGCATGGTGTCTTCGCCCCGGCGGGCCATCTCCTCAATGGGCAGACAGCCCTCAAAGAACTTGGCGGTTTCCAGCTCAAAGTCCTTGAGCTCGGCTTGCTCCGCTGCGCACAGCGCCTCCCGAAAGGCGAGGTATCGCCCTTGGTCCATGGGGCAGTTGAGGTAGGCGGCTTCACCCCGATCGTAGCGGGAGGCCAAAAAGGCCACGTCGCGGTCGATGCTTTCCCCGACGACAATGGGGCTGGCGGCGTCGAAAAAGCTCATGTATTCCAGGCCGGTGAACCGCTGCAGGTCTTGGGCCAGGGTTGGGGTGGTGAGGGGCCCGGTGGTGAGCACCACAACGCCGTCATCGGGGATGCGGTGAACCTCATCGCGCCGCAGCTCGATCAGCGGGTGATCGGCCAGGGTGTGGGTCAGCTCGGCGCTAAATACCGCCCGATCCACCGCCAGCGCCCCGCCCGCCGGGACCCGGTATTCGTCGGCTTTCCCAATCACAATGGAGCCCAGCCGCCGCAGCTCTTCGTGAAGTAAGCCTGAGGCGCGATCGCTCGACTGGGCCCCGAAGGAGTTGCTGCACACCAGCTCGGCGAGGTGCTCAGTGTGATGGGCTGGACTGAGGCGCTGGGGACGCATTTCGTGCAGGACGACGGGGACGCCTGCTTGGGCCACCTGCCAGGCGGCTTCGGTTCCGGCAAGGCCACCGCCGATGACGTGAATGGGCTTCGCCATAGTGAATCTTATCCCGCTGCTTCAAATACCACAGTGTTTGTTCTAATGCCTAGAGCATTCGCTATATCATCTTAGCGTCTGAGCTAAAAGGCAAAGCCGATTCGACAAGGTCTACTCCCCATCGCCCTCGTCCCCAGGGCCGTCTTCACCCGGACCGTTCTCGCCAGGGCCTTCAATGCTGTCGATATCGCCGTCATCGCCCTTAAACGTGGGCTGCAGCTTTCGGCTTGGGGATCTTCGGTGCTGGCCGTTGCCCTCGTCGTTCTCAGCAACCGAGCCATTCACCTGCACCGTAGGGCGATCGCTCATCTGCTCCAGCCACCCGTCTAAGGTCTCCCGCAGCTCCTGGCCAGGGTACAGGTGAATATCCCGCTGCGGGAACGGAATGGAGGTGTGGTCTAAATCCTGCATTGCCAGCTTAAACCGGCGGCGGTACTCCCGAGCTACGTCCCACTGCTTCATAGGCTGAGTCTTAATCCAGACTCGAATGATGATAGCGCTGTCGCCAAAGTCTTCTACGCCTAAGACCGACGGCTCTTCTAATATCAGCTCTTGCCACTCCCCGGCAGACATCATCTCCTGGCCGATACCGTGCGTGATCTCTAGCAGCTCGTCGATGTTGGCTTTATAGCTCACGGGTAGCTTTAGGTCGGCGCGAGACCAGCGCAGGGAATAATTGGCCACCGCCTTTACATCGCTCATGGGAATGGTGACTAGCCGACCCTCCGTATCGCGGAGCTGCGTAATGCGGAGGTTGAGATTTTCCACTAAACCGCCAAACTCCCCAATTTTGACCACATCGCCGATGGCAAACTGGTCTTCCAGAATAATAAAAAAGCCGTTGACCGCCCCCTGAATCAGGCCCTTAGCGGCTAGCGATACCGCTAAGCCAATGACGCCGATGCTGGCCAACAGCACGCCCAAGTCAACACCGGTCAGGGCTAGGGCAACGACAGCGCCAATGACAATCCAAATGAAGTTGACGATGTTTTTAACTACGCTGGTAATGGTAGAAACCCGCAGCTGGGCCCGACGCGGCACCTCCTCATAGAGTTCGTCTTCCGTAAACTGGGAAACAAAGCGGTCAACCAGGGCGTAGCTGAGGCGAATGCCGATGTAGGCGACGATGAGAATAATGCCAATCAGCAGGGGAATCTTGGTCCACACAGGCAGATCCTGCTGCAGCTCTCGGGTTTGGGGAAATAGCCCCGCAATCCAAAACAGTGCTCCCACCAGCAGCAGGCCCTGCACCAGCGGCAAAAGTCGCATCTGAATATCCCGTAGCTGATGCCACTGGCTCTCCTGAAACCGATCGCTAGGCCGTCCGTTGGTCAGTCCTCTCAGCGTCCAGCGCAGCACCCGAGCGCTCCAGCGCGACAGTAGCCAGGCCAACGCCGCTACCGCAGCAATAACGGCGCCAGCGATAATACTGCTGCGGCGCATCGCGTCAATCTGCCGCTCCGCCTTGGCCCGCTCCATGACTTCGGGGATTTCCCCCTCCAGCTCTTCGGCGATCGCCCAAGGGCTGGTTCCCTGAACGTCGGCGTCTTTCTCAGTCACCGTCATTAGGTACTCCCCATTGACGTAAATGCTGGGGAGTCCGTCGGAGCTAATTTGCTTCACCTCTACGTCAGCATTGGGGGCAGGGGCCTGAAGATAGGCGTCGCGGATGCCCTGGAGGTTCGTTTCGATGCGGGATTGGCGCTGTTTGAGAGAGGACTGTGGGGCACTGACCTGGAAAACCTGCCGTCCGTCTAGCTTGACCCAGCCCGAGACGTGCTCTTGATCGGAGGACGAGGACTGGGAATTGAGAAACGAAAGCTGCGCCAGGGTAGGTGCGCCATAGCTTTGAACAGTGGGCAGCCGAGCGACGACATCTTGGGCTGGGCCGGGTAAGTCAAGGCAAAGCACTAAGGTGCTAATAAATAGGGCGGTCAATAGCAGCTTTTTGACCCCCCGCTTCCAGTGGCCTCGATACCGAGGTGAGTCAGACGGCGGGCGGTGAAGATCGGCTGAAGACATGGGCCTAGAGGAACATTGACAGCTCAAGTATTAAGACATTAAGTAATCATGCTCACTTGAACATCAACCAGAGGTTAGATCGAACCTTCTAGGAAGCTACCGCATCGTCACAAACTCTTCTGCCGAGCTGGGGTGAATGCCCACTGTCGCGTCAAAATCGGCCTTAGTCGCTCCCATCTTCACTGCGATCGCCACCCCTTGGATGATCTCAGCGGCGTGGTCCCCCACCATGTGGGCCCCTAGAACGCGATCGCTGTCGTTTGTATTGACGATCAGCTTCATTAGGGTCTTTTCGTCTTTATTGGGCAAGGTGTAGTACATGGCGCGGAAGCGGGAGCGATATACCTTAACGCCATCGCCATATTCTTGACGGGCTTCTGCTTCCGTTAGCCCCACCGTAGCCGCTTCGGGCGAGGTGAAGACGGCGGTGGGAATGTTGCGGTAGTCCATCTGGCGGGGGTTGTTGCCAAATAGGGTGTCGGACAGCGCCCGCCCTTCGTTAATAGCGACGGGGGTCAGGTTGACGCGGTCGGTGCAGTCCCCCACGGCATACACATCCGGTTCGGTGGTTTCTGCGGCCTTGTTGCCGGCGATCGCCCCGTTCACCACCTCTACCTTGGTATTTTCGAGGCCCAAGTTCTGGAGGTTGGGGTGGCGTCCCAGGGCCGACAGGCTCACCACATCGGCCATAATGCAGTCCTCTCCTTCAGCGTTGCGGACGCTCACCGTGACGCCGTGGTTTGCCTTCTCAATCATCAAGTCTTCGGTGTCGGTCAGGAGCCGAATGCCATGCTTGACCATGGCGTCCTGAATTTCCATGCGCAGATCGTCGTCAAAGCCCCGCTGAATTTTGTCGGCCCGGATAATCTGCGTCACCTCGCATCCCAAGCCATTCAAGATGCAGGCAAATTCGCAGCCAACGTAGCCGCCGCCCAGAATGACGATTTGCTTGGGGTACTGGGGGAGTGAAAAAATATCGTCTGAAGTGATGGCCAGCTCAACCCCCGGAATCTCGGGATAGGTGGGCTCGCCGCCCACCGCAATGAGCACTTTGCCCGCGGTCACGGTGCAATCGCCCACCTGTTGCGTGTGGGGATCGATGAACCGAGCGCGATCGCGAAAGATCTGCACGCTGGCGTTGTCCAGCATCCGCT
>JBHJHJ010000106.1:0-7059 GCA_050330955.1 Elainellaceae cyanobacterium | reverse complement strand
GCGATCGCAGATGGTGGTTTGCGTTGCTTCTCTGGCTCCTTAATAGACCTCTCCCGTGTAGGTTGGGTTGACGCAAGGAAACCCAACGCAGATCCCGATTTCGTTGGGTTACGCCGGCGCTTTAACCCAACCTACCGCCCTTTCACCTCCTCACACCATGACCGTCACCCAAGAGAAAACCCTCGCCGCCAAAGTCCGCCCCGACTTTCCCATCCTGCACCAGCAGGTTAACGGTAAGCCGCTGGTCTATCTCGACAACGCCGCCACTTCCCAAAAGCCTAGGGCGGTGCTGGAGGCTTTAGAGCGCTACTATCACCAAGACAACTCAAATGTGCACCGGGGTGTCCACACCCTCAGCGCCCGCGCCACCGACGCCTACGAGGGCGCACGGGATAAGGTAGCCCACTTTGTCAATGCCGCCCACCGCGAGGAGATTATCTACACCCGCAACGCTAGCGAGGCCATCAACCTGGTGTCCTATGCTCAAGGGGCGCTGCTGGAGGCAGGAGATGAGATCATTCTGTCGGTAATGGAGCACCACAGCAACCTAATTCCCTGGCAGCTTTTGGCCCAGCGCAACGGCCTGACCTTGAAGTTCGTCCAGCTCACGGAAGAAGAGACCTTTGACCTAGACCACTATCGCTCGCTGCTGAGCGATAAGACCAAGATTGTGGCCGTGTCCCACGTGTCCAACACCCTGGGCTGCGTCAATCCGGTGAGAGAGATTATCGACCTGGCCCATGAGCGCGGCGCCAAAGTGCTGATCGACGCCTGCCAGAGCGTGCCCCACATGCCGGTGGACGTACAGGCCATTGGCTGCGACTGGCTGGTGGCTTCGGGACACAAGATGTGCGCCCCCAGCGGCATTGGCTTTTTATACGGCAAGAAGGACGTGCTGCGGGCTATGCCCCCCTTCCTGGGCGGCGGCGAAATGATTGCCGACGTGTTTTTAGACCACGCCACCTACGCCGACATCCCCCACCGCTTTGAGGCGGGCACCCCCGCCATCGCTGAGGCGATCGCCCTCGGTGCGGCGGTGGACTACCTCACGGACATTGGCATGGAGACCATTCACGCCTATGAGCAGGAACTGGCAAACTACCTAATGGAACAGGTGACAGCTCTGCCCGAGGTGCGGGTCTACGGTCCCAAGACAGAAGAGCGAGCAGCGCTAGCGGCCTTTACCGCCGGGGCAGCCCACCCCCACGATTTATCAACGATTCTAGACCAATGGGGCGTGGCCATTCGAGCCGGGCACCACTGCACTCAGCCCCTGCACCGCATTCTCAAGGCTCAGTCCACCGCCCGCGCCAGCCTCTACTTCTACAACACCCGCGAGGAAGTAGACGTGTTTATTGCGGCGCTGAAAGAGGCAATTGACTTTTTCAGCGGCCTGGGATTCTAGCCTAGGCTGCAAGAAAACTTAACTCAGCGCTTGCTCTTTTACCCAAAAAGGTATGGGAAAATCCCCGCAGCCACCTATCAAGAGAGATAAGGGTTATGGGGCGATTTTGGTTATGGGCTGGCGGAGTTTGGGTGATGCTGGCGTCTTTTGGGGCAACCGGCGCGATCGCTGCAGCGGCGAAACCCGCTCCTCAAGCGGTCGAGGCTGCGACCCAAGCCTCAGAGCTGTTTGTTCATCCCACCGAGGGAGGCGATCGCGCCGCTGGCGGTGAAGCCACCCCCCTGAAGACCATTACCCAAGCGCTGGCGATCGCTACGCCAGGGACAACGATTCACCTTGCGCCAGGGCGCTACAGCCGCGAGAGCGGGGAGCAATTTCCCCTGCAGATTCCCGACGGGGTGCGGCTAGAGGGCAACGGTGCAGGCTACGGTGACGGCGTCGTGATTTACGGTGGCGGCACTTTTGTGAGCGATATGGGGGGCCGTCAGAACGCGACGGCGATCGCCTCGGGTAGGGCTGTGCTCAACGGACTCACCCTGTCGAATGACAGCGGCCATGGGCTGTGGATTGAGCAGGGCACCCCGACGGTAAGCAACTGCTTATTCTGGGGCAGCCAGCAGAGCGGCATTGCCATCAGCGGCGGCAGTCACCCTGCCATCCGCCACAGCCGCTTTTACCAAAACCAGGGCAGCGGCCTATCGGTGCTGGACACAGCGGCCCCCCTCGTTCAGCTCAACCGCATCGAGGATACAGGTTATGGCCTCACCATAGGCGACCAGGCCAACCCGCGACTGCTGCAAAACCACATCAGCGGCAACCGCTCTGGCGTAGTGGTTCAAGGGCAGGCCCGCCCCGTCTTGCGAGACAACCACATTATGCAAAATCAGCATGACGGCGTGGTCACCATTGCCCAGGCCCAGCCCGACCTGGGAACCCAGGGTCAACCAGGGCGCAATCAGTTTCGCGGCAATGGCCAATATGCCATCAATGCCCAGGCCTCAACCCAAATTATTGCTGCGGCGGGTAACGAGTTTTTAACCGGGTCTCCCCCCGACCGCACCGCTGGCCGAGTGGATTTCAATAGCGCGATCGCGGTCGCCCCGCTTCCAGAGCGCTCGATGGCATCCGCTGCACTGCCCGCTCCTGCACCGACCTCTTCCACACCGCCTGCGGTTACGCCACCAGCCGCTACGCTGCGAGCCGCTGCACCGCCAGCCATACGGACAGGCACAGGGGAGCGTCCTGCTGTTGCAAGGCGCGTATCAGTCCAGCAGAACGCTGCACTCCCCAATCCACCGCAGTCTAGACCTCAGCGCAGCGCGAATCTGCTGCCCGTTCCTGCGGCCCGTGTTCCCATTGGTCACGTAGGGGGACGGGCGACGGTATCAGCGTCTGGTGGCGCATCGTATTCACAGCCCCGCTACCGCGTCGTGGTCGTGGCGGACAACGCACAGGCACAGGCCCAGGTGAGGGCGATCGCGCCTGGGGCGTTTATCACCCGCGTCAATGGCAGAGCGGTGATGCAGGCGGGAGCGTATCAGCGATCGGAAAATGCCGGACAAATGCAGCGGCAGCTGGCAAGCCATGGGTTGAGGGCTGAGGTGCAGCAAATCCATTAGAGATATCGTGACCAAGAATGTGTGGCATCGTCACCCCAAAATCATCCACCCCGTAAAGCGATCGCCTGCAAAGCTTGCTCCACCGCTCAACATTGAGATGTCGTGAGCGATCGCGGCAAAATCCCTGGAATCTTCAACGCAAAGCCAAAACTGCTCCACATAGTTGCCAGATTCCAGGAATCTGTACTTTCACCCGTCTAAACAAGAAAGAAAACAGCAGACGCCTAGCTGCTCAAAGACGTTTCCATGTTGGGCTGGGCCGGTGCGCCTTCAGTAACACCGTCGCTCTCATCTGCCCGCGTCTTAGCCCGAGCGATCGCAAAGATATAGAGTCCAAAGATGGGCTTAGCCAATACATCAGCAACGGTGTAGCCGACTTGCACCCCAACCGTAGCCGCCGCGCCCGTTATGCCTAGGGCTGGAAGCAGGTAAGCGATGGGATATACCCCCCAGGAGAGGAGCAGAAGCAGACGCAAACTCTTCACGAGACCCTTCACCTCTTCAGGCTGTCGATCTAGAGATTTACCCAGCTCAGCCCAGAGCACGTAGACAATGTAGGCAAACGGAATCGTGCTCACAGTTCCCCAGATGAGCCGCGTAGTGAGGTCGTCAGAGATCTCACCGGGATACCCAGTGATAATCATCACGAGCGCCGCAGCCACAAGTTTTGTAATCAAAGAGCGGGATACTTCCGGGGCTAATGCAAGTACCGAAACCGCCTCGATCAGCAGGAGCGGTACCGTCAAAATCCAGTCTGCGTAGCGATAAGCGTCATTGAAGGAGGCGCCAGTAGCGGCATAGAACCCGTCTTTCAGGGCATAGGCTTCGTCCCACGCGTTGAAGATCCGGAAGTAGTGGTATCCCGCGATAGTCACGACGAGCGCAGTAATTAGCAGCGCAGGGCGATATTTCTCAGCCACCTGAGCCCTTGAGTTGAAGAAGAAAAGCGCAGCCGCTGCCATTGTGGCAATGCAGAAGGAAAACGAGTTGTAGACAATATTAAATTGAGCCGTGGAAAGCTCAGCAGGAATCGCTGCCAGTGTCATGATTATTACCTGAATGAACGCACGGATATCGCTCAAGAAAAGGCTTTCCTAAGCCAGGTACTATGTCATTTGAGCCCGCTACAGACATTTCGTCGGTAAAATCTGTGCTGATGCAGGAGCTGCACTGCTTAGAGAATTACCGTCGCAATGGCTGGGCGGTGACCAGCACGCAAGAGCCTTCTCTTGACCGACGTCTTGAAGCAATACGCTTTTGATACTAACGTAATCTTTCTTTACAAGTACTAGACTAAATGCATAGACTTTAGTTCTCCATGCTTCCATGGCCCTCTAAGGCAAGGCTGAGATCTCAAGTAGGTAAAAACAAAATCAGCCCAGGGCGATCGCCTTGGGCTGATTATCCAGCAAATTTCAGATGTAAATAAGGCTATTCTTCGATATCGCCTGTCGTGGGCGCAAAGGACTTTTCCATGGTCATGCGCTGCTGCGCTGCCCGCATGAAATAGCCATTCATCATGGCCGAAGCCAAAAGCTGACCTAGATTCTCGCGGCTCGTCTGAATGGTGACATCAAAATGCTGGGGCGGCAGTGCGCCAAGCATGCTGTGCAGCGTCTGCTCCATCATCTTGCGCACGTCAGCATCGGGCTGAGAGAGCCGGGCGATTGATTCAGGGGTTAGGGTCTTTACATACTGCATCAGCTCGTTGTCTGAGCCTGCTTGCTTCGCGAAAAAGCTTTCTGTAGAGTTTGAAGTATCTTTCATGCTCACCAAACCTCGATGACTGTAGCTGCGATACTTACACTGTATCGGAGCCGACTAAAGGGATGGGTGTATAGGACCGAACCGGATAGGGGTGGGTTTTACCCTGTGAGCCGTTTACCCAACGCACAGTCTTTCCGGGGCTGCGGGCGAGCTTACCCCCGCGCCTCGTAGTCCTCCAGCAGCGCGATCGCCGCCTCCAGGGTATCCGCTTCCTCAATAGGCTTATCGTGCCGCCACCGCAGAATCCGGGGAAACCGCACCGAAATGCCCGACTTGTGGCGGCTGGACTTGGCGATGCCCTCGAAGCCAATTTCAAATACATGGGTGGGCGTGACGCTGCGCACGGGGCCGAAGCGCTCAGTGGTGTGGCGGCGAATCCAGCGGTCCAGCTTTTCAATTTCTTCGTTATCCAGCCCGGAGTAGGCTTTTGTGAAGGTAACCAGCTCCCTCTCTTGCCCCGTCTGCTCTTGCTCCTCCTTTTCTTGCCCCTGCTTCTCCTGCCATAACGCAAAGGTGTAATCAGTGAACAGGTTGGCCCGCTTGCCGCTGCCCGCCTGGGCGTAGATCAGCACCGCATCCAGGGTCATCGGCTCCACCTTGTGCTTCCACCAGTAGCCCCGCTTGCGCCCCACCAGGTAGGGGCTGTCCAGCGCCTTCAGCATTAGCCCCTCGGCCCCTTCCTGGTGCGATCGCGTCCGCAGCGCATTCATCGCTTCCATACTCTCAAAGCTGTAGCCCTCCGACCGCATGGCCCGCTCTAGCGGCGCATCAGCCATCACCTGCTGGAGCAGGGAGAGGCGATCGCCCAGCGGCTTTTCCCGAATATCGGTTCCCTCGTGCTCTAGCAGGTCGTAGGCCATAAACTGCACCGGGTTCTCCGCCATCACTTTCTTCGACACCCGCTTGCGCCCCAGCCGCTTCTGTAGGGCATTGAAGTTCATTGGCCCGGCGCTGCCCGCTTCCCAGCACAAGACTTCCCCATCGACCACGGTGCCGTCGGGCATCTGGGCAAAGTCCTCCGCCAGCTCCGGAAACTGGTGAGTAACCAAATCCTCCCCCCGCGACCAGATGAACACCTCTCCGGCCCGAGCAATAATCTGCGCCCGAATGCCGTCCCACTTCCACTCCGCCCGCCAGCGGGAGAAGTCTTCGGTGGCGAACTTTTCCTCGTCAATGGGGGAGGCCAAAAAGAAGGGGTAGGGCTGGCTGGGGGCGGTTTCGGTGGCGGACTGGCTGACCAACTGCGCAAAGAAGTCTTCAGTGGGCTCAAAGTCCCCCATCAGCCGGTGAGTCACCACGGGCTCCGGCAGCTCGTAAGCCTGAGATAGGGCGCGAATCACCAGCTTGCCGGAAGCCCCCACCCGAAACGCCCCGGTGAGCACCTTGTTGAGCACAAATACCTCGAAGCCTTCTAGAGACGACCACCAGGTAACGATCAGCTGCTTCAGTTCCTCGTCGGTCTCCGCCGCTTTGACCGTGGGAATCACCTGCTCCATCCACTCATGCAGCGGCAGGTCTAGGCGGGCTTGGTCCGGCAGGTTGGCGCTGGGCAGCAGCAGGGCGATCGCTTCAGCCGAGTCCCCGACATGGGCGTAGCAGTCTTTGAACAGCCACTCGGGCAGGTCGGACACCTGCAAAAATACGTCGCGCAGCACGCGGGATGTGACCAGGCGCCTGCGGGTTTTGCCCAGCAGCAGGTACAGCGCCCAGACGGCGTTGCGGGGGGTTTCATCGCGGAAGTACTGCTCTAGGGCTGCCACTTTGGCGTTGGTGGAGGTGGTGGCGTCTACGGCTTGAAAGAGCGCGGTGAAGCGTTGCATACACTCTAGTTTATGGCGGGTCGGAGAGTGGTCGAAGGGTGAAGTGAGGAACTGTGTTGTGCGGCGCGTCTACTGGGCAGGACTCAACTGCCCCATCTCCACGCTGACGGCATCAAAGCGATCGTCGCCAGGGCGATAGGAGAGGATTTCTAGCCCAATTGGTTCACCGGTTGTAGAATCTTTGATCAAGATAATGCCATCCCCGAGTTCGCTGCTAATTTGCTCTTTTCTGGGGGCTTGCCAGAATACGGTCAGTAGCTCGGTCTCTGGTTCGTAGAAGACTTTTACCTGGGCCATAGGGGTTCTCCTTCTTTTATCGCATCGGTTTGGTAGGCCGTAACTAAAAACCCGTCTCCGTTCAGTCGCCGTGTTACTGCTACGACCCAGCGTCTCTCTTTTCTGGCTAGGTAAAACAGCAATACTCCCTTATCTCGACTGCTGCTGCGAA
>JBHJHJ010000105.1:0-15329 GCA_050330955.1 Elainellaceae cyanobacterium | reverse complement strand
TGGCTGTCTATACTGCTTGGACTCGCCCTGCTGATTGCTACGTTGTGGGTGGGCCCTCAGTTAGAGCCTGAGCGCTACTTAGCCGCAGCGCCCTTTTTTATGTTACTGGGGCTGCTCCTCTTCAGCTCTGGATGGCGCAATATCATGCAGTACCGACAAGAATTGCTGTTGATGTTTATGTTCGGAATTCCGAAGGTCCTGCTTTGGCCCATTGCTGATCTTCGAGGCGTGACGGCTAGCTTCTCTACGCGGTTGCTACAGCTTTTGAACTTCAATGCGGTGCAAGAGGGTCGTTTGATCCATTTGCCTCTCGGCAGCGTTGAAGTGATTCGAGATTGCTCTGGGCTCAACGGAATGCTATACCTGCTTGCCATATCAACGCTTTTCCTCGTGATGATGCCTGTCAAAGGGGTGAAGCGCTATTCAATTCCTGTTCTCGGAACCGCGATCGCCTTCTTATTCAATGGGGTGAGGGTCTGCTTCTTAGCCATCATGGCCGCCGACCCAGATCCAGAACGATTTGACGCCTGGCACAGCACATCCATCTTTTCTCTAGGGGCATTGGCGGCTTTTACAGCAATTTATTGCTCAATTCTCTGGTACGAAAAACGCCAGTCAGTCACGATTGATTCAGATTAATTCGCTCAGGTTGACGCTAATGGGATTGGTCACGCGGAGTGCGACACCTCTTTGGTCGTAGCCCGTCACTTGAGCGTTTGCCGGTTCTGCTTGAGTGTTTGCCTTTACCACTCAAGCAATTTCAAGTTCCACTCAAGCGTAGGTCGTAAACGCTTGTTGATTCATAAGTCTTGCTTTATTGGTATTAAATAATACTTAAGCGTTTCTAAGTTCCGCTCAAACGCTTCTAGGTTCCGCTTCAGCGGAAGTCGATTCCACTTGCTCGCAGCAAACTACAGCCTCAAGACCCATTGAAAGGATATTCTCTGCATCTTGCAAATTGTGCATCTAGCGCAAGACGTATAAAAAGCCCTGAAAAATCAAAATCTGTATAAAGAGCACTAAGTTTTAGTGAAGTTTCCCTGAGATAATCCAGCCTTAATCTGGGCTTTACCTCAATATTGTTCACTATGAACTAGGTTATATTGCGTATTTCAAGGCGGCAATAGCTACATGGAGTCAGTACTAATACTGGTTTCTGAGCGACAGCGGGAATCTTCCCACTTGACCGCTCAGGGGGCGAAACGTTTTCATGGCTTGTTTGCCTTGCGATCGCTTAATGGCTTTGAGCGATCGCTTTCGACTGTGTAACAGCTCACATTACTTGACTCAGGCTGATTTGGATCCTGCCCGTCGACTTGCTGCAATAGGGCATCGGCATGATTTTGGATGGGCGGTGACAGTGCACTTTATCGATGATATTGGAGACTTAATTTAGCATGGTGGCCATTTTTACTGAAGGCTTTGAAACGGATGGAAGTGGATCCCGTTACACAACGACAGTTCCAGAGTTCAGCGACGGCTTTAATGACTTTTTTACCCGCACGGATGGTGGCAATATCGGCAGTTCTTACGAGGTGACTGGCGCTGAGGGCAGCTTTTACTTCGCGGCTCAAGACATCGATGGTGAAGTGGCTGACTCAGAGCAGATGTTATCGTTCACCGGCATTGATATTTCTGGCTTCACGAACCTAGAGTTCAAGGCTTTATTTGCTGAGGATGACTCTTCTGATGGCGATGAGGACTGGGACTTGTCTGACTTTCTGAGCATCCAGTATCAGATTGACGGCGGTGGTTTCCAAAACCTGTTGGCCATTGAGAGCGTGCCTGATGGCGATGCCTTCAATGCAGTTCCGGCAGTGGACACTGATTTTGACGGAGACGGAGACGGCACCGAAATTACCTCGACCTTTAACGAATTGGGGAATGCGATCGCAGGCACAGGCTCCAGCCTTGATCTACGGTTCACGTTTGACCTCAACGCTGGCGACGAGGACATCGCCATCGACAATATCCAAATTCTTGGCGATGGCGACGGTGGCGATGGTGGCGATGGTGGCGACGGTGGCAACGGTGGCAACATCCCTGCCACAAACGTCGTCATCAACGAGGTGGATGCTGACCAAACAGGCAACGATAGCGCTGAGTTCGTCGAGCTATACGACGGCGGCGTTGGCAACACGTCCCTAGACGGGCTTACGGTTGTCTTCTTTAACGGCAGCGATGATGCCTCCTACGAAGCCTTCGACCTAGATGGGTTTAGTACGGATGCCAATGGTTTCTTTGTACTCGGCAACCCTGGCGTCGCCAATGTCGATCTAGTCTTTGAACCCGGCGGTTCCGGAGCGCTGCAAAACGGTGCCGATGCCGTTGCGCTTTACGTTGGCGATGCGGCAGATTTTCCCAACGACACCCCGGTGACCACGACTAATCTGCTGGATGCGATCGTATATGACACCAACGACGGTGATGACAGCGGCCTGCTGAGCGGCTTGGGTGAGAGCACTCAATTCAACGAAGACGCCAATGGCAGCAAGGATACTGAGTCCAATAGCCGAGTTCCCGACGGTACAGGAACCTTCGTTGCTCAGGCTCCGACGCCTGGTGCAAGCAATGACGGTGGTGACGGCGGTACCGCCCCAGATGTCACCATCAACGAACTCCGAATTTCGTCTCAAACTGGTGATGACGACAGCAACTATGTCGAAATCTTTGGTGCAGATGGCACGTCTCTAAACGGTGTCTCCCTCGTTGTGCTCTCTGGGGAATTCGAGCCAGGTCAAGTGGACTTCGTCTTCAACCTCAGCGAGGTAACCATTGACGAAGATGGCCTCGTTCTGGTGGCCAACCCCGGTATTGCCAGTGTGATTCCCCAAGCCGTCACCGAAGCCAACGACCTGCTGCAGGAATTCGACTTCTTCGGTTCGCCGTCTACCTTCTTGCTTGTCGACGGCTTCACAGGAGCGCAGGGTGACGACCTCGACGACGACGACGACGGCAACCTAGATAGCGACATCGGCACCATCATCGACTCGGTCTCTCTCGTCGACGGTGACAGCACCCCTGACCGAAACTACAGCGGCACAGTTGTTGGTCCTAGCGGTAGCTTCCCGCCCGCAGGCGTGGCCCGCGAGGCCGACGGAACCGGAGCCTTCCAGCAGCTCGCCTTTGGCGACTTCTCCGCAGATACTCCCGGCGCATCCAACGAAGCGCCGCCGCCGCCGGTTGAGATTACGCCCATCTACGAGATTCAAGGCGCTAGCCAGGTGTCGCCCTTCGTCCTCGGCGACCGAAGCGTTGTTGAGTTCTTCAATGACCTATCCAATACCTCTGGTGGCAATGTAGCTACTACGGGAGTTGTCACAGCGGTCGATAGTAACGGATTCTACCTGCAGGATGCAGTCGGCGATGGAGACATTGCCACCTCGGACGCCATCTTTGTGTTTACGGGCAGTAATCCTAGCGTGACGGTTGGTGACGAGCTACAGGTTGAAGGGACAGTCTCTGAGTTCTTCCCCGGAGGTACAGGGACACGTAACTTGCCGACAACTCAAATTAGCGGCGAGGTAACAATCACAACTCTATCTACCGGCAATGCTCTTCCTGCGTCGGTAATTTTGGGTCAGGGTGGCCGAATTCTTCCTAGTATCGATATCGACGACGACGCGTTTGCCTCCTACGATGCCGTCAACGATGGCATTGACTTCTTCGAGTCCATCGAGGGCATGCTAGTCACTGCTGAAGACCTAGTGGCGATCGCTGGCACCAACCGCTTTGACGAAATCTTCGCGGTCGCCAACCAAGGCGCCAACGCCACGGGCATTAGCGATCGCGGCACCCTGAACATCAGCCCCGACGACTTCAACCCCGAGAAGATCCAAATTGACGAAGACTCCGGCGTCTTCAACTTTGACTTCCCCGACGTGGATACAGGCGCACTGCTGGGGGACGTCACTGGCGTGGTCAGCTACAGCTTCGGCAACTTTGAGATTCTGCCGACGGTGGACTTTACCAGCAACATCGTCTCGTCAGACCTGCAGCCGGAATCGTCAGATCTACTGGGCAGCGATCGCCAGCTGACGGTGGCCAGCTACAACGTCCTCAACCTCGACCCCAACGACAGCGACGGCGACGCCGACATCGCCAACGGTCGCTTTGATGCGATCGCGGACCAAATCGTTGACGACCTCAACGCCCCTGACGTGATTGGCCTGCAGGAAGTTCAGGACAACAGCGGTTCCGTAGATGACGGCACCGTGTCTGCCAGCCTGACGCTGCAAACCCTAGTGGATGCGATCGCGGCAGCCGGTGGCCCAACCTACGAGTTCATCGACAACGAGTTCATCGGCAACAATGAGAGCGGCGGCCAGCCCGGCGGCAACATCCGCACCGCCTTCCTCTACAACCCCGGCCGGGTTGACTTGGTTGAAGGCTCAGTGCAAACCATCGGCAGCCAGGACAACGGCGCAGCCTTTGATGGCGCCCGGCTTCCGCTTGTGGCTGACTTCGAGTTCGCTGGCGAAGAAATTACGCTGGTAAACAACCACTTCTCCTCCAAAGGCGGCAGCGCACCCATCCTCGGCATCGAGCAGGACTTTGCCGATCGCCAAGAGGACGTCACGGTTAACGGTAGTCTGGACGAGCGGCAGGCGCAGTCTGAAGCGGTTCAGGACTTCGTCGAAGGCGAGCTATCCGCTGATAGCGACGCCAACGTCGTCGTCCTGGGTGACCTGAACGAGTTTGAGTTCATCTCGCCGGTCACCGGACTGGAAGACGCTGGCCTCACCAACCTGGTGAGAGACATTCCTGAAGATGAGCGCTACAGCTTTATCTTCCAGGGTAACTCCCAGCAGCTCGACCACGTCCTAGTGAGCGACGCCATCACCGACGGTTCTGCCCTAGATATCGTCCACGTCAACACCGAGTTTGCCGAGACCGATGGCCGCGCTAGCGACCACGATCCGCTTCTCGCCCGTCTCACCTTCGGCTTTGACATCGATCTGGGCAACGGCCAAGATGATTTCCAAGGTACGATTGCCGATGACATTATTGTTGGCGGCAACGGTCGGGACGTGCTGTTTGGCGATGCCGGTGACGATAGCCTATTTGGCGGCAACGGCTCGGATGAGCTGTCTGGCGGCGCGGGTGACGACGTCATTACGGGTCTACAGGGCCGTGATACCCTAACTGGTGGTGATGGCGCTGACCAGTTTGTCTACACCAGCACAGTCGATGGCGGTGACACTATCACCGACTTCGCAGTTGGCTCCGACACAATTGTCCTGACTGAGCTGTTTGAGGGTCTTGGCATCACGAGCAGCGATCCGATCGCCGATGGCTTTGTGCAGTTGACAGAGCGGACGCGGCGAGGTGCTACTACTACCACCGTATCCATCGACCCCGATGGGTTCAACGGTAGCGCTCGCGCCCGCGGCTTCATTTTGGTTCAAAACGTTGGCGAAGCTGAGCTAAACAGCGCAGATAACTTCGTGTTCTAGACCGGCAGCCGATAGCTCCACAAGGGGTGGCTAAGAATCCAGCCACCCCTTGGATATGTCAAATCTTGTTCTGTTTTTTACGCAATACCTTTAGGCTGCTCGTAGAAATACGCAAAAATAGAGATGTGCAATTACTCATTTGCTACTTGATTAATCAACAGCTTGACTATTCATTTGGCGCAATAAAGAACGGACCCCAAAGACTCTAACCACTTCGTAAGGAAACACCATGAAATCTACACTGCAAACCCTATCTATCGCAGCTGGCCTGGCGCTTGTGGCACCTGCCATCACTGCTGCACCCGCCCAAGCGGTTAATCTTTTCGAATTTACTGTAAACATCGATTCTGGCCCACTCAACGGCGACAGCTTCTCTGGAAGCTTCGGATTCGACAACCCTCAGCTGGACAGCTTTGGAGATGGAACTGCTGATTTGACGTCCTTTAGCTTCAACGCCCGAGGGCGAAGCTTTGGTCTAAATGATGCTACGGATACGCCATTTGCTGAGTTTTTTGACGGTGACTTCCTCGGTATTGACTACGCCTTTAGCCGTGGCTCTACCAACTTTCAGTTCAGGCCTGGTTTCTTTTCCATAGATGGTGCGACCTTTGACTACGAGATCAGACAAGGCAGCGGTTTCGGCGATACGGACTTTGATAGGATTCCTACGCCCGCGCTGCTGCCAGGCTTAATCGGTATGGGCATAGCGACTATTCGCCGTAGGCGCCAGGCTGAGCAGGAAAACTAGACTCGTAAGACTACCTGAATTGCGATCGCAATATCTAAATTAAATCCCTGGGGTGCTGACTCCAGGGATTTTTTTGGAACCTTTACTGCCGCCGTATGCCCTTGCGTAAGGTGGATACAACGAAAGTGTGCAGCGCTAATAGCAATACTGCTACAGCGACGAAGCAGGGAACAGAAACAAGCTATAGTAGCGTCAACTGACCCCAATCACCCCAAAAGGAAATCATTATGCGGCTGTCCCAGATGCTCTTTGTCACCCTCAAAGAAGATCCAGCCGAAGCGGAAATTCCCAGCCATAAGCTGCTGGTGCGAGCCGGCTACATTCGCCGCATTGCCCGAGGCGTGTACGCCTACCTGCCGCTAATGTGGCGCGTGCTGCAAAAGGTCTCGCAGATTGTGCGGGAAGAGATGAACGCCACCGGGGCGCAGGAGTGCCTGCTGCCGCAAATCCAGCCCGCCGAGCTGTGGCAAGAGTCGGGCCGCTGGGACACCTACACCAAGGCCGAGGGCATTATGTTCTCCCTCACCGACCGGCTAGACCAGGAGATGGGGCTGGGTCCCACCCACGAAGAGGTGATCACCGCTGTGGCGCGGGAGATGATTCGCTCCTATCGTCAGCTGCCCCTCAACCTTTACCAAATCCAAACCAAGTTTCGCGACGAGATTCGCCCCCGGTTTGGCCTCATGCGGGGGCGAGAGTTCATTATGAAGGACGCCTACTCCTTCCACAGCAGCGAGGAAGACCTAAAGCAGACCTACGCCGCGATGAACGACGCCTACTGCAAGATCTTGAAGCGCTGCGGGTTAGCGTTTCGGGCGGTGGACGCCGACTCCGGGGCGATCGGCGGGTCGGGGTCCCAAGAATTTATGGTGCTGGCGGAGGCCGGCGAAGATGAGGTGCTCTACACCGAAGACGGTAAGTACGCCGCCAACCTGGAGAAGGCGGTGTCCCTACCCCCCGATACGGTGCCGTCAGAGTTCGACAAATACGAAAAGCTGGATACCCCCAACACGCCAACCATTGATTCCCTGGCGAAGTTTCTCAAGTGCTCCCCCACCCAAATCGTTAAAAACGTCCTCTACCAGGTGGTGTACGACAGCGGCAAGGTGGTGCTGGTGCTGGTGAGCATTCGGGGCGACCAGGACGTCAACGAGACTAAGCTATTTAACGAGCTAACTAAGGTGGCGGCAGTATACGGGGGCAGTGCGGTGATTGCGCTAGAGGTGCCCGATGTGGAAGCCCAGGAAAAGTGGGCCGCTAAGCCGCTGCCCCTGGGCTACATCGCTCCCGATCTCTCAGACAACTACATCAAGGCCCCAAAGCACCTGTCGCCTAACTTTTTGCGCATGGTGGACGAGACCGCTGTGGATTTGAAGAACTTTATCACCGGCTCCAACGAGCCGGGCTACCACGTTGTGGGGGCGAACTGGGGCAAGGAGTTCCCCGCACCTAAAGTTGTTGTGGACGTGCGCACTGCTATGGTAGGCGATCGCGCCGTCCATGACCCCAGCCAAACCATTCAGTCGGCGCGGGGCATCGAAATCGGTCATATCTTCCAGCTAGGCACCAAGTACTCCGAGGCACTAGGGGCCACCTACACCGCCGAATCTGGTGAGGAGAAGCCGCTGGTGATGGGCTGCTACGGCGTGGGCGTCTCCCGGCTGGCCCAGTCTGCCGTGGAGCAGTCTTACGACAAAGACGGCATTATCTGGCCGGTGGCGATCGCCCCCTACCACGCCATCATCATTGTCCCCAACATTACCGACGAGGCCCAGATGAAGGCGGCTGAAGACCTCTACACCCAGCTCAACGCAGCGGGAGTCGAGACCTTGTTAGACGACCGGGATAGCCGGGCGGGCTTTAAGTTCAAAGACGCAGACCTGGTGGGCATTCCCTACCGGGTGGTGACGGGGCGATCGCTGAAGCAGGGCAAGGTGGAGGTGGTGAAACGGGCTACCCACGAGGCAGAAGAGATCGCCCTTGAAGCTGTAGTAGACACCATCAAGGGCTGGATGGCGGCGGCGCTGTAGCCAATAACCGCTTACAATAGCTGCCTACTTTACCAGCAAGCTCACTGCTGCAGAGGCCAGCCGGGCGGCGAGGGCCACCGCTAGCCCACCTGCTTGCGCGCGGCCTCATCAAATGACTGGTAGGCCCGCTCCGCCTCATAGAGATGGCACCTATCCACGACGTGCTTCATCAGGCGCCAAGTAAACGCCGTTTCAACCACGTGAGGTCCCCAGTTTTGCACCAGGCTCTCGTGGGCCAGCCTTAAGTTATACGACGGAATCGCCACCGACACATGGTGCGGCACGTGCACGTTGATGTCGTGGCAGAGCACCTCCACCCAGCGTGGGTAGGTGCAGTGCACTGTTCCCCCAAGCTGAGCCTCAGCGGCGCTCCAATCTGATGCGTAGCGAAACGGAATTTCCGGCAGCGTGTGGTGCACAATCGTAAACGTGCTCATCCAGAAATGGTAGACCAGCCACGGCATCAACCAGAATGACACCACGCCCCATGGGCCAGCCGTGAGCAGCAGCGTAGGAAAGAAGACCAGCGCAAAGGCCACAACCGCCGTCACCGATTGCACCACCTTGGGGCGATCGCGCTCGGCCACCGCTTGGGGGTTGAAGTGCATCCCCGCCCAGTGGGCAATAGACCCCACCCACCACAGCCGACCCCGCAGCGCCCGGTAAAAGAACCGCAGCCCCGGCGAAGCACTCGTATAGCGCTCGACAGACCAGGGCTCCCAAGCGTTGTCAACTTCAAGCTTGTTGGTATGCACGTGATGGTGGTTGTGCAGCAGTCGCCAACTGTGGAACGGGTAGAGCAGCGGCAGCATGAGCGCTGTCCCTAGGAGGTCGTTCACCCAGCGGCGCTTGGCAAAGGAGCGGTGGCCGCAGTCGTGGGCAATGACAAACCAGCCGGTCAGGGCCGTGCCAGTGAAGATCCAGGCAAAGGGCAGCAGAAACCAGGGGAATAGGGCGATCGCCGTATAGCCCAGCGCAGCAGCGGCAAGACTCAGGGCAACGGATTTCCAGGCTTTAATGCGGCTTTTGTGGAAGCAGTCTGCCGGCAGCGTGGCAATGATGTCTTTGAGCTTCAGCGCACGCAGGGTATCTAGTCCATCTGCTGATGAACTAGGCTGATCAATCATTGTGGTCAAAATCAAAATCTCCAAATTAGGTGGGGTAACCGGCCATCAACGGGCTCGTTGATCAAGCCGCATCCCGAGGCCTTGTGGTGGCTGCAGGGCAAACCCAGCACAGCAGCCTGCTGTCATCTCAAATGAGAGGCCTTAACAAACCTTTACGCTCGCAGCCCTACACGTTATAGCACTAAAAGGGGCGGTTGTGGGATGCGGCCCCCTAGTCAAGTCCAGTCAAGCTGTCCAAGACAAACGGCTCAGTCGACTCATCCAGCCAGCAGAAATCTGTTGAAGGCTTGCTTTATAATGCTGTCCTAAGTGCGTAGCCACAATTAAACGAAAGGGGGAGCCGCCCCCCGCCGGGGGGCGCTCCCCCTGTCAGCTACGTTTACCTACGGCGCTCTACTTACATGACAACCCACTCAAAAAGCGCCCACTTAAACCTGAGGCGAGCTTGGCAAAGCAAATCGCCAGAGATCCTAGACTAATGGCAGACTCCACCCTCCTCTCGCTCAAAACGCTCCAAGCAGGCTTGTCCTTTTGCACAGTTGAAGACATCAAAAAATTGCTTCAACTTTTGCCTATTGAGAAGAAGCCGACCCGAAAGGATGACCTGATTGACGCCGTCGAGCGTCATCTGTTTGGTCCGGGTCTGCAGCAGATCTGGAACGAGCTGGATGAGCTGCAGCAGGCGGCGGTTGCCGAGGCCGTCTACTGCACCGACGGGCGTTTTGAAGCCGAGCAGTTTGAGGCCAAATACGGCAAATTGCCCAAGTGGGAGACCCGTGGCTCTTTCATACGCTATAACCAGCCTGCGGCCAAACTCGATCTCTTTTTCTATCCCGAGGGCCGTTATGGCTCTGCCGTCTCACTGCCAGAAGATCTGCAGCGAAAGCTCAAAGCCTTTGTGCCGCAGCCTGAGCCAGTGACGCTCAGCAGTAGCGACATCTTGCCTGAGACCTTCAAAATCACGTACGAGTATTTCGATTACAAGCAGCATAAGCCCGTTGAAACGACCGAAGAGCTGCCCCTCGGCTGCGCCCTCACAGAGCAAGCTGCCCAGCAGGATTTGCTCGCCGTGCTGCGGCTGATTCACCTCGGGAAAGTCAGCGTCAGCGACAAAACCTACATGCCCGGTAAAGCCACCCTGAAGGCGATCGCCCCACTGCTGCAGAGCGGCGACTACTACACCGAGGACGACGAACCCGACGACAATCATCACGACCCCATCGGCTTTATCAAGCCCTTTGCCTGGGTGATGCTGGTACAGGGGGGCGGTCTGGCTAGCCTTGTGGGCAAAAAGCTGCAGCTCACCAAGGCGGGCCAAAAGGCCATGAACGCGCCCCCCCACACAACCATCAAGGCCATCTGGAAAAAGTGGCTGAAAACCACAGTCTTGGACGAACTGCGCCGCATTGACGCCATCAAAGGCCAAACGGGCAAAGCCAAGCGCAGCCTCACCGCCGTCAGCGGGCGGCGGGCCGTGATTACCGAGGCCCTGCGGCTGTGCCCTGCGGGGAAGTGGGTGGTCTTCGACCAGCTCGCACGCTACATGATTGCCAGCCACCAAATTTTTGAGGTGAGCCGCTACCCTGAAGGTCTTTCTCTAGATGAAGCGGGCTATCTTCAAGAGTATGGGAAAAGTTGGGGCCTCTTGCAGGACAGCTACATGCGCTGCTTTTTGTTTGAATACGCCGCTACTTTGGGGCTGCTGGACGTCGGCTACATCACCCCCTACGATGCCCCCAGCGATCGCGACCACTATTGGGGCAACGACGACTCGTTCCTCAGCCGCTACGACGGCCTCGTCGCAGTGCGGCTCACATCCCTGGGGGAGTTTTGCCTCGGGCTGACTGATGTCTATACCCCGGCCCCCATCACCACCGACAGCACCCTGCGGGTATTGCCCAATCTCGACATCGTTATGACGGGAGCGCCCTTGAGCCCTGCCGAAACCCTGATGATGGACACCTTCACCCAGCAGACCTCCGACGCCGTTTGGAAGCTGGACCGGGAAACCATGCTCAAGGCGGCGGAAGCGGGGCATTCGCTGAAGGAATTCTACGACTTTTTGTCCCAGGCCAGCGCTGAGGCCCTGCCTAAGACCGTGGAGCAGTTTTTTGAGGACTGTCGCAGCCGCACGGAAAGCCTGCAGCCCCGAGAGATAGCCCGCCTGATTGAATGCGCCGACGCCACCTTGGCCGCGCTGATTGCCCACGACTCCCGCACCAAAAAGTACTGCCAACTGGCGGGCGATCGCCACCTGGTCGTGCCCTTGGACCAGGAAACCCGCTTTCGCAACGCCCTGCGCAAGCTGGGGTACAGCCTGCCGATGGCCAGTAGCTAACGGCTAAGGAGCAAAATGAGCTATTCTCCCGACAACGCCCTGATTATTCAAAGCGATCGCACCGTGCTGCTGGACGTCCACGCCCCCAAGGCCGAGCCTGCCCAGGCGGCGATCGCCCCCTTTGCCGAGCTGGTCAAAAGCCCGGAGCACATCCACACCTACCGCCTCAGCCCCCTGAGCATTTGGAATGCCCGCGCCGCTGGCATGCCCGTCGCCGCCATGGTCAGCGCCCTGAGAACCCACGCCAAGTACCCCATGCCCGAGTCGGTAGCCCAGGAGCTGGAGGCCCTGGGGCAGCGCTACGGGCTGACAACTCTAAACGCGAGTGACGGCGCTAGCTCGGGGAATGAACTCCTGCTGAGCGTCGCCGATAAACCCCTAGCCGAGCTGCTGCTGCGCCACGAGCAGGTGGGGCCGCTGCTGGGCGATCGCCTTTCGCCGACGTCGTTTGCCGTGGCCTTGGGGTACCGGGGGCTGCTCAAGCAGGCTCTGCTGGCGGCGGGCTACCCGGCAGAAGATTTGGCGGGCTACCTCTCGGGTGATGCCCTACCCGTAGAGCTTCTAGACACCACCAGTGCGGGGGAGCCCTTCCACCTGCGGCCTTACCAGCAGACCGCCGCCGACCTGTTTTACCAGTCGGGCCAGGCCAAAGGCGGCAGCGGCGTGATTGTGCTGCCCTGTGGGGCGGGAAAAACCATGGTGGGCATGGCGGCGATGGCGGCGGTGCAGCAGAAAACTCTGATCCTCACCAGCAGCCTCACCTCCGTGCACCAGTGGCAGCGGGAGCTGTTGGATAAGACGACGCTCACGGCAGACCACCTGGCGGAGTACAGCGGCCAGCACAAGGCCACCGGCCCCGTCACCTTGGCCACCTACCAAATCCTCACCTACCGCGCTAGCCAAGACGAAGACTTCCTGCACCTGGGGCTGTTCGACGAGCAGAGCTGGGGCCTAATCATCTACGACGAAGTCCATCTGCTGCCCGCCCCCGTGTTTCGCATCACCGCCCAGCTCCAGGCCCGCCGCCGCCTGGGGCTCACGGCCACCCTAATCCGGGAAGATGGCCGCGAGGGGGATGTATTTACCTTGATTGGCCCCAAGCGCTACGACGTGCCCTGGCGAGAGCTGGAGGGGCAGGGCTTCATCGCGGCGGCGGAATGTACCGAAATTCGAGTGCCGCAAACCGAGGCGCGGCAAATGGAGTACGCCACCGCCGCCCGCCGCTACCAGTTTCGCATCGCCGCCGAAAATCCCCTCAAAGTAGATGTAGTAGTGGCACTGCTAAAGCAGGAGGCGGACCGCCGGGTGCTGGTTATTGGGGAGTACTTGAACCAGCTCGAGGCGATCGCCGAGCGGGTCAACTTCGCCATCATCACCGGTAAAACCAGTCAAAAAGAGCGCGATCGCCTCTATGCGGCGTTTCGCAATGGCGAGGCGGCGGGCCTGATTCTCTCGCGGGTGGGCAACTTCGCCCTGGACCTGCCTGATGCGGACGTATTGATTCAGGTGTCGGGGAAGTATGGCTCCCGGCAGGAGGAAGCCCAGCGGCTAGGGCGAGTGCTTCGGCCTAAAGGGGACGGGCGCAGCGCTCAGTTTTATACGCTGGTGTCGCTGCGGACCTGTGAGGAGGATTTTGCCCAGCACCGGCAGCTATTTTTGACTGAGCAGGGGTACCGGTACCACATTGAGATCTGGGGCGATTAGTTCGTGCCCGGCGCTAGAGTGGTGGTACGAACAGCGGACCGAGTAGTATCGAGAGGTGAGGGAGTGGGCCCCGGGGGAAATGCTTGGGGCTCAGAACCCCGCGCTCGGCGCTAAATTTCTATAATGGAATTCTCTGGAAATACACCCCTGAAAGACTTTTACAAGACAACCCCAGCCTATGCCCACCGACTCACAGCTCACAGATCTACAGCACGAGGTAGAGACCCGGCGCAACTTCGCCATCATCTCCCACCCCGACGCCGGTAAAACCACCCTGACTGAAAAGCTCCTACTTTACGGAGGGGCCATCCACCAGGCCGGGGCCGTCAAAGCACGGCGCGCTCAGCGTCACGCCACCTCTGACTGGATGAAAATGGAGCAGCAGCGGGGCATCTCCATTACCTCTACCGTGCTGCAGTTTGGCTATGAGGGCTTTCAGATCAATCTGCTAGACACCCCCGGTCACCAAGACTTCAGCGAAGACACTTACCGTACACTAGCCGCCGCCGATAACGCCGTAATGCTGGAGGACGCCGCCAAGGGCCTAGAGCCGCAGACCCGCAAGCTGTTCGAAGTTTGCCGTATGCGATCGCTGCCCATCTTCACCTTCTTCAACAAAATGGATCGCCCAGGCCGCGAGCCCTTGGAGCTGCTAGACGAGATTGAGCAGGAGCTGGGGCTGCAGACCTACGCGGTCAACTGGCCCATCGGCATGGGGGACTACTTCAAAGGGGTGTTTGACCGGCGCAAGCGGCAGATTCACCTGTTCGAGCGCACGGCCCACGGCACCCAAGAGGCAGCGGATACCGTAATCGACATCGGGGATCCGCGCATCGAGGACCTGCTGGACAAAGACCTCTACTACCAGATGAAAGAGGAGATTGAGCTGCTGGACGAGGTGGCTGCGGATCTGGACCTGGACCTGGTGCATCAGGGCAAGATGACGCCGGTCTTCTTTGGCAGCGCCATGACCAACTTTGGCGTTGAGCTGTTTCTAGAGTCCTTCTTGGACTACGGACTCAAGCCCACGCCCCACGCCAGCACCCAGGGGGAAATTCCCCCCACCCATGACGAATTTACCGGCTTTGTGTTCAAGCTGCAGGCCAATATGGACCCCAAGCACCGCGATCGCGTCGCCTTTATTCGGGTGTGCTCCGGCAAGTTTGAGAAAGACATGGTGGTGAACCACGCCCGCACGGGTAAGCCGGTGCGGCTGTCCCATCCCCAAAAGCTGTTCGGCCAGGGGCGTGAGTCGCTATCGGAGGCCTACCCCGGCGACGTCATCGGCCTCAACAACCCCGGCGTGTTTGCCATTGGCGACACCATTTACCAAGGGCAGCCGCTGGAGTACGCGGGCATTCCCTGCTTCTCGCCAGAGCTGTTCGCCTTTTTGCGCAATCCTAACCCTTCGAAGTTTAAGCAGTTCCGCAAGGGCGTCAACGAGCTGCGGGAGGAGGGAGCCGTGCAGATTATGTACTCCACCGATGAGTCAAAGCGGGACCCAATTTTGGCGGCGGTGGGGCAGCTCCAGTTTGAAGTGGTGCAGTTCCGCCTAGAAAATGAGTACGGCGTGGAAACCCTGACGGAGCTGCTGCCTCACAGCGTGGCCCGCTGGGTGACCGGGGGCTGGGAAGCCCTAGACAAGGCGGGACGGCTGTTTAATACCGCGACGGTGAAGGACAGCTGGGGCCGTCCGGTGCTGCTGTTCCGCAACGAGTGGAACTGCCGCCAGGTGGAGGGGGACCACCCAGAGCTGAAGCTGAGCAACACGGCCCCGGTGGTGTCTGGGCAAGAGCCCGCGTCGCTGTAGGACTTTACGCGCCGCGATCGCCACAATTGGGCTTAATGGCCACCAGATGCCTGGTGGTAAAACTGCGCCATATCCTGCAGCCACTGCTCGCGGGACTCATCCCAGGCGTAGAACAT
>JBHJHJ010000104.1:0-11869 GCA_050330955.1 Elainellaceae cyanobacterium | reverse complement strand
TGGAAATGTCCGTCCATTTCGGTCTCAGCGCCCCGCTCTTCGACCAAGGAAACCTGGTAGGTTTTGCCTTCTGGCACGTTTACCTTGCGATCGCCCGTTAGCAGATTGGCCTGAATTTGGTAGTCTTTTTTCAGGCAGGTGTTTTGGGTAGCCCTGATGATATCAACCATAAGTCGCTTCCTTCAATAGAATGAGCTGTCTTATTGGTTTATATGGCGCGCGTTTAAAGTTTATGCAAGGCGATCGCCCGGTGGCCTGGCGCTACTCGCCCAGGGCGCTGTTTCCTTCACCTCGGCATCCCCATCAATTGGCGATCGCAATGTTGGCAATAGAAGGTTCAAGGGGGTGAACTGAAACTTTGGAATTCTGGATTAGGCAAGTAGGGCTGACGCTGGCAAATGTCAGGCTCAGCCACTGATGCAGATCGCCCAGCGCCAGCAACCTGGCCTATACAGCCCGTAGCGTTAAGCGCCAGACTCTACGACTGCCGCGACGCCGCACCAGGGCGCACCAGAGACGAGAGGAACTTCGAGTAGTCCTCATGCAGGTCAAACGCATGCAAATCAAAATGGCTCGACAAATCCTCACACACCCGCAGCCCGCGAACGCTGTTGCCCCTTAGGTCTAGTCGCGGCGAAAATACGCCGATGCCCAGCAGCTTCGGCACCACCGCCACAATACCGCCCCCTACGCCGCTCTTGGCAGGCAGCCCCACTCGGTAGGCCCACTCCCCCGAATAGTCGTACATGCCGCAGGTATACATCACGCTGAGCACGTCCTTGATGTACTTCGAATCCAGCGCTCGCTGCTGGGTCACCGGGTTGACGCCCTTATTGGCCAGCGTCGCCGCCATCAAGGCGATGTCTCGGCAATTTACCATCACCGAGCACTGCTTAAAGTACAGGTCCAGCATCTCATCGATGTCTTTATCCACCATGCCAAAGTTCAGCATCAAGTGGGCGATCGCCCGGTTGCGGTGGCCGGTGGTGCGCTCTGAGGTATACACCGACATATCCACCGTCACTTTTCGCCCGCAGTAGGCGCTAAACATGGCCAGCATGCGGTTGAGCTTGTCGGTGGGGTCCGTGCCCTTCACCAAACCAGCGGTGGCGATCGCCCCGGCGTTCACCATGGGGTTGTAGGGCCGGCCCGACTCCTCATCTAAAATAATGGCGTTAAAGGCATCTCCGGTGGGCTCCACCCCCACCCGACTGAGCACAAAGTCTCGGCCCGAGTCCTCTAGGGTGAGCCCATGAACAAAGGGCTTGGACGTTGACTGAATCGTAAACAGGTGATCCGTGTTGCCCACCTCAATCCTCTGCCCATCCACCGTTACGATGCAGATGCCAAAGAGCTCTGGCTCTACCTTGGCTAGCTCTGGGATGTAGTCAGCCACTGCCCCTTCCTCTAAGGGCTTATACTTCGCGTGCAGGTCAAATAGGTACTGCTGTAGCGGCGATGCCGCTGACTTATAGGGCTGAACCAGGGTATTGAGCTGGTCATCTAGGGATTTTGGGTCCTTGTCTTCGGGCATGGCTACCACCACCTTAGGTTAACTGTGCGCAGCGCTGGGCAGGCGCGACGGGCTGCTGATCGGGTCACGCGAGGAGCTGTGACGCCACCGCTTGAACTTGCTTGCTGTAGGCATGATTCGGAAACTCTAAGAAGAAAATGCCCCGACTGCCAAGCTGAAACATCTCGTTGCTCACCGGGAAAATTCCAGCCACGGGCACTTTAAAGCGCTTTTCAACCTGGGTTTGCACCGCGTCGAAGTTGTAGGCGGGCAGCACCTTGTTCACCACCAAAGAAATGTTTGAGATGTCGAGCTTTTGGGCCACCTGCAGGGTCACCGCTGTTCCCTGAAAGTCTTGCTGGTCGGGCCGCAGAATGATAATCAGCTCGTCAGAAATGGCAATGGAAAGTAGGGTTTCGCGGTTGAGTCCAGGGTGAGTATCCACCAGCAGGTAGTCGAGGTTCAGGTCTTTGCAGACCTTCTGAAAGCCTTCATTGAGCACCACAACGCTGTAGCCCTCATTTAAGATGCGGGCAATTTCCCCTGCCTTGATGCTGGAGGGAATGAGGTAGACGACGCCGCTAGCTTGGGCCACCGGGTCGGGGGTCACCTCACAGGCCGCCTCTGAAATTGAGCAGTTGCCCCACAAAAAGTCGTTGAGGGACTGCTTCATGCTGTTTTCGTCGAGCCCAAACAGCACGTGCACTCCCGGAGATTGAATGTCGGTATCGATGACGGCAACCCGTTTGCCGGCCATCCCTAGGGCGATCGCCAAGTTGGCTGTGAGGTTCGATTTACCAGTGCCCCCTCTGAAGGAGTGAACGGAGATGACCTTTGCCATGGGGTTCTTGTGCGTTGAGCTAGCGGGTCGTAGTAAGGCGGGCAAGGCCCCGCCCTACGATGTCTAGAATTATTTACGGCGCTGATCGGGGCTGATTCTGTATTGAAAAATACAAACGGCGCCCACCGCTACCCGTCGGCGGTTGAATCGGACTGACGCTTAATCTGCTGCACCTCTGCATTCAGGTCCGCCAGCAGGTCTAGTCCATCGTTAGGCTCCGAGGACTCTGTTTCTAACGGCTCTAGTGCTTCAATGGGCTGCGATCGCAGGGTCTCCACAGTACTTTTCAAGTCTTGAAAGTACTCTGTCTCAGTAATCTCAGCCACCTGCCTATCTAGCCTTTCTTCGTCAATGTCAATCTGTAGAAACGTCTTCACCTGATTTACCAAACGCTTACCATAGTCGCTGCGGTGGAACCGCTCCACCATAATCACGCCGCTGGCGGTGGCCGCAATGCTGGTGAGCACTGGCACCAGCGGGACCCACACCCCCTGCAAAAACAGCAGCAGCGCGCTGCCGTAAGCCGCACCGCCCAACATAACAACGCCCGCGACGAACCATGACGGGCGCTTCACGTACCAGGCAAATAGCCCCGTTACCAGGGTCCAGCCGCCAATCCACAAAACTTCTACCGCCAGAGGCCACTCTGACACCAGCGATCGCCCGTCTAGCACCGCACTGAGGATTTGGCTGGTGGACTGGGCGTGGACCACCACCCCCGGCATCTTCTGCTGGTCGTCGCGGCCCGCGCTGTAGGGGGTATAGAAGTCGTCTTTGGCCAAGGGGGTGGTGTAGCCGATGAGGACAATGCGATTGCGCACCTGTTCCGCTGGCAGCCCATCGAGTACGTCGCTGAGGCTAACCACAGGGACGCTGCCCTCCTCAGCCCGGTAGCGCAGCATGGTCTGATAGCCCGCCACGTCGGTTCCCCGGTAGCTGCCGAAGTCGGGAGTGAGCACTGGAAATGGCGTTTCCCCCACCACCAGCTGCCCGGCTTCCGTAAAGCTGGGGGCAATCCCCTCGGCGGCTAAGTAATTGAGCGCTGCCCCGAAGCTCAGAGACACAACGGTGCCAGGGCTGTTGCAGACATGAGAAACTGCGGCAGGCGTTTCCAGAGGCGGCGGATTGACAAACATCAGGCTGCGCCGTAGTGTCCCCCCCGAGTCAACTGTTAAGTCGGCAAAAACAACCGACTCAGGGGGCAGCCCTGCTGGCGGGGGGGCGCCGGGGTCGCTGGCCGAGTTGACTTTGCAGACAATGACCACGTTGGGCTGCTGAAGCTGCCCCAAGAGGCGATCGCGTCCCGCTCCAATGGGGATATCCCGCAGAATATCGACGCCGATGACGCGGGGCTGATGAACCTGCAGGGCTTCGAGGATCCGGGCGAGGGTATCATCGCTGAGGGGCCACTCCCCCAGGCTCTGCAGGTCCGCCTCGTCGATGCCGACCACCAGCAGCCGCTCATCCGGCCCTTCTAGGGGTTGGGGGGGCTGCAGCCGCACAAACTGGTCGTAGAGCGCTAGCCCAGGCCGCTCAAACACGCCCACGGCCCGCAGCCCAAGCACGAGTCCAGAAACGGCGAGGCTGGTGAGCAGCACAGGTTGCCCAAGGGCGATCGCGGCGGAGCGCAAGCGATCGAATCCAGGAATGCGGCTTAGGTTGGCGAGGGGAGTATGTGCCATGGAGGATTGGGGCTATATTTATAGCGCTGGCCACTTCGCTTAGGACATTTTTGGTGCTGAACCGAACAACCCTAGAGCGAAGCGGCGAGCCATCGCGCACAAAGACTTGTGGCGATGGCTATAGTTCGAACTGACGCGAACTAAGTAGAGCGCCGTAAGTAAACGTAGCTGTCAGGGGGAGCGGCCCCCGCCGGGGGCCGCTCCCCCTTTCGTTTAATTGTGGCTACGCACTTATCTACATGTAGGGTGACCTCCAGCAGATATTAGATCAGCCTGCAAGTGTATACGGAGGTTTTACAGGATATATGCAGCTACGGCAATTTTCGTGGTCGAACCTACCCCTCACACCCCAAAGGCTGACCCACCGCCGTCTGCTGAGACTGCGCCACTAGCACCACCTGCCCTTGCCCATTCCGCACCCAGCCCTGGGCTTCTACAATCGGCGGCGCAGCCTCGCTGCGTTCCTGAGGCACCGTCTCTACTGCCGCTTCCCCCTCGATGGGCAGTCTGTCCTGCCACATCCAGCCGGGCATTGTGCATAGTCCTACCAGGATGTACATATGTAGAAGATGTACGGCTATCGCTAAGCATTCGTTGAACCTTAGGAGATTCCCCACGATGCGCCACCTCCGCTCTCTTCTCAAGTGCTCAGCGGCAGCCCTCATTCTGGCACTGCCGCTGGTTATGGCCCTAGAGGCGATCGCCCAGATCCGCTTCATCGCTCCGCAGGTCGGCGCCCCCGGCAACCGTGAAGCCGGTACATCCCGCAGCGAAACCTGCGCCGCCAGCACTGGGCAGCGCCTAACTGCCGTGGTGCCAGAAACCAACCTTGGGCTCACCACCAAAGCCTTTCCCACCTTTTTTGCCTACTTGCCGGCCAACAACGCCACTGGGGCAGAGCTGCACCTGTACGAAGAAGCCTCCGGTGAGCAGGTTTACGTCGCGCAAATTGCCATGCCCCCAGCAAATGAGGCCGCCGAATACCGCTACCAGCCCACCGTCCTCCAGCTCTCGGCCCCTGTCTCAGCTTCTGACTCGGCTCCTGGGGCAGTGACGCTGGAGCCCGGCAAGAATTACATTTGGGCGCTGATGCTAATCTGCGACCCAGCGGAGCGCACCGACGACGTGATTGCCATCGGCGTGGTGCAGCGGGTCGATGCGGCCTACCTCAATCGCTTCTCCGCTGACCTACAGAGGCAGCTCACCGGCGCAGAGAGCGTCCCTGCCGAAACTAAGCTATCGACCTACGGACGAGCGGGAATCTGGCATGAGCTGCTGGAAACCCTAGCCCCACTGGCAAAAAGCGACCCCGTCGCCTACCAAGACGACTGGGCAGCGCTGTTAGATCAGCAGGGACTAGGGGCGATCGCCGATGCGCCGATTGTCAACAGCCAGGTGGACCCGCTGTAGGCTGCTCGCTGTAGTATGGCGATCGCCTCGCGGCAAAGCTGCGGCAGCTAGAGATGAACCCAGAGGTCTAGCCTTGACACCCCACGGGCTGACCCACCGCTGCCGGCTGTGGCGCCTCCGCTAACAGTACCACCTCGCCATGGGCATTTCTTATCCAGCCTTGGGCTTCTACAACGGTGGTGGGGACGGCGCTGCTGTCTTGCGGTGCGGCTTCCCCTGGCACCTCCTCCGCCTCAACAGGCAGCGCGTCCTGCCACAACAGGGTGAGCTGGGGGTCCTGCGGCCCTTGGGGGATGCCCCCCCGCCCGGTGACCACAAAGGAACTACCGGTGGCGGCAAAGCGCTCCCGGCAGCTCTCTACCACATCAGAAGCAGTAAAGGCGCTAGGCAGCTCGGCGGTAGACCGGCTGGGGTCCACTTCGGGGCTTTGAATGGTGATATCCCCAGAGACGCCGTTCTCGGAGCTAGCGGTGATGTCGCTAGCAGGCGTACGAAACGGGCGGGGCGCGATGCCAAAGATGCCGCCTGTGGCGGTGATGCGGACGTTGCCGCCGCTGCCGTCGAAGGCGTTGGCAGTAATGTCGCTATCTTCGCTGAAATTGGAAACCAGGAATGGGGTGGTGAGGGTAATGTCGCCGCCATCGCCGCCTGCTCCGTCGGTGCCTGCAGTGGTGGAGAGCTCGCTGCGCTCCAGCAGCAGCACCACATCCTGCAGGTTGAAGGCGAGGTTGCCGCCGTCGCTGCTGCTCGTGGTGGCGGTAATGCGGCTACTGCCCGTGAGAATGAGGCGATCGCCCCCCAGGGTCACGTTGCCCCCTTGGCCGCTGCCGGCAGAGTCCACGGCAATGCGGCTGCCGTTGCGCAGGACCGCGTCCCCGGTGGCGATGCGAATACTGCCGCCCTGGCCAGCAGACTCTAGGCCGGTGCTCGATTCGACGACGCTGCCGTCAAGCTCTAGAGAGTCAGAGACATGCAGGGTGATGTCTCCCGCCTGGCCCAGCCCGGTGGTTGAGGCAGACAGAGTTACACCTCCCTCTAGGCTGAGCCGCTGCGCGGATACCTCAATGTCCCCGGCGCGCCCCGTGCCGCTGGTTTCCACCTGTAGACGGCCCGGACCGCTGATGGCGATCGCCTCCGGTGCTTGAATCACCAAGCCGCCCCCCCTGCCGCTGCCGCTAGTGGAGGCGGAGACCAGGGAGCCCGCCGCCAGGGTCACGTCTAGGTTGGGGTTGTTCTGGTAAGGCTGCAGGGTCAGCACGCCGCCGGGGGCCTGGCCCTGGGTCTCCGCAAAGATGCCCACGACGCCAGCCAGATCCATCTGATCGGCGCTGAGGGTGATGCTGCCGCCGCCATCTAGGTTGGCTGCCGTTTCGGTGGCGGTGGCGGTGATGCGGGCGGTTTCGGAGAGGACGAAGCGGGGGGTGGTGATGGCGATGTTGCCGGGGCGGCCCGTGTCGCTGGCCTCCACGGAGATAATGGGCTCAAAGTCCTGGACGCCCTCGCCAATGCGGACCGCCTCGGCGGCGTTGAGGGTAATGGTGCCACCCGTACCGGAGCCAGCAGTGGCTGCAAAGATACGCCCGCCGTTGCTGATTCGCAAGTCTTCCGCAAGATTAAAGGTGATGTCTCCGGCTAAGCCGGGGCCGCTGGTTGAAGCAGACAGGAGTACATCTTCAGAGAGCGTAAGGCGCTCAGCCCTAATTTCAATATCTCCTGCCTCTCCAGTGCTGCTGGTTTCCACGGCAATTCGACCCGGACCATCAATCGTGAGACTTCTGGGAGCCACAATCTGAATACCGCCGCCATTGCCGCTGCTGACGGTCTCAGTCGATATCTCGCTACCGCGACTTGATAGGGAAATTGCTCCTGCCTCAATGCGCATTGGTCCTGCATTTCCCTCACCAAAGGTATCAGCACTGATTGAGCCGTCATTGCGAACGGAGAGGTCGGTGGTCACAATGTCAATGCCACCACTATCCCCTGTCGCGATGGGAAACACTTCGCTAGAGATGGCCGCGAGCGTACCATCTACGACGACTTCTCCTGCTGTAATGCGGACCTGGCCTGAATCACCCTCGCTAATGGTGGTTGCTGAGATAAGAGAGTCATTGAGGACTGAGAGCTTTTCCGCTTGAATTGTGATGCTGCCGCTGTCCCCCGTCGCATTAAACCCTACGATACTGGAAATGGTAGAGAGACTGTCAAAAATGACGACATTATCAGGGGTAAAAGGGACTTCCGCGAGATTCGTGATACTGGGAGGGAGGCGATCGCCATCTAAAACAATCTGGCCCTCGGCGGTGATCTCCAACTGCCCTGAACTCCCCTGATTGAAGGTACCGGCGCTAATTGCGCCCCCGTTAAGGACGAAGAGGTCCCCTGTGGTGATGGTTATCCCGCCGCTGCTACCTGTGCCAGTTAAGCCAACTCGGTTTGAGAGGAAGGAGTTCTGTCCATCTACCCTAACGTCTTCTTCGACATCGATCTTTAAAAGCCCTGAGTTACCCTCACCAAAGGTGCTGGCGCTGATTTCACCATCGTCTATCACAGAGAGATTACGGGCAGCAATGGAAATTCCGCCACTGTTGCCTGTCCCCACTGACTCAACCCGGCTACTAATGAAGGAGTTTGCTCCAGCTACCCTGACGTCTTCCGCCGCCACAATCTCGATCAGTCCTGAGTTGCCATCACCAAATGTCACAGCCCCGACTAAAGCGCCATCGAGGACGAACAAGTTACCCGTGGTGATCCGAATCCCGCCGCTGTCCCCCGTGCCAGACGGATCGACCCGGCTGGTCAGAAAAGAGTTCTGTCCGTCCACCCTGACGTCTTCTGTAGCCGTAATTTCAACCAGCCCTGAGTTGCCCTCGCTAAAGGTGCTGGCGCTGATTTCGCCGTCATTCACTACTGAGAGGCTACCGGTCGCAATCGAAATTCCACCGCTATCACCTGTACCGTTTAAATCAACTCGGCTACTCACAAAGGAGGACTGTCCCTCTACCCTGACGTTCTCTGCCGCCACAATTTCAATCAGCCCCGAGTTTCCTTCGCCCCGAGTCTCGGCCCCCACTAGGGCGCCATTGAGCACGAAAAGGTCCCCTGTCGTGATCCTAATTCCGCTACTATCACCTGTGCTTGAAGGCTCGACCCGGCTCGTTAGATGGGAATCGAATCCATCCAGCCTAATAGCCTCGGTAACGTTAACTTCAAGCAGCCCTGAATTGCCCGCGCCGAAGGTACTGGCGCTAATTTCACCGGCATTCAGTACAGTGATGTTGCGGGCAGCGATCGCAATTCCGCCGCTATTGCCCGTACTGGTCTGTCCCACCTGGCTCGCAATGGTAGACCGCTCGCCATCGACCGTCACCGTACCTGTCGCCCCGATATCTATTCTTCCTGCATCACCTTGGCCTAGGGTGCTTGCGGTGACAATGCCATCATTTTGGACGGTGAGATCGTGGGTGGTCATTGAAATGTTTCCGCCGGGTGTCACGTCGTCACGCTCAACGTTGGTGTTGACAACGCCACCGTCGACCAAAACTGAGCTACCTGCGGTCTGGGGCGTAACCAAAACAATATCCCCGCCGCTCCGCGCAGTCAGCTGCCCGCTATTCTCAATGGTGCGGCCAAAGAGCGTCAGGGATTGCCCCAGACCGGCCTCCAAACTCCCTTGATTGACAATATCGCCCTGGGCAGAAGCGTTGAACTGCACCCCCAGCGGAACGTTAATGCTCAGTAATTCGCTCGCTTGCGGTACGGCGCTAAACTCCCTGCCATCGGCAAACGTAACGCGATCGCCCGTGCTGGCCACAAAAGAGCCCCCCACGTTGAGCCGGGCGTTGGGGCCAAACACAATGCCGTTGGGGTTCAGCAAAAACAGGTCCGCTCCCCCCAAGCTGCCCAGCGTCCCCAAAATATCCGAGCGCGTCTCCCCCGTCACCCGACTAAAGACCCGCGCCACCCCCGCCGGGTTCTCAAAATACACCCGCTGCCCTTCCCCAATGCTGAAGCGCTCAAAGCTGTGGAACAGGTTCTCCCCCCGCCGCGCCCCCGCCCGAATCAGGTCCGCCGCTGCGCCCTCTACCGTGACGCCGTTGGGCAATAGCAGCGATGACTCTGGTCCCAGGGTCCCGTCGGGAATCACCTGAGCTTTCGCCCCTCCGGGGAAGAGCATTGCAACAGCAATCAGCGCCAAAAAATAGCGGCAGCGGCAGGATTTGAGAGCGGCGATCGCTAGCATAGGTCCAGGTTTTGAAAGGGGCACCCCGTCAGGACATGGCGAGCCATATCTGCACAAAAATTATGCTAAATCAAATTTCCGTAAAAAGCCCGCCCCGCTGCCCTGGCCCTTCTCTCAAACCAGCGCTGCTAGGGAACCTTACAGAAGTAAGTTCGTAGCCACAAGTCAACGAAAAGGGGGAGCGCCCCCGGCGGGGGCGCTCCCCCTGACAGCTCCGTTGACTTGCAGCGTACTTATTCAATTACACCGCTTTGAGGTTTTATGACCCTAACAAACGCAATTAGCGCCACCCTAATCCCAGAAGATCAAGAGGAAATCCGCGCTGCGATCGCCAACATCCACCGCCACCTTCCTTTCTTGCTCAACCTCACCCCCAACCAGCGGCGCGACCTGCCCAAAATGGGGGACAAAAGCCGCGCCTTTGTGCAAAAGGCCCTCAACGTCGCCCAGCAAAACCCCGACATTCTGCCCCGCTCCTTTAACACCGAAGAGATGGCGCGGGATGTGGAGCTGTTTGAGGTGCTCTACCCGCTGATGCTTTCCCTAGCGCAGCTGCAGGAGATGATAGACGACACCCTGGTAGCCGTAGGCAGCGAGGCCTACACCGCAGCGCTCAAGGTCTACAACTACACCAAGGTCAGCGGCCACGTGGACGGCCTAGATGCGGCAATGGAGGAAATGGGCCAGCGCTTCGTCCGTCGGCGTCGGCGACTGACGGACGAGTAAAGGAGCCGGGACTGTTTCGCTTGGGGTGCATTAATTGAAGGTCAAAGCGTCTTTGGGGTAGCTTCCAGGGGCGCTTTTCTATGGGCAAGCGCGGCAGGAGAAGGTTAGGCGCTTAAACTGAGCAGTGTTGTGCTTCGAACTTGTGGCCTAGAGGACGACGGTTGGGGATGTTTAGCCTCAAGGTTTGGGCTTTGGGCTTGGAGAATGAAGGTTCGCGCTGAAAGTTTTTGGCAACTGGGCTTGATTCTTGAGGCTCTGGGTTGAATCGGTGGCGCTTTGGCTGTGAGCGTTGGGGACAGCGATGGATCTTGAGAGCGGTCTGGCTTTGTTGGGATAGTTACGCCAGCGACCATTGCGATATCTATTATTAAAGTATGGCCGCGCTTCACTCGTCGATAGGATTATCAGCTCCTACATACGTTAGGCTGGGCTAGACGGCGTTAGCCTAGCCGCAAGAGAGCGACCATGACCACCTTCGACACGGCTCAAACTACCCCAGACGCTACCCCGTCAGCGCAGCCCAGCGGCAACGGTGTTATCTTTCCTCCTGGAAACCTGTACAGCGACGAGCCCCCCTTGGAAAGCTCCCTACACCTGGCGCAAATCATCCTGCTGCTCACCTGCCTTGACTGGCTATGGAAGGGCCGCGACGACTACTTCACGGCGGGTAACCTGACGGTGTACTTCAGCCCCCGCCAGCTCAAGTCTGAAGACTTTAGAGGCCCAGATTTCTTTGTGGCGCTGGGGGTAGAGAAGCGCCCCCGCAAAAGTTGGGTGGTGTGGGAAGAGGGGGGCCAGTACCCCAACGTGATTGTAGAGCTGCTGTCGGACTCCACAGCGAAGACGGATCGGGGGCTAAAAAAAGAGATTTACGGCAACATCTTCCGCACGCCGGACTACTTTTGGTTTGACCCCGACTCGTTGGAGTTTGAAGGCTTTCACTTGATGAGCGGCGAGTACCAGGCCATTGCCCCCGACGGGCAGGGGCGGCGCTGGAGCCAGCAGCTACAGCTCTTCTTGGGGGTGCATGAGAACAAGCTGCGCTTTTTTACCCCTGACGGTGACCTGGTGCCGACGCCGGAGGAAGTGGCCCAAGCGGCAGGCGAGCAGCTAGAGGCCGAGCGCCAGCGGAGCGATCGCCTGGCGGCAAAGCTGCGGGAGCTAGGGGTGGACCCGGAGGCCTAGCTTTGACAGGCTAAGGGTTGACCCACCGCCTCCTGCGATGCCCCTGCCACCAGCACTACCTGCCCCTGTGCATTCTGTACCCAGCCTTGGGCTTCTACAACGGTTATCGGAGTGGCGCTGCTTTCTTGAGTTGTGCCTTCCTCCATCTCAGCCTCTCCCTCAATGGGCAGCGCGTCCTGCCACAGCAGGGTGGGCTGGGGGTCCTGGGGCCCTTGGGGGATGCCGCCCCGACCGCTGATCACAAAAGAGCTGCCCGTGGCGGCAAAGCGCTC
>JBHJHJ010000103.1:0-3525 GCA_050330955.1 Elainellaceae cyanobacterium | reverse complement strand
GGGGTTCGGGGAGGATGGCCGGAAAGTCTGCCTCTTCAGGAAACTGGAGCTGAAAGGCGAGCCGCTCGTGCGGTGGGTCAAATTGGGCGTTGATCTCTGGTCTGTTGCCGCGGGCATCGATACGGTACCAGCCGCCGGGGATCTGCACGGCGTTCAGTCCGTGCAGGCAGTAGGGGGCGCCCTGGTCGTTCACGCTCAGCCGCTGGTAGCAGAGCCCCGCTGGGATACCATTGGCCCGCAGCAGGGCCGCCAACAGGTGGCTTTTGGCGTAGCAGTAGCCGGTTCCGTGGGCTAACACATCTGAGGCGCGGCAGGTCACGGGGTTCTGCTGGTAGTCCACGCTGTGGTGAATTTCATCGCGCACCCACTCAAAGCAGGCTTTGGCGATCGCCTCTGTGGTGGTGCCAGAAGCAGCCAGTTCCCGCGCCTGGGCCAGGATAGCGGGGTGGCGCCAGTCAATCACCTCGCTGCTCTCTAAGTAGGGGTTCATGGCAAACGACCTTACGCGTTCTGCTCCACTACCGTATCAGGCTTCACCAGGGCCAGCGTCGCCTCAGTGGGGGAGAGCTTCAGAACCTGGGCGATCGCCCGGCGCCGCCGCTCTTGATCATCTCGAATCGACCACAGGGTATTGCCCAAGCCCGGGGCGTCCCAAGTTCCTGTCTCTGGGTTGATATACGCCCAAGTGCGGGCCCATAGAATGGCATCCGGACCCTGCAGACCTTTGTCATAGGCCTCCACTAGGCGATCGATATAGCCCCCTTCTCCCAACGCTGCCTCTGGGGCTTGATTAGCTAAATCGATGGCGTTTAGCTCTTCTTCTAAGCCCAGGGTCATATTCAGGCTCGCCGCCCGCGCCCGCATCTGCGCAGCCTGACGCTGCAGGCGCTGGAGCTGCTTAGCGTCCGCTGCCTCAGGGGATTGGGCGCCATGCTGATAGGAAAAGCTGCCCAAGTTCCAGGCGCCGTTACCCGGATCGGTGTGGCCGTAATAAGCCTCGGTCTTCTCACCGTCTGCAGTGCGGGTGCCCTCAGCGTGGCCAACCGTTCTGGCCACTAGAGACTCAGGCCCCCCTTCAAACAGAGCGTCTAGCGTCATGTCTGGCGCAGGGCTGACTAAAGCTGGCGCTTGGGAGACCTCAGCAGGCTCAAACACCATGCCTTCCGGGGGCGATGGCTGCTGGGGAGACGGCACTACTTCTGTAACTTGGCTATCGGAGGCTATCTGATCTTGAAAATAGCCCAGTGCGCCAGTTATGGCCTGATAGGGCACCGCTACGACGGCTAAGAAGATGCTGATTGCCGCTAGCCACGCCGGGAAGGTGCCTACCGGGTCAGCAGTGTAGTGAATATTGAGGTTCGGCGTAAGGGAATGGACGTTGACAGAGAGGTCAAGAAGTAGCACAAGAATTAGAGATGGTGACGGCAGCAACGCTTGGCCCATCGTAACGGCTGCCTTAGGCCAATGGATAACCCCCCTTTTATAGATTTTCTATAGATTTTATAAAATTCGCGATAGTCTGAGAAAACGCTCGCGTCTATCCCGTCCTATGGCTGTACAATCCAAACCCTACCAGCGATTCGCTTTCTTGCAGCTCAGTCTGTCGCGTCAGATGATGTGGGCTGGATTTGTGATCACGGCGCTATACATTGCGATCGCCCTATTCGCGCCGCTGCTTCAGCAGATGGGGCTACTGCAGGACCCTACGGCGTCTTTGGTCAATCCGATTCACGAACCTCCGTCTGGAGAGTACTGGTTCGGAACTACGCGCCAAGGCTATGACGTCTTTTCGAGAACCCTGTTTGGCACCCAAGCGGCGCTCAAAGTAGTGCTGCTGGCCACAACCCTAAGCCTAGTGATTGGCGTGCCCCTCGGGATGGTGAGCGGCTATTTGGGAGGAAGACTGGACCGAGCGCTGCTGTTTTTTATGGATACCATCTACACCCTGCCGGGGCTGTTGCTGTCGGTGACCCTGGCCTTCATTGTCGGTCGAGGCGTGTCCAATGCGGCGATCGCCCTCAGCATTGCCTACATCCCGCAGTATTACCGGGTGGTGCGTAACCATACCGTCAGCGTCAAGGCAGAGCTGTTTATTGAAGCGGCCCAGGCCATGGGAGCTTCGACTTGGGCTGTGCTATCCCGCTACGTGTCGCTCAACGTGGTGCAGAGCGTCCCCGTTCTATTTACCCTCAACGCCGCCGACGCTGTTCTGGTTTTGGGTGGGTTGGGATTTTTGGGGCTAGGCCTGCCCGATCAAACTCCAGAATGGGGTCAGGATCTACGGCAAGCCTTGGACGCCTTGCCCACTGGTATCTGGTGGACGGCGCTGTTTCCCGGTTTAGCCCTGACAGGTTTAGTGGTGGGATTGTCGCTGCTGGGAGAGGGGCTAAATGAGTTAGTCAATCCGCTACTGCGTCAGGAGGAGTAGTGCTGGGCTGACGCCAGCTGGCTTATCTTGGCACATCACTTTTCCAGAACGTAGCGCAAAAAGGCATAGGCCTTTCCGGTCGGCATGCGCAGCTTCTTTCCTTCGTACTCAATGATATAGTCGCCCATCACTTCAGGGCAGGCGGTACAGGTCATGGCTTCTTTGCTAAGCGCATCAACGCTCAGTTTCAGGATCTGCTGGCTAAGCCAAGATTCAAAGTCTTGCATCAGGGGTAAGTCTTGCTGGGCCATGGGTGCGCTCCTAATGATGGCTAAGGCCTGTGGTTCTGACCTGTAGGGCTATGGTCTTAGATTACGGTTGCTTGATGAGATTCAGGTAAGGAGCGCTGAAGCAGCAGCGGGGAAGATTCTCAATCGACAGAGACCTATGGCAGTTTAGATAAGAGATCTTCCCGCCCCACTGAAGACTAATCAATCGAGCAGCCGTCTTGGTCACAGGTGACAGACCCAGACACAGCGCTTTCAGGAACAACCGTGAATCCACCAACGCTAATCCCCGAAATATCGTATTGCTCCTTCAGCACTCTATTGAAACTCGCAATGATTTCAGGAAGCCGCTCTTCGAGCACCGCTTTGATTTGATCGGCTTCGGGGGGAGGATTTCCAACCGCTTTAATACTCATGCCTTACCTAAATAAAGAGTTAGGCCAATTATAAAGGAAATGTAAATTCCGTAGGCGCTTGAGCTGTAGATCTAAGTGAGCTTCTGATGCTGCGCCTGAGGGTACTCCCCTAACGTCAAAGCTAAATCCCACAACTCAAGAGGAACGTAGCACTTGTGCCGCTTTTTGCTTAGTGAAAACGGAGCAAAAGCTTAAGAGAGCGTCGGATTCCTTTACTTTTCGTTACAAACCCTGTAGTATTTAATCAGTGAGAAAAACCAAAATGGATACAAACTCACTTTTCGAATACATTTTCAATAAGGCACTCATCACATTATGACTACTACCCTACAGCAGCGCTCTAGCGCTAACGTATGGCAGCAGTTCTGCGAGTGGGTCACCAGCACCAACAACCGTCTATACATCGGATGGTTCGGCGTACTGATGATTCCTACCCTGCTAGCTGCTACCACCT